>JAPKCM010000067.1 GCA_028822935.1 Akkermansiaceae bacterium
CGGCCTTCTTCGGGGGTGCTTTCTTCACCGGTCTCGCTTTTTTCGAAGCGGCCTTCTTCGGGGGAGCTGGTTTCGCTTTTTTCGAAGCGGCCTTCTTCGGGGGTGCTTTCTTCACCGGTCTCGCTTTTTTCGAAGCGGCCTTTTTTACCACCTTTTTGGCAGGCGCTTTCTTACTAATCTTCTTCGTCGGAGCAGATTTAGCAGTCTTCTTTTTTGCAGCTTTCTTGGCCATGAGAGATTGGTGATTTTTTTAATCCATCGATCAAGGCAGTCAATTAGTCAACCGCCCCGCATGGAAAGCGGCATTGATTAGTCACTTTGAAGCCATGGCGCAAGCCCATTTTCCGCTCCATTTCGAAAGAAGAGCGCACGAGGGTCTTGAAATCCTCATTTTGCAACCTAATCTCCCCACTCCTCCAATGGATATTTCTTCGATACTAGAATCCCTCCTCGTCGCTTCTGAGGCGCCTCTCCCCTCGTCCGAGCTTGCCCGCTTGATTCGCGCTCGGGCCGCAGAGCTATCCGATGACTCGATCACTGAAAACCCGGAACTTAGGGCCGCTCCCAATAGTCCCGAGAGCGAGCTGGATATTCCTCTCCTCACAAAAACTTCCGAAAATGAGATCGACACCGCCATTGGTGAGCTCAATCACAGTTACGAACTCACTGGTCGCTCCTTCATCATCGCAGAACGAGCCAAAGGATGGAAAATCTACACCCTTGCCGAGTATTCGGGCTTCGTTCGCCATCTTTTCCCTGGCCGCAAACCCGAGCGGCTAAGTGCTCCTGCGATGGAGACGCTCGCGGTGATCGCTTACCGACAACCGGTGACAAAGTCGGCAATCGAAGCCGTCCGCGGAGTCTCCTGCGACGGAATGCTCCAAAGACTCCTGGATCGCGAACTCGTTAAGATTAACGGTCGCGCAGATCTCCCGGGACGCCCTCTGTTGTATGCAACCACCGAGCTCTTCCTTGAGCACTTTGGCATTACGAATATCGAAGACCTTCCAAATATTGGCGAACTCCGTCAGATTAAGCTCCCCGATGGGACTGAGAAAGAGGAAAAGGAGGAGACGATCGATGCCGAAAAACAACTTGCCCTCAGCGCTGTCGAATCTCCCCCTGCATCCGAGAAGAGCGAGGAGCCATCAAGCAACAGCGAAGACTTTGCCAACCCCGAACCCTCCGGAGAAGAAAAATAATGCCACTCAACGACATTCGAAAGAAGATCGACGCGCTCGATACCGAACTCCTTGAACTTCTCTCTCAACGAGCTGACCTCGTTCACGAAGTAGGAGAAATCAAGAAGAAGGAGGGTCTGCAAATCTACGCCCCGGAGCGTGAACACGCCCTCTTGGACGCCCTATCGAAAAAGAACAAGGGGCGCCTTCCTGACAAGTCGATCCATGCCATTTATCGCGAGATTATGTCGGCTGCGCTCGCGCTTGAGGACAATCTCAAGATTGCCTATTTAGGGCCTGAGGGTACTTGGACACATCAAGCGGCCATCAAGAAATTTGGCCACTCCGTGGACTACCATTCATTAGGAAATTTCGCCGAGATTTTCGATCACGTCACCCGGGGACATGCCAACTATGGCGTCGTGCCTATCGAAAACTCTACCGAAGGAGCCGTCTCCCACACCCTCGACCTCTTCGTCGAATCCCCTCTCCGGATTTGTGCTCAAATCCTCCTGCGAATTGAAAATGGCCTCATGGCCTCAATTCCTCGCAAAGACATCAAAACACTCTATTCCCATCCACAGGTCTTTGGCCAATGCCGCTCTTGGATTCTCCGTAATTTTCCGGAAGCGGATCTCGTTGAGGTTTCTTCAACCACTAAAGCGGCGCAGCTCGCAAAGAAAAACGCAGCAGACGGAGCGGCAGCTCTCGGAGGCGCCCTCGCGGCCGAGCTCAGTGAACTCTCAATGCTCGAAACATCGATTCAGGATCGAGCGACAAACACCACACGTTTTCTCGTCATTGGAGAGGAGACCTGTCCACCCACTGGAAACGACCGCACCTCGCTCCTATTCTCCGTCCATGACAGACCAGGCTCACTGGTCAAGGCTCTGCAGGCCTTCGACTCCTTCGAGATTAACATGTCGAAGATTGAATCCCGCCCATCCAAGCAGAAAGACTGGGAGTATATTTTCTACATCGATCTGGCCGGTCATTGTGAAGATGAGGGCATCAAAAAAGCGCTTAATGATCTCGAAACCCACTGCTCAGTTGTGAAAATTCTGGGGTCCTACCCCGATATCGAACTTTAACACTGGGCGGAACCTCCGCCAGCAAGCAAAACAACCTGCCCGGAAGATCCGGACAGGTTGTTGAAATTTGCGTTTCCCTATCGGGCCCTTCCGTCTAGCGGATAAGGTTCACTGCACGTGCACGCTTAATCTCGCGGGTGATCGTACGGTGCATTTTTGCCGACACACCGGTCACCTTGCGCGGAAGGATACGGCCGGTTTCGGTAGTGAACTTGGAAAGAATCTCTGGATTCTTGAAGCTGATCTTTTCGAATGGAAGGTCGAGACGCTTAGTGGTCATCGACTTGTTGTGCTTCCGGAAATTAATTCGGCGCTGAATGGTCTTAGGCTCAGACATGATATTTAGAGGGTGAATTTAGCGAAGTTCGCGATGAAGGGTGCGCTTGTTAAGAAAGCGATTAAATTTCACTTTCTCCAAACGGCCTGGCGTATTGAGGCTCTTCTTGTTGCGGGTGCTGGTATAACGTGAGGGTGGCTTTCCTAAGCCGCGGGCCTCGGTGCACTCCAGAATAATGATGTCTCTTGCCATGATATTGCTAAATCGGGACGCAGAAGCTATGAAAAATAACCCCTTCGTCAAGGGAAAACCAAGTAAAGTTTACGATCACGATGCTGTGAAAAAATCATTGCTCTTTCAAGATTTCGCGAGCAAGGTGTCATCGTCGAAGGCAGCAAGCGTTCCTCGCTTACGCCGACTCTCTGTTTTGAGAGTTTCCCCATGACCTCGCTGTGAGACTCAGATTCTCGACCAATGCTCTTGTGCTTGGTGGAATATTTGAAAACCCGGCTTCCTTGTGGAATCTCCAACAAACACCCTCTACTGGCAGCAGGAAAATAGGAATCATTCCTAGAACTTCCAACATTCTGCCAGCGAGCCCCTTCCTTAGATCAATATATCTCGTATGACACCACCCGATTCCGATTCAACGGGCGCCTCGCAGCAGCAAAATTCTTCCGGGGACAATGGTCGCCAGCAAAATCGCCGCCGACGCAACAACCGTAACCGCAGGAACAATAATGGCGGAGGCCAATCAAGAGGCGGTCGACAAGACGGCTATGGTCCAAGAAATGGGCGGGACCAACGAGAGAACCGGGATCAACGAGAAAACCGAGACCGCAAACCTTTTGAGTTCACTAGTGAGGAATTCGCGGTCAAAGGACTTTTTGAAATGGCCACCAAGGGCTTTGGTTTCATCCGCCGACCCGATCAAAATTTTGAGCAAAACAAAGATGATGTCTTCATTCCTCCCGACATCGCTCGTGAAAACGGCCTCCGCTCAGGCGTCTGGATCAAAGGAAAGGCGAGAGACTCAACGCGCGGACCACAGCTTACGACAATCGATTCCATCAACGATCTTCCACCAGAGAAAGCCCGAAAGCTCCCCTTCTTTGAAGAATTAAAAGCGGTCAACCCCAACAAGCGCATCGTTTTCGAAACGACTCCTGATCGCTACACCACACGAGTGGTGGACATCATGGCACCTGTGGGCCGGGGCCAGCGTGGACTCATCGTTTCTCCTCCACGATCCGGAAAGACAACGATGCTCCTCCACATGGCGGAAGCAGTGCAGGAGCGCCACGAAGAGCACATCCACCTCATGATCTGCCTCGTCGACGAACGTCCCGAGGAAGTCACCGAGTTTCGTCGTCAGCTCCCGGATGCTGAGATCTACGCGAGTTCTAATGACGACTCGCCGCAGAATCATTGCCGCATGGCTGAACTTTGCATCGAACGGGCGAAGCGGCTAGTAGAGGCTGGTCAACACGTTTTCGTCCTCATGGACTCCATCACGCGTCTTGCCCGTGCCTACAATAACAACATGGGCGGAAGTCGCGAAAGCAAGGGCCGCGGCTACCAGTCAGGAGGAATCGTTGCCGGAGCTCTTGAAATGCCACGACGTTTATTTGCCGCGGCTCGGAACACCCGCGAGGCCGGCTCACTCACGATCGTAGCGACCGCTCTCATTCAAACCAACTCGAAGGCCGATGAAGCCATCTTCCAGGAGTTCAAAGGAACCGGAAATATGGAACTCGTCCTTGATCGCGCCATCGCCGAGCACTACGTTTATCCGGCCGTCGATATTTTCAAATCAGGCACCCGCCGAGAGGAACTCGTCCTTCCTGAGATCACGCTTCATAAACTCCACATGATCCGCCGAGGCCTTTCCGGTCACAAGCCGATCGAGGCCATGGAGCGCCTGCTCTTCTTTATGAAGAAATTCCCCAGCAACGCGCAGATGCTATTGGAGATTAAAGGCTAGCCCTATTACTGCTCCCACGAGAGCAGCTAAAATCACCACCGCCCACACTGGAATCACCTTCCGGTGGAGGATGAAAAATAGGACCACCACTCCAAGCGCATCCTCCCAGCCCGTGATCGCTCCTTTTGTGGCCATCTGAATTAAAGCAAGTCCGAGGACTCCCACGACGGCTGCATTGGCTCCTTGGATTGCCTTTTGCGCCCAAGCCTTGCCACGAAGTCTTCCCCAGACACTCATCGTGCCACTCAAAAGGAGCATCCCCGGAAGAAAGACGGCAATCACGGCCGCTCCTGCTCCGAGCCAGGCGTTCCCAAAAATCTGTGTCTGCCCCCCCAAAAAGGCCCCGAAGGTAAAGACCGGCCCCGGCACCGCTTGCGTAGCGCCATAGCCGCCGAGAAAAACATCTTTGGGCATGTGACCTCCACCAACCATCGTCTCCTGTAGCATCGGCAGGACCACATGACCTCCGCCAAAAACGA
Organism: Akkermansiaceae bacterium; assembly: GCA_028822935.1. Lineage (GTDB taxonomy): Bacteria > Verrucomicrobiota > Verrucomicrobiia > Verrucomicrobiales > Akkermansiaceae > SW10. The sequence goes on from JAPKCM010000067.1 coordinate 5,013, forward strand.
GGGCACCGGCTCGGTAGATCCCCCCCAATTGTTGCCAATCTGAGTTGGGCGTCTGCTTTAGAGAAAGAAAGAGGAGAATAAAAAAGACCGCCATCGCAACCATTCCCGCAAATCCACGAGATTGATTTTCTTGGGATTCAGGAAGCTTTCCTGAATCCAAAAAGAGGATTCCCAGGACTGCCGCCACTGCGATCACGAGAATTGTCATCCATGCTGGCGAAGTAATTAGAAGAACAAGCAAGGCGAAAATCGCGATCAGCATTTTACGCATCCCGATTGCGAGAGATCTTCGCATTCCGATCCAAGCGCCCGCCACCACCGCAATCGCGACCAGCTTCGTTCCGTGAAGCATCCCTGGAACAAATCCCCCACCCCCACTCAGGGCATCAATTCCCATTGCCACAAAGAGCAGCACGAGAGCCGAAGGCAGCGTAAAACCCACCCACGCGGCCAATCCTCCGAGAAGCCCCGCTCTTTCGTGACCAATCGCGGCCCCCAACTGACTGCTCCCGGGACCGGGAATAAACTGACTGAGGGCCATTAATTCTCCGAACCGCTCCTCACTAATCCAATTTCTTTTCGAGACATATTCGTCTCTGAAATACCCCACATGAGCGACGGGGCCACCAAAAGAAGTCAGCCCAAGTCGAAGGGCTACCATAAAGCATTCCAAAGCGTTTTTCATTTCCGGGCCCAAGAAACCATCTTCTCATTTCACGTCAATCACACGCATTTAAAATACAAACCTTGAGCAAAGGCCCAACTTCGCTTAACCACCACCCATGCGTTTCGATGAGCTTGGGCTTTCAGCCCCCGTATTACAGGCTGTTCAAGAGTCTGGCTACGAAAAACCCACCCCCATTCAAGCTCAAGCGATCCCTCAGATCCTTGACGGCAAAGACCTCGTTGGAGCCTCCCAGACCGGAACAGGAAAGACCGCAGCCTTCGCTCTCCCCTCTCTCTGCAACATCGAAGCCAACGGAAAAACCCAGATCCTCGTTCTGGAACCCACCCGGGAGCTCGCCCATCAAGTTGCCGAACAATTTGAGCACTACGGCAAGCACACAGGATGCACCGTAGCCCTCCTCTATGGAGGCGTCGGCTATGGCGCACAGGATGAATCGTTGGGAAAAGGTGCTGAGATCATCGTTGCCACCCCAGGCCGTCTCATCGATCACTTCTATCGCGCCACCGCGCGCTTCGGAAACATTAAGGTGCTCATTCTTGATGAGGTCGACCGCATGCTCGACATGGGCTTCCTTCCCCAGGTCCGTAAAATTATCAACGTCTGTCCTTGGAATAACGAGGAACAATCTCGTCAGACCCTCTTCTTCTCGGCCACCATGCCTCCGGTCATCAAAGGCTTTGCCGACTGGTGCCTCACCGATCCGATTTCCATCGAAATCGCGCGCGCTGAAGTCGCCTCAACCGTTTCCCACGCCTTTTATCCCGTCGCGATGACTCAACGCGACGAACTCCTCTGCGGAATCATTGAAAAGACCGACTATAATTCGGTGATGATCTTCACGCGGACCCGTAAAGAAGCCGATCTTGTCACCACGATGCTCAAAGGGCAGGTCGGCGACAAGGTCACTGCGATGCATTCGGACATCAATCAAAGTGACCGAATGAAGGCACTTAAGGGCTTCAAAGAAGGCAGATACGACATTCTCGTCGCGACCGATGTGGCCGCACGTGGAATCGACATCTCAGACGTTACCCACGTCATCAACTACCGCGTTCCAGAAAACGCAGAGGACTACGTCCACCGTATCGGCCGAACTGGTCGTGCCGAAAAAGAAGGTGACGCGTTCACCATCCTCACCGCAGACGAGCTCGAATACGCCGAAGCGGTTGAGCGCTTCCTTGATAAGAAGATCAAACGGGACAAGCTTGAAGGTTTCGATTACCTCTACACCGCGATGCTGGACGATAAGCCCATCAAATCGTTCAAGAAGCCCAAACGCGGAGGCGGCAAGCGCCGACGTCGCTAAAAAGCCACCCTTCCATGCGCACCCTCGGCATTGACCCCGCCATCCGGAACACCGGCTTTGCCATTCTCGAGGGTGATCACGCCACTGCCAAGGCGCTCGACTACGGGGTCATTTCCATCCCGCAAAAAGTGCCTCAATCCAAGGCTCTCGACGCGATCTACAGCCACATTAAAAATCTCATTAAAAAATGGGAGCCTGATGAAGTGGCCGTCGAGGGAATTATTTACGTCCAATCTCACCGCACCGCCATCACCATGGGCGCGGCCCGTGCCGCCACCCTGATTGCAGCTGCCGGATTCAGCCTCCCCATCTACGAGTATGCCCCGCGCAAAGTAAAGCAAGCTGTCGTAGGAAATGGCACAGCCGACAAGAGCCAGGTCGCCTTCATGATCCGCGCCCTCCTCGGCCTTTCCGAAACGCCGCCATCCGATGCCGCAGACGCCCTTGCCATCGCTCTCGCCCATCTTCAAGCCTCAGATCCCCGTCGGCCCGTCACTTTGGACCGCAAGCAGATTTAAAGGATTAACATTTCTCCTTCCTTCAAAAGGCGTGTTACTTGCGAGAAAGAACAAAGAGAGCAAATGGCTCCGCTCAGAATTGCAAGTAAACTAACTCTTCCCTTCGAAGCATTCGCCCCGATACAAAGAAAAATGAGATCATATTTGCCTCCAAAATCCTCCCTTTTCCTCTTTTCACCTCTCTGCTAGCGTCCCTTCCCCATGACACACCTACGTCATCTCATGGCCTTCCTTTTGGCAGGTCTGCAACTTCTGGCACCTCTGGGCGCACAGACCCCGGCCGAACTTGCCTCACTCGATCCCTCACACCTCTACTTCCAGGGGTGGATTCTCGCTCGTGATAGCGACAAGCTCATCGAGGAGGAAAAGCATCTCGATGCCTATATAAAGCTAAAAAAGGCGAAGACGATGTTCGACACCGTCGCCATCAACCACCCGACCTTTAAGCCTGACCTCGTAAAGGGCCGCCAGGAATCCACTCGAGAAACAATGGATGCCATCTATGTGAAGGCATCTGCCCAAGAGGAGGAATCGAAAAAGAAAAACGGCTTTATCGAAGGCGAAGACCCCGGTGGGAATCTCATCATTCCGCTGGATCCCAAAGCCGATGCAAAGCGCATGGGCGACCTCAGCTCGATGCAGCGCAAGATTGAGCAGCTCCAACGACAGCTCAACGAAAGCAACAATGGCCGCAATGCCAATGCTGCAAAACTTCGCGAAGCCCTTAAGAATCTACAGGAAGAGCGAGACGACATCGCCTCCGTGCCCCTTCGCTCCGAACTCGAAGCTCTCAATAAGGAAATTTCGGGACTTCGTCGTGAGAAAGACGCACTCTCACTCGCCCTGGGAAAAACAAAGGCCACTCTCTTAAAAACCCGACAAGAATTAGACTTCACGCAAAAGGCACTCGCCGAACTGCAACGCCGGGGACGGGAGCAACAGGCCGTCATCGAAGAACAGCGCAAGATCAATGGTAGCGTCGTCAAAGGACAACAGGATCAAATCGACAAGTTACGTCGTGAAATGAAAATGAAGGACAAGCTTCTCGCCGAGGAACGAGAAAAAACCAAGCAACTCGGCACCCAACTTACGCAGTCCCTCGCGATGATCGATGACCTCCAGCTCGAGCACAATGATCTCATCAAAGAGAAGGAACAATTGAACGCACTCCTCAAAATGACCGTCCCGGACCAAGTGCAGAAACTCCTCTCGCAAAACGTCTCCCTCAGCAAGGAGTTCACAGACGCAAAACGGCAAGTCAAAGCCTCGATGGAAAATTCCAATGCCTCAAAAGAGGGAATCCTTCTGGCCCAACGCGGTCTCACCTTGGCCCGAGCCAAGATCCGCGATACTCAACGGGAGAACGCCCAACAAAAACTGCGCGTCCACGATCTCGAACGCCGCCTCAAGATGGCGCAGGAGGACATCATCTCGCAGTCCGTGAACGGCAATCTTGATGAAACGAATCGCCAAGAACTCGCATGGCTCCGCGAAGTCGTGAAAAAGCAACGCGATGATTTCGAAGCGGCACAGAAAAAAGGCGAGCTTCTCGTGGCTCAAGCAAAACGGATGGGCATGGAAGACCCAATCTGGAAGCAAGCGATCGCTCAATTCGATGATTCTTTCAAACCCTCGATCACTCCTGAGGAGGATGCCATGATCGATAGGGTCCGCGCTGACTTCACCGTGACCAGCAAGTTCGCGGTAACTGCCTACGAGCGCCGGGTCGCAGCCGAAGAGCTCGGCCGCCGAGAGGACGATCTCAACAAGGTGGCCACCCGCCTTTACTCAAAGGATGACCTCGAAGCATCCCGTGGAATCTTAGAAATGATCATCGAGGAAAATCCCGCCGCCTGGGATGCCATGGTGAATCTAGGCATCGTCAAACTTCGATTGGGACAACCTTCAGAGGCAGCAAAGCACTTTGAGCAGGCCATCCTCTACGCTGGTGACCGCAAGATCCCAGTGGCCCACTTCATGCTCGGTGACACCTACTATCGCAGTCAGCTCTTCCCCGAAGCCGAACGCGAAATCAACATTTCCCTCGGGCTCGACCCTGAGAATGCCAATGCCCACGTCATTCTTGGAAATATGGCAGGAAAAATGGGCCGTGGAATCGAAGCCGAGTTCCACTTCAAACAAGCCATCAAGATCGACCCCAACATCTGGGAACCGCACTTCAATCTCGCCTACATGGCAGCCCGCGCCGATAAGAATGATCAGGCTAAGATCTTGTATCAAGAGGCATTAAGGCGAGGTGCTCCCGCACGCCCCGATTTCGAACAGAAGATCGGCCTCTAGGTATCGCGACACCTGCCTCCAAAATCGTGACAACCTTGTCACAATTTCGGCTAGTTTATGCTGTCCACACATGGAGTTTTAGATCTTGTTCTGGCTCCGTTATTTAGATCCGCACAATGGCAACCGCACTCCAAATTCTAGGCGCTCTCGGCGTATTTCTATTCGGCATGAAAGTCATGTCCGAAGGTGTTCAGAAATTCGCTGGCGCTCGCATGCGCTCAGCTCTCGCCTCCATCACGGGGAATCGCTTCAAGGGGGTTCTCACCGGACTCTTCACAACCGGCCTGGTTCAATCATCCTCCGCCACCACCGTTCTGGTCGTTTCATTTGTCAATGTCGGCCTCCTTTCCCTCACTGAGTCCATTGGAGTGATCATGGGTGCCAATCTAGGAACGACCGTCACCGCATGGATTGTCGCAACAATTGGCAAGTTCAGCCTCACTGGAATCGCGGTTCCCATCGTTGGAATCGGCTTTCCTGTCTACTTTATCGGAAAAGGTAAATGGAAGTCCGCAGGTGAGTTCATTGTTGGATTTGGACTTCTTTTCCTGGGCCTTAGCCTTTTGAAGGAAGCGGTTCCCGATCTCAAGAGCGGGATCGCAAACGAACAGGATGCAAGTGCTGTTGAATCGATCCGTTATTGGATCGGGTTAATCGGAGGAAAAGGTTATCTCTCCTACGTATTCTTTATGATCGGCGGAATCATTTTGACCCTGATTGTCCAATCTTCTTCAGCCGCCATGGCGATTACGATTACTTGTGCCATCAACGGCTGGTTTGCTGACAGTGCCTTCGAATCATTTAGGATCTCCGCAGCTGTTGTCCTCGGAGAAAACATTGGAACCACCGTCACCGCCTGGTTGGCCTCTCTAGGAGCCAACACGGAGGCAAAACGAGCCGCGCGAGCGCACTTCCTATTCAACGTCATCGGAACTGTTTGGATGCTCATCGTTTTCATTCCCTTCGCCGGGATGGTCTGGGATATCGCCCAACATCTTCCCGATAGTCTGAAGTCCGCCAGCGAGAAGTTCGCCGCTAGTGAGGTTGCCTTCGCTACCGCGATCTTCCACACGACCTTCAACCTCATCAATATCGGTGTGCTCGTTTGGTTTGTCCCTCAGATCGCCAGTATCGTGAAAAAATGGGTCCCCTCGGACAAGGAGGACAAGGGGCGTGATACGACACGGCTCCGCTACATTTCACAGAAGTTCGTCGATTTGGGTGAACTCAATATCGTCGAGGCCGAAGGAGCCATTCGCAAAATGTCCGCACATTCTCAAGAAATGTTCAAAGGCTTCCGGGAAGCCTTTGACAACCCCTCCACCGATCTCTCTTCGAAAATCTCCAGCTTGAAAAAGATGGAAGAGGAGGCCGACCTCATGATGCAGGACATCACGGAATATCTCGTGCAGTGTTCCGCCCGAGACCTCACTCCCCAGCATGCTGGCAGCATCGCAGCGATGATTCGCATCGTCGCCGAACTCGAGGAATCAACCGACTGCACCTACCGCCTCGTCAAGCTGATCGAGCGGAAATACAACAAAGGTCACGATTTCACAGATCACCAGACCAAGCGGGTTCGAGAAATCGCAGACGTCGTGGGCCAATCCCTCAGCGCCGTTGACAACTACCTCCTTCAGCCTGTTCCAGCCGATGTTATACGCTCGGTCAAGAGCCTCGAGGATCAAACCGACAACATGCGTAAGAGCTTCAACAAAGAGGCAATCAAGCGCATGGCGGAGGGCGATATTCGGATCGAGATGCTCTACACCGACATCAACAACCAGCTTGAGTCCCTCGCCAATCACTCCTTGAACATCATGGAGGCAAGTAACAATGCCACGATCAAGCGAGACTAATTTGGTATTCTAAATCTTAAACGGTCCTGATTCGTCAGGTCCGTTTTTTTATGCTCTCATTTCACCGTGATTCAATTCTTGGCTGCTTTAGGACTCCTTTCTCTAGGATTGGGCTCCCTTCTCGCAATCGCAGGCATCTGGTCCTTATGGAAACATCGTAAAAACGGGGCCTTCTTTTTGGGAATGACCCTCATCCTGATTGGCATCATCGTCCTCTCGCTAGCCAACCGCATCAGCGCGTCCGTTTAGAAAAATCGTTCCCTTTTTGCCTGCCCATCTCCTTCTTGGTTTTCTAGCCTCACCCCGTGGCCAGAACCTATCTCGATACTGACTTTCTCCTCCTGAGCAAAACTGCGGAACGCCTCTTCCATGAATCGGCAGAGCATCAGCAGATCATCGATTACCACACCCATCTTCCCCCCGAAGAAATCGCCAATGACAAGCGGTGGGAAAATGTCACCGAACTCTGGCTCGGCCACGACCACTACAAATGGCGCGCCATGCGGGCAAACGGAATCCCTGAAAGCCACATCACGGGCGACGCTTCCCCTCGTGATAAGTTCCAGGCCTGGGCCGAAACCATTCCAAACACCCTCCGTAATCCGCTCTACGACTGGACCCACCTCGAACTCCGACGCTGCTTCGGCATCGAGACCCTTCTCAGCCCTGACACCGCCGAAGAAATCTGGAATCAAGCCAATGAGCGGCTGCAAGACGCCGACTTTTCAGCACGTGAATTAATGCGACGTTTCCGCGTCGATGCCGTTGGCACGACCGATGACCCCACTGATGATCTCTGCCATCACGAGAGTGCCAATAACTCAGGCTGCCCGACCAAGATCTACCCCACTTTCAGGCCCGATAAAGCTCTCTTCGTGGATCGCCCCACCATTCTAAACCCATGGCTTGATCAGCTCGGAGAGAATATCGACTCCTTGGATGACCTTCTTACCGCCTTGAAAAATCGTCACGATTTTTTCCACGAAAAAGGATGCCGCATGACCGACCACGGCATGCGCTATGCGCTGGCCAACCCCTGCTCCGCCCGGGAAGCGGATCAAATCCTCAAGAAGGCCCGACAAGGCACCGCTGCCTCCGCAGGAGAAACCGATGCCTTCGGCGCTCTAATCATGTTCCACGTCGGACAATGGAACGCCGAACGTGATTGGACCATGCAGCTTCACCTTGGCCCCAAGAGGAACCCCAACTCCCGTCTGTTTAAGCAAATCGGTCCCGATTCAGGATTCGACACCATCGGAGACTGGCCTCAAGGAGAAGCGATCTTCTCCTTCCTCGATTCCTTGGCCGCGATCGACCGTCTACCCAAGACAATCATCTACAACCTTAATCCACGCGACAATGCCGTCCTTGCAGCGGCCTGTGGTTCCTTCCAGGAAGCACCGATGCGCGGAAAAGTTCAATTCGGTTCCGGTTGGTGGTTTAATGACACCATCAAAGGAATGGAGGATCAGATCAACACGCTGTCTGCCATCGGCCTCCTCGCCCATTTCGTAGGAATGTTAACCGACTCCCGCTCTTTCCTCTCCTTCCCGCGACACGAGTATTTCCGTCGTGTTCTCTGCAACGTCATCGGGCAAGATGTCGAGGATGGGAAGCTTCCCGACGACCATCAACTCCTGCACCATTTGGTCGGAAACATCTGCTACCACAATGCGCAGGCCTATTTCGGCCTCCCGCATCACAAAGAAAACCTTCTCGCGTAGTCCCTTAGCGCTTTTTCGGGAGGGTCAGGACCTCAGGCCCGAGCTTCTCCCAGGTGGTGATCCCTTTCGTTTCAGGGAGCTCTCGAATCGTAATCTTTCGATACCGCGCTTCGAAGCTCTTGCCGCTGTGTGCTTGAAGCGCAATGAGGCCTTCCAGGGGAATCTTGGGATCTTCCTCGGTGAAATCTACTGTTTGAATGCCATTGAGCCAAATCCGGATACGTGGCCCTTCACAGCGAATGAGGTAATTATTCCATCCCTTTCGAACGGCCTTTCCCGCATCAGGTTTAAGGTAGTCTCCCACCACTTTCCGGCGACGTGATTCATCGTAGATCTTGCCCCAGTAGTTTTCACCAATATCGGCTTGGTAGCCGATCATCTCGTGGTGATCGATGATCCGCTCGCTTCGAATCTGAATCCCGGCGTTGGGGTTTGTGCTTTCGTAAACATCGATCTTCACCTGAAGATTCAGTTCAAAATTACCATAGCGTTTTTTCGAAGAAGCAAAGGTGTTATGCGCCACCTGCCCAGTAGCAGAACCAGCAACAATCTCACCTTCGTCAACACGCCAGTAATGTTGCTCCTTCTCTTGCACGACGAAATCTTTCATCGACAGCTCTTCCGCGACGAGTGAGCCGATCAGTGATAGAAATAAAATTGCTTTCATGGCCTAAAATTCTACCTCAGTTCCGAGTTCCGCCACTTCAACCTGCTCTCCATGAATTTCTCTCAACGCCTCACAGAGCGCTTCTGAGCGGGTTTTTTCCCCATGCACGAGCCACACCTTCTCTTTCGGCCCCTTGATGCTCTCGAAATAGTCCATGAGCTCGGAATGATCGGCGTGCCCTGAAAAGGAATCCATCGTTTCGACGTTCGCGAGCAACTTAAACTCGTCGCCGAAAATGCGGATCTTTTCATCTCCGTTTCGAATCTTCCAACCCAGCGTGTTCTGCGCACAGTAGCCCACGAAGAGAATCGTGTTTTTAGGGTCTTCGACGTTATTTCGGAGGTGGTGTAGAATCCGGCCCGCTTCACACATTCCCGAAGCAGTAATGATGATCGCCTGTTCATCATCAGCGTTGAGTTCCTTTGACCTGCTCACTGAGCGAATCAAGGTGAGGCCCTCGAAGCCGAAGGGATTCCTCTTTTCGAAGAGGAAGTTGTAGACCTCCTCGTTAAAACACTCGGGATGAAGTCGGAAAATCTCCGTCGCATTCACCGCGAGCGGACTGTCTACATAGACGGGTAATTCGGGAATCTTCTTCTGTTCAAAGAGTTGATGCAAAACATACAAAAGCTGCTGGGTTCGCTCGACCGCGAAGGCCGGAATAATGATCTTCCCGCCCTTCTTGATTGCGCGATTTAAGATCTCAGCAACTTGCTCATCAGCACCGGTTCCAAGTTCATGTTCCCGCCCTCCGTAGGTACTTTCCATCAGCAAAAAGTCCACTCCTTCGGCGCCTGCAGGATCCCTAAGAAGATCATTACCACCACGCCCGACATCTCCAGAAAAAAGGAAGCGCTTCTTCTTTCCGCCATCCTCCTCATCTTCGATATCCAGAATCACCTGGGCGCTCCCTAGAATGTGACCGGCATCGATAAAAGTCAGAGTGACGCCCTTCGTGATCATCATCTTCCGATTGTAGCCCACATTGACAAACTGCCGCAGGCAATGCTCCGCATCATGCGGTGTGTAGAGAGGTTCAACCTCTGGCAGGCCGTCTTTCTTACCCTTTCTGTTGAGCCAGTCCGTGTCCGATTTTTGAATGCGAGCCGAGTCAGCCAACATCACCTGACAAAGGTCACGCGTCGCAAAAGTGGTATAAATATTTCCCTCGAAGCCCTTACTCGTGAGGTTAGGAAGGTTGCCCGAGTGATCAATGTGCGCATGGGATAAGACCACCGCATCAATCGAGGCAGGTTCGAAGTAAGGAAAGCAACAGTTTACTTCATAAGCATCCTTCCGCCGTCCTTGATACATGCCACAATCGAGCAGGATCTTCTGACCATTAACTTCGAGAAGATGCTGGGAACCCGTCGTGGTGCCAGCGGCACCGCAAAATTTCAATTTCATAAAGTAAGATTTCTAAAAGATGAAACTAAACTTGCATCGATGACCTGACCACGAAAAAGGAAAGGGACACAAAAAACTCCGTCCCAACCGGAACGGAGTTTTTAAAAAGCAATTTGCTTGAGCTGCGGAACTTTAACGGGAGTAAAGTTCGACAATCAGCTGGAGGTTGACTGGTGAGTCGACATCTTCCGTTTCCGGAAGACGGGCCACAGTTCCTTCCATGTTCTCACGGTCAAGAGTGATCCAGTCGACCAAAGGCACTGACTGAGTCAAATCGAGCATGCGAAGTCCAAGTTGCTGGGAGCTGGCGCGCGCGCCAACCTTAATCTTGTCCCCTGCACGAACTTGGTATGAAACGATGTCGAGCTTCTTGCCATTCACGAGCACGTGGCCGTGATTAACAAGCTGACGAGCTCCCTGACGCGAGTTTGCAAAACCGAGGCGGTAGCAAACATTGTCAAGACGGGTCTCGAGAAGGTGGAGAATGAGGTCACCCGTGATACCACGACGACGACTTGCTTCCGCAAAGTATCCACGGAACTGCTTCTCGAGCACTCCATAGATGAACTTCAGTTTCTGCTTCTCTCCAAGCGCGATTGCATACTCGGACTTCTTGCGACGTCCCGAACGAAGTCCGTGAGGACCCGGAGGGTAATTACGACGCTCAAGTGCCTTCGAAGGTCCGAAAAGTGGAACTCCAAAACGGCGGCTAATTTTATCTTTTGGGCCGGTGTAACGTGCCATTGATCTATTCTAGTAAAAGGTTGTTAGATGGACTATACACGACGCGCCTTCTTCGGGCGGCAGCCATTGTGAGGGATCGCAGTCACGTCCTCGATCGTGTGGACATCAACACCAAGAGTTTGGACAGCACGAACAGCAGATTCACGTCCAGCACCAGGGCCTTTGACGCGAACATCCACTTCCTTCAACCCATGAGCCATTGCCTGACGGCAAGCATCTTGGGAGACAACTTGTGCAGCATAAGCGGTGCTCTTACGAGACCCCCTGAAACCCATCTTACCAGCTGAAGACCAGCCGATTGAGTTACCACGCTCATCAGTAACGCTGACGATGGTGTTGTTGAAAGTAGCGACGACGTGGACAATGCCCTTAACGACGTTCTTACTCTTCTTCGATTTGTGCACCTTGACTTTGTCAGGTGCCTCTTCACCGAGGAGCTCCGCGAAAATATCGCGCTTCTCCTCAGTCTTCTTGACTGGAGCTTCTTCACCTCCAGTTGCTTCACCCTCAACTGGAGCACCTTTAGGTGCTTCAGGAGCTGCTTTTTCAGCAGCCGCTTCAGGGGCTGGAGTTTCCGTAGGAGTCTCTGCAGCTGCAGCGACGACCTCGGGCTCCTCATTTTTGTTTTCTTCTTCAGCCATTGTAGTGGATCAGTTTGCGTTCTCGTTCAGAGAGAGGCGGAAATTACTGAGCAACACCAACCGTGCGACGCTTACCCTTACGGGTCCGTGCATTAGTCTGGGTGCGCTGACCGCGAACAGGAAGGCCACGCTTGTGGCGAATACCACGGTAGCAGTTAATAGAAGCAAGACGCTTCATTTGCCCCTGTTGTTCACGACGAAGGTCACCTTCGATGGTGATTTCTTCGCTTTGAATTACGGTCGCAATCTTCACAAGCTGCTCTTCAGTCAGCTCACCCGTGCGGATGTCTGGGCTCACGCCAGCTTGCTCGAGGATGCGTGACGCGGTAGAGCGTCCGATACCGTAAATATAGGGAAGAGAAGCTTCGATTCGCTTCTCATTCGGGATTTCTGTGCCAAAAAGTCGTGCCATGGTGTCTGTTGGAGCAAGTCATATTGAGCGAGAACCAAGGAAGTTCCCGCTCAGGGGCGAGTTCTGTATCAAAGATACATCTTCTGACAAGCGAAATTCGACAGTTTTCGGGGAAACAGCCTGTTTATTTCAGTAAACCAAAATAAACAGGAGAAATCGTCCAGAATTCTCTACTCTCCTCCGTCAGAACCGCAGCCGGGAATCAAGACCTCACGAGGCTTGGCACCATCGCTTGGACCAACCACTCCCCGCTCTTCCAAAATATCAATCATGCGCGCGGCACGAGTATATCCTAGCCGGAGACGACGCTGAAGAAGAGAAGTGCTAGCTTTCCCTTCAGCACGAAGAACTTCCATGCAACGCTCAAGAACCTCCTCGTCAGCATCCGAGACATCCTCATTTCCCCCACTATCGCCGGATGCAGCACGCTCAATGCTCTGCTGAATGCTTTCTTCAAACTTCTGCTCACCTTGATTCGAGCAGAATTCAACGATCGCCTCCACTTCCTCATCGGAAACGAACGCTCCCTGAGCACGCTCAAGTTTAGCGGAACCCGGAGGTAAGAAGAGCATGTCCCCTTTTCCGACGAGCTTCTCGGCACCTTTGCTATCTAGAATCACACGGGAGTCTAATGAAGAAGACACCTGGAAGGCGATTCGACTTGGAATATTCGCCTTAATCATCCCCGTGACCACATCCGCACGTGGCGTCTGGGTTGCTACGATCAAGTGAATTCCAGCGGCACGTGCTTTCTGGGCGATCCGGCCAATCGCGACTTCAATATCCGCGGGAGCGGTCTGCATCAGGTCAGCAAGCTCGTCGATGATGATCACGATATAAGGGAAACGGTCCGGGACCTCGTCACTCTCCTCCTCGATCTCCTCAGCTGTCGCAATGGGCCCCAAATCTCCGTCCTCGAAAGCTCTAGCCATCGATTCGATGGCCTCCTCATCGACGATTGATTCCACATCTTCCTGCTCCTTCCTCGCTTTCTCCTTCTCCTCTTCCGAGAGGACTACAGGCTCAGGCCGCTCGCGACCGTTGAAGCTATCAAAATTCCGCACCCCTATTTTGGCGAACATCTTGTAGCGTCGTTCCATTTCATTGACACACCAGTTCAGGGCACCAACGACCTTTCGTGGATCAGTAACGACAGGAACGACCAAGTGGGGAAGTTTGCTGTAAACCTGCATTTCCACCACCTTCGGATCGACCATGATAAAGCGAAGCTCATCGGGACCAAATTTGTAGAGGATACTCGTAATGATCGAGTTGATGCAAACCGACTTACCTGCACCAGTAGCTCCTGCTACCAGGCAATGGGGCATTGCGGCAAGGTCACCGATGACAGTATTCCCGTAAACGTCTTTCCCAAGTGCGAGCGGAATCTTCCGCTTGGAACTCCGGAAGCCCTCATCCTGAAGGAGTTCACGAAGAGGAACCGCCACCTTATTGTCATTCGCAATTTCGATCCCAACAGTGTCCTTACCTGGAATAGGAGCAAGAATATTGATCCGTTCAGCCTTGGTCGCTCTAGCTAAGTCCGCCTCTAGTTGAGTGATTCGACTCACGCGAAGTCCGACGCTGGGATAAACCTCGTATCGAGTAATGGTGGGCCCACGGGTAATATCTCCCGCCGTTACCTCCACACCAAAAGCCTTACAGGTCTCAATGATGATTTTTTGAGTGGCTAGAAGCTCTTCACTAAAGTCCTCAGGAGGCTCTTCATTTTCTTCAAACTCAAGCAAATCGAAGCCCGGGAGCTCGTAGTTCTCGAATCCGTCGGTGCTAAGCCCCGTGTGCCCCGGTTTCTTCTTACGCTCAAACGGCCGCGCTCCCATTTCCTTAAGGGGCCTTTTGCGCACTGAGGAATCGATAATCTGAGGAGTAGGAGTTTCGCGCAAAGAAAGCGTCACTTGGCCGTTATCCTCCACTTCTTTCATCTTGGACTTCCCCTTCGCGGAAGCCCCAGTATCACCGGCAGCAGAAGAATCGCCCTGCGGAACAACCGTTTTACGAGCATGTTTGCGGGCCGAGGGAGAATAAATGTTTTTGGTGCTGCTTGACCTCGAGGCCCGCCAGTTGACCCACCAAAGAGACACTGTTCCTGCCGTATTCCGAACAAACGAGAAAGGATGAAGACCGGTTAAGAGAATCAAGCTCAATGCATAGAACCCCACGAGAATGATAGTGGCTCCCGCAGAGCCCAAAAGATTCTTAAAAACGTAGTGCCCGATTCCCTGCCCGAGCAATCCCCCCGCCCAACTCACATGCCAATATCCTTCAAACCAGCCCCGAACGTTAAAGAGTGAAGCACTGGCAAGCATCAGAGCGCCAAATCCAATAATGGTTCTCCATCCCAGATTACTCTTAAACCAAGCAACGGCAACTCCCAGCCAGATCACCGAGAGAGAAACGAGATAAGCGGCAGCCCCAAAAAGACCAATGAAAACAAATCCCAAAAGTGCCCCTACCGGCCCGATAAGATTCCGGGTGGGCTCATCTGCCGCACCTTCAGGAGCAAAGCTTCCAAAAACCTTCCACCCTACAAAATCGACCGGCGTAAACCGAAGAAAGGAGATGAAGAGTAAGATACCAACCAAGATCATCGTCATTCCGATCATTTCTTGACTGCCCTCACGCGCCAGCACTGCCGACTGCTTGGTAACTTTTTTCTGCCGTTTGGCCATGGATTCGGGGGCACGGAATATCCGTGTTGAGGAACTGTCGCACGAAGAAGCCTTATAGAGCAAGAGTGAAGTTTCGGACTCGTAAACAGTCAACTAGCCCAGAAATTCACTCTATCCTTGATCCACCGAGCGCCATTTAGCACGCTGCTCCCGATTTATGGAGCCGATTTCCTTCCAACCCATCTACATGACCCGCGTCTGGGGCGGCCGCACTCTTGAGGCCAGCTACCAGCGAAATCTCCCCGACGAGCAACCTTACGGAGAATCCTGGGAACTCAGCGACCGCGAGCATGAACAATCGGTCGTCTTGTCTGGCATTCATGAAGGTCGAACCCTCAACGAACTCTGGACGAAAAACCGTGAAGAAATTTTCGGATCCAATCTAGAGGGTGATCGATTCCCGCTCCTCATCAAGATTCTAGACGCCCGCGATGACCTCTCCATCCAGGTCCATCCACCCGCGGAGATCGCCCCAAGCCTGGGTGGCGATCCGAAAACAGAAATGTGGTATATCGCCGATCGCGATCCCGAAGCAAAGCTCTATATCGGCTTTAAAAACGGTGTTTCCCGTGACCAATTCGCCGATTCGCTCGAGGACGGTTCAGTCGAGGATAAAGTCCACGCCGTTCAGCCAGAAATTGGCGAATCCATCTTCATCCCCTCAGGCCGCCTTCACGCCATTGGCGCGGGATTCCTCATCTACGAAATTCAGCAAAACTCTGATACCACCTACCGGGTCTTCGATTGGAATCGCGTCGGCCTCGATGGCACCCCCCGTGATCTTCATGTCGAGGAGTCGATGAAATCCATCGATTTCGATGACTTCGAGCCAACAATGGACGAACCCCAAGGCGACAACCTTGCTCAGTGCGAATACTTCCAGGTCGACCAGAAGGACCTCGAAAAAGGAACCTCCTTCAGCAATGGGAATGAGCGTTTCGCGGTCATCACGGTTGTCTCTGGACTGATCATCTCATCTGAAGGATCGCAGTTTAAGCCCGGTGATTTCTTCCTCCTCCCCAAAGGAGCCTCTCCGGTTTCTGCTGACCGTGAGAGCAAAATCCTCGTCACCACGATCCCAGTCTAGCCTCGACAAGCGAGGGAGGAAAACGACACCTTGAGGGAATGAACTCTACAACACGGCGATCATTCCTAAGCAAGTCTTCCCTGCTGGCGGGAAGTGCCCTTTCCTTCCCCTATATCGTCACCGCAAAGACGAAAAGCGACATCACCATCGTCGGCGAAGGGGAACACCAATACGAAGCCATTCATCATTGGCCCAGCCTCCCGGACAAATATTCCTGGCAGACCACCCACAATGTCGCCGTCGACAACGAGCAAAACCTCTACGTCATCCACGAAGGCCTTGCTTCGCAAAAAGAGCATCCCTGCATTTTTGTTTTCGACCCCCTCGGCAGATTCATGCGCGCCTTCGGAGCCCAATTCCAAGGGGGCGGCCACGGCATCGAGGTCCACACCGAGGGGGGAAGCCAGTTTCTCTACGTCACCGCCTACCAAGGCGTGAAGAGCTTCGCCAAAATGACCCTCACAGGGGAAATCGTCTGGTTCCGCAGGGCTCCGATGGCCTCAGGTCGCTATGCCGATGGCGAAAACACGAGCACCTCGGCAAACTGGAGCCGCAAAGGCTTCCTTCCCACCAACATCGCCTTCCATCCACGTGATGGGAGCTTCTATCTTGCCGACGGCTACGGAGCCCACTGCATCCATCGCTACGATAAGGACGCCAATTACCGATCCACCTTCGGAAGCCCTGGCAAAGCTGATGGACAATTCAACCTTCCTCACGGTCTCGGAATCGATACCCGTGCTGGCCGCGCTCCTTCGATTTGTGTGACCGACCGTGCCAATGGCCGACTCCAGTGGTTCGACCTCGATGGCAAGCACCTCCGCACCCTCAACGAGCCCTTCATCCTACCCGCTAATGTCGACGTCCACGGCGACCTTCTTTTAATCCCCGACCTCTCCGCACGAGTCACCCTCATCGACAAAGACGATAAAATGATCCACCTCGGCGAAGACGAAAACTGGAGAAAAGAAGTCCTTGCAGACAATAAATCCCTTCGCCGTCAACCCAAACGCTGGATCGACGGAAAGTTCATCCACCCACACGATGCCTGCTTCGACGCCCAGGGAAATATCTTCGTTGCAGAATGGGTCAATCCAGGCCGCGTCACAAAATTGCGAAAGCTATCGTAAACTTCTTTGACAAGACGGGTGGAGCAAGAAAGACTCCGCCCGCTTTCAGAAAGCAGCCGGTGTGGCGGAATTGGTAGACGCGCTCGATTCAAAATCGAGTTTCTTAGGAAGTATGGGTTCGATTCCCATCGCCGGTATTTTTCTCTGAAGTATTGATTGGTATGGGATTAGGGCTAAAGTCACCGAATTGGGGTAAAATACCGCGTCGATCGGGGGCCTTTCTTGCCGAAGTCCCGACAACCGCCAAACCAAACCACCACCTCAGCCCCTCTTTCCCCCGCAACCCCCTTTCTCCCCCCGCAGCTCCGGTCCAAGGGCGACTTCAAGGCCCTCCCGCCAAAAGCAAATTCCTAGGAGTGAGTAGGAGTTGAATAAGAAAAACTTCATAAATAGGTGTGTGGGAAAAAGAAAGCGCCGGAGGAGTATTCCGGCGCTGAAGCGAAGAATGAATCGCTGGAGCAGATTTGCTCAATTGGTCACGTCCTTGATACGATAGAAGAGCGTGGCCCCCGAAGCTGTCGTGTCAATAAACGTGGAGAGATTTCCAGTGGCGAAGAAGCTGTCATCGACATCCAGCCATTGCGGCGAAATGGCGGGGACGAGGGTCGGCGAGCTGTCGATCTGGTAGGTATGGCCGGGGATGGAATTAAAGATCAAGGTGACGGCTCCGGACCCGTTGTCCCGGGTGATGGAAGTAATACTGAGGCCTTCACCACCGATACCATGCGCGACTGGAAGGGCAAACTCCGCCGCCCTTCCGGAAAA
>JAPKCM010000068.1 GCA_028822935.1 Akkermansiaceae bacterium
CATCCCAAAACTCTATGAACCCGCCTAAAATCGTCCGTTTCGAAGCAGACCCACCATCACTCCCTGTACCACCAACTCGCGGGCGGGGATAATATCCGAAAAGCTCTCATTCTCCGCGTGAAGAAAGGGGCGCCCGTTATCCATCACAAAACGCTTCAAGGTCGTCTCTCCATCGATCAAGGCTGCCACGATGTCTCCCTGACGTGGTTCACGAAATTCCAAGATCACCGTGTCCCCATCGCAGATGTGCGCCTCGATCATCGATTCACCTCGAACCCGAAGAGCAAAGGTCCGCGCATTTCTTGGGATCCCCAAAGAGGCAATATCAATTGAAATACACCCTTCTTTTTCGGCCTCTATCGATTCCGCCATTCCCGCGGCGATACTTCCATAAACAGGAATATCCACGATTTGCTCCCTCTCGAGTTCATCTGGAAACACTACGGCCCGTGCTTTACCAGGCAACCGCAGGATCACGTTCTTGCGCTCCAGGGCTCTAAGATGGCTCATCGCCGCCGTCTGGCTTGCAAAACCAAAGTGCGCCTGAATTTCGCGCGTCGACGGCATCACGCCGAATTGACTCTGGTGTGCTTTGAGAAAGTCGAGAAGCTCTTGTTGCCGTTTGGTAAGTCCTTTTGCCATTATTTTTGAACAGTGATTTGATGAACAGTATTCAAGATCACAGCAGTCGTCGAGAGAAAATTACTCTCATGCTTGAATATCCACCCTCCCGAAGGCATCATGATGCCATGGTGATCGCCCGGACCTTTGCTGCCTTTTTTGTTCTCGGACTTTATTCGGCCTGCAGCTCGGCTGCTCCACCCGCGGCCCAGGCAGTCCTTGTCACGCCGCAAGTAGTTCGCCCCGCCCTTCCGAAAACCGGTGCACCCTCCATCACGGCGAAAAGTGCCATGGTCATCGACGCCGTCACCGGCCGCATCCTTTTTCAAAAGAACGCTTACAGCGAACGCGCAGTCGCCAGCACTCAGAAGCTCCTCACCGGGCTCATCGTCATGCGCTCCGGTCCCCTCGCCGACGAAGTGATCGTGGAAAGATCCGACACCCTCGTAGAACCCTCCAAACTCTACCTTAAAGAGGGAGAAAGATACACCCGACAGGAACTCCTCAAGGCCCTCATCGTCAAAAGCGGAAATGATGTCGCCATGGCCCTCGGCCGCGACGTTGCAGGCTCCAAAGAACAGTTCGCCACTCTCATGAATCAAACCGCTCGTTCCCTCGGAATGACGCAATCCAATTTCCTCAATCCCCACGGCCTCACCGAACCCAACCAATATTCCACCGCTTGCGACATGGCTATTCTGGCCCGGGCCGTTTACCAGATCCCCTTCCTCCGCGAGTGCATGCGCATCCGCAGCTACAACTTCACCTACCCCGATGGTCGCACCCGCCTGCTCAAGAATACCAACAGGCTCCTCAAAAGTGTCCCCTACTGCGACGGCATGAAAACAGGCACGACAGATGCCTCCGGACGTTGCCTCATTTGCTCCGGACAGCTCAATGGCCGCGCTGCCATCGCCGTCGTCCTCGGATCCACTTCCCCGCAAGTCTGGAACGACTCCGAAAAGCTTCTCCGTTGGTCCTTGGAGTGAGTTCCCCTCGGTAAACCAATCTCTGGCTCCATGAGGAAAGGACCGCCTGCTTTGATGGAGGCGTCCCCTGTTTCGAAAAGAAGAATCTTCATCCGCTTCCCTTCCTCAAAGTGGATCGCCTTGGTGAAGTTCATCGGCAACTTCTCCATCACCTTATACCAAGTAGTGTTGCAAAAGAGACGAATCCCGAAGTATTTTCTTGAAAGGGCACGGCGGGACGAAGGCGTGATGCGGGAGCAGTCGGTGGTCTGTTGTCGGAGTTTTGGAACTTGAACGTTGTCGATTGTCTGACTTTCAGAGTTCAGACAACGGACGATCGATCACGGTGGTCGGAGGTGCGGGTGAAATACCCTTAGGTGCACCCCCACTTAGGATCAACGCTGCCATTTCGAGAAGGCGCCCGGCTCTTGATTCCAATGCTCAGCGCTCTTTCCTAACTATTTAAAAACATCATTCGTCTCTTTTGAAATGCGGAGTGGTATTAAGGGTCGCCTCGAACATCTTGGAGAAAGCGCTCAACCGAAGGATAAAGCCCTTGAGTCAGACTCGCACGACTCCAGACTCTCCCCGGGATGGACGAACTCGATGCGCTTAAAAAACAGGGACTCCTTCGTTCCCTGCGCCCAGTTTCTCATCCAGCGCCCCCCTTGATCGAGACCGACGGAAAAACGCTCATCAACTTCTCCTCAAACGATTACCTCGGCCTCTCACAACACCCCGCCCTCGTTCAAGCAGCCACCGAAGCCTTAAATAATTACGGCACCGGCTCCACCGCCTCCCGGCTCGTTTGCGGTTCCCTCGATCTCTTCCACGAACTCGAAGAAACGATCGCACGGCTCAAAAAAACTGAAGCCGCCCTCACCTTCGCCAATGGCTACGCCACCGCTATGGGCACGATCCCGGCACTCGTCGGAAAAGGCGACACGATCATCCTCGATAAGCTCTCCCACGCCTGCCTCATCGATGCCGCCAAACTCTCCGGCGCCACCCTCCGCGTTTTCCCGCACAACGATCTCTCTAAACTCGAACGCCTCCTCACCACCGCATCCGGCCGCACCCTCATCGTGACCGAGTCGGTCTTTTCCATGGATGGCGATCTTGCCCCGCTTGCAGCAATCGTCTCTTTAAAAGAACGCTTCGGAGCGCTCCTTCTCCTCGACGAAGCCCACGCCATCGGCGTCCTCGGACCCACCGGCCAGGGACTCGCCGAGGGACTCGGCCTGCAGGATCAGATTGATTTTCAAATGGGCACCCTCGGCAAAGCCCTCGGCTCCGCCGGCGGCTACCTCGCTTCCTCCCGCGAGTGGATCGACCTCCTCATCAACAAAGCCCGCTCCTTCATCTACTCCACCGCGCCGCCGCCCTCACAAGCCGCCGCCTCCCTCGCCGCCCTCAATTTTCTCCAGACCGAAGAAGGCCAGGCCATCAGAGCGAAGCTCAAAAAGAATATTTCAACCTTCAACGTTGGACGTTCGATCTTGGACGCTCCCTCTCCCATCGTCCCCCACATCATCGGCGACAACGAAGCCGCTCTCGCCGCCTCCAAAAAACTCCTCGATGCCGGACTCCTCGTCCCCGCCATCCGCTTCCCCACCGTTCCCCGCGGAACTGCCCGACTAAGAATCACCCTCAGCGCCGCTCACTCCAGCGAGCAGATCGAGAACTTGAGCGATCTCCTTTCCTCAATCCAAAATCCACTCACTTCCTCCTTGGCCCCTCGAAAAGCGTAATTATAATGCCGCCACCATGAGTATCCAAGTTGGCGATAAAGCCCCTGATTTTTCCCTCGTCGGCCTCGGCGAAGGCGGCCCTGAAGTAGTCAAACTCTCCGAGCAAATCGGCGAGCAGAACATCCTCCTCCTCTTCGTCCCGATGGCCTACACAGGCGTGTGCACGACTGAGTTCTGCGAGATCTCCGCGGGGATCGGTGCTTACTCCGACCTCAACTGCAAGGTTCTCGGAATCTCCGGCGACAATCCCTTCGCACAAGCCGCGTGGGCTGAGAAAGAGGGCATCACCCTCAAGCTGCTCTCCGACTACGATCACAAAGTCACCGAAGCTTACGGTATCGCTTACGATCAGTTCCTCCCCGAGAAGAACCTCATCATGGGGGGCGTTCCCAAGCGCTCCGCCTTCCTCATTGATAAAAATGGCGTCGTCCAGTTCGCCCAAGTCAACGACTCCCCCGGCGACCTCCCCGACTTTGGCGCCATCAAGGCCAAGCTCGCTGAGCTTTCCTAAACATCCATTCCACTTCCTGAAGCCCGCCCTCATCCCGAGCGGCGGGCTTTTTTGTTGCCAGCTAACTCAAATTCACCCCAAAGAAATCCTTCATCACCGCCTCGTAAACTTCTCGTTTAAAACCGGGAAGCCAAGCGCGCTGGAATTCTTCCGGGTGGATCCAGCGCGCTTGGGAAAATTCGCGGGGCTCCCGCATCAGATCGAGCTCCGGGTGATCTTCTTGCACACGGCACAAAAAATAAGTCTGCTCCTGCCCCACGAACTTGTCTTTGTGGCTCGGCTTTCCCTTACGAATGTTATCGGGATAAACGTAACGATACCCCCCTTTCGACTGAGACACTTCGTAAGCCTCAGGCCCCAGTCCAATTTCTTCTTCGATCTCACGCACGAGCGCACGCTCGATCTCCTCTCCCTCATCTACTCCTCCTTGCGGAAACTGCCAGGATCCAGGAATTTTGAAACGCTCACAGACCAAAATCTGCCCCCTGGGATTCACCAGAAGGGCGGCAACATTGGGTCGATACGAGGACATATTTGGACGCTAAACCTCATTCCTCGCGTTCGCCACTGAAATGAGTCTTTGACGTCAGCCTTTCCCTTGCCGATATTTTCCTTCAGTATGAAAACTTACTTTATTGCCATGTTACTCCTCTTGGGAGCCCTTCCTCTCAGTGCTCAAAACCCCCAGCCAAAGGACAACGAGAAGGAGGAAGAGGCCGAAGCGCCCGAAAATACCAAGGACGAGGAAAACAAGAAGCGCCGTTGGATCGCCAACCTTCCCAGCGGAAAGTATGCCGTGAACCTCGGAAACATCACTTCCATCAGCGAACACTCATACCTTCTTAATGGAAACCTCATGGTCACCGAAGTCACCGTCGACACCACCGGAGCTTCTCTCGTTCGCTTCTACTACCTCGAGCCCATTACTGATTCATCCACCCTCAACATCGTGGACCGAATCAAGAATCGCAGCTCGGGTCTCAAGGATCGCACCAGGGATCGCACCGGTATTTCCGTCGATGAAATGGTGCAGAAAACCTATCCCGACACCACCCACGCCAGGACGGTGGAATTCCGACTTCTTTCCCGCGGAGAACTCAAGGCCCTCTATGGTTCCGTTTACACCGCATGGGACACGGGCAAGGGCCGCACCTTCAACGTGAAATAGTTGAAATATTTAGATTGCCAATTCGTATAGATTCTCACTTGCGCCAGTCGCGCAACTGAGCAAGATTCCCACGACATGAAAAAGATCATATTGGTCACCCTCTCACTCTTCGCCAGCCTCAACCTCGCAAACGCCGAGGACAAGGTTGCCGCCATCGCTCACGGAAAATCCAAGTTCATGATGTGTGCGGCCTGCCACGGGATGGACGGAAAAGGCCTCAAGCTGGGACCGACCATGATGATGGCTCCCGGTTATAAAGGATCAGGGGTCGTCGACGGCGATCCCGAAATCTTCGCCCTCGTAGTATTGAAAGGGATCAAAAAAGAAGGCACCGAATACTTGGGCATGATGGCCCCTCTCGGAGCCGCCCTTAATGACAAGGACCTCGCGGGTGTCATGACCTACCTCCGCAATGATTTCTCCGAGAAAAAGGACCTCGTCACCGAAGAACAAGTCAAAGGATGGCGCGCCAAGTATAAAGACCGCACCGAAATGGTAACACGCGCAGAAATTGCAGCGCTTCTCGCTAAATCCGACGCCCCTAAAAAAGCCGCGGGTCCCAAGGTTCCCGAAAAGTCGGAGTAAACACGGAACTTCAATTCCCTTTTTGAAAAGCGTGGGCCGTTATCGGCTCGCGCTTTTTTGTTTCACCCCCCATCAATTCAAAACAGATCTCTCAGGTCCTATTCTTCCTGCGCGCTGATAAAACGCTCATAGCCGTCCGGCCCCATATATTTCTTTAGAAGACGGGCCGGCGCCTGCCTGAGATCCACTAAAACCATCGCATCGAGACAGTTCATAAAACTCGGATCGAACGCAAAGTCCAAGAGGGTCGCATTCATCTTAAAATACTGACGCAGCAACACCGGAATCCCTTTGCCATCCGGCTCGTTGCTCGCGATACAGGCGGATACTTCTTCGATGCTTTGAAAGCTCTGGCTCAACTCCTCGGGTTTATCCTGGAAAGGAAGAAGAGCCCGAACCCGCTCTCCCCAAGTCTGATCCACCTTCGTTCGGCGCAAGTAGCGCACGATGAGATTCTGCGAAATGAAGGAGTAATCGTCGCTGATACTGACCGCACCAAACAACTTGTGATAGCGGGGATACCGGGCCACGAACTGTCCGATCCCCTTCCACAGACCGAATAAGGCGTGAATCGAACGTTGGTAATCAGGCACCACCCAGGATCGGCCCAACTCGAGCGCAGGATTGAGATAATCAAGAAGTGGCTCTTCGAACTCGCACAGCCATGAGCTGTAGAGGCCCTCAAAACCAAACTCTGCCAAAATTAGATCCGTTCTCCCCAGACGATAGGCCCCCGCAATCTGATGCGCATCGCGGTCCCAAAGAAAGAGGTGATAATAATATTCGTCGAAGCGATCAAGATCGCGCGCCTTTCCCGTTCCCTCACCCACCGCACGGAAGGTGACCTCGCGAAGGCGACCGATCTCCAGCATGATGTTCGGGATGGCATCTGCCGCCGCGAGATAAACATCGAGATTGGCTTGCTGCGCAATCTTCGCGCGCGAACCAAGTGCCTTGATTTCTCTACGCTGATCCTCTACCGGAATGGCAGGAGCAATGTCTTGTTGGAGGATTTCGTTCATCACGATTCTTTTCGAGTGACGCCACCATAGGTCTCTAGAGAACAATCAGGCACATCGAAAAATGAGGTGAAATAATTGATTCAATCGATACAGGCCCTCTCCCGATGCCGTAAAGTAGACGGGGCGACTCCGAAGCCATCCTCCATTTCAACTCCGAGACATCCGCACATTCCACCGATCATCGCAAAATGATGAACGGTATGGCTGACCAAAAATTGCAGCTCTCGCCCGAGAGTCGAAGCCTGCCAATCTTCCTCTTCCCCTCCGTAATCCATCTTAACGAGCAGACCCACCGGAAGCTCTCGATCCAGCAAACCAGTCAGTGAGGCACGCACGCACCCAACTTCCTCCAAGGCGGAATCCGTAGACGATTCGATCTCCCGTTGTCGGGCCCTAGAGTCATAATCAACCTTCGCACAATCAAGCCCCGTGAGAAGAGATGAATAATGATCAAGGCAATGACGGAAATGCTGCCCCAAGGTGGAGCCATAAAACGATTCCACCGCGCAACCGTAGTCTTGGTCCATAACCTGAATCAAAAGCCGCTCGGCCTGATCAAGGAAGTGAATGTTTGCACGAATCAGTTGCTCCATTTCTTTGTGTGTTAAATTATGAGTGCAAAAGGGTCTACTTAATTCCCTAAATCTCGCAGCGACTCCAAATGCTTGCGAAGCCAGCCAATCTCTTCGATTTTGAGACGCTCGGAAGGGAACGCTTTGCCCACTCTCCCTTCCATAACGCGCCCGCGCATCGAAATCAATCCCCGGGGAATGAGCGCCGTCCGCACAAAACCCGAAAGCTTCGAGAGAATCTGCATCCACGGGGGCACCCCGCCAAAAAACCAAAGCGGCACCACTGTGGCGTTCATCCGCGAAACCAGTTTCACCACATGATCATTCCAGGGCGGATCTTTAATTCCCCCTTCCTGCCAGAAGGCCACCCGCCCCGCCGGAAAAACCATCAGCGCCCCCCCGGCCTTCACATGCTTCAGCATCAACCGAAGACTCCCTGAGTTCTCGCTCGCACTTCCTTCCTTCATCAGGGTGACCGGTAAAAAATACCGCTTCACCCCCGGCAGCGCCATCAACTCGGCATTGCACAAGATCATCGTGTCAGACCTCAACTCGAGCAACTTGGCCGCCAGCGCCAGTGCATCCGGTCCCCCGTGGGAATGATTTGCCGCGATCACGACCGGCCCCTCGCTCGGAATCTCTTCCTCCAATCCCTTCAATTCGATCCCCATCTCTGCCCGACGCGCCACACCCGCAAAAGGATTCTCATCCCCCGACGCTTCTTGAAAAAACCGGCGCACTTGAGAAATTCCGCAAAACCGCTCCACCAGCGACGCCAAAAATGGATGCCCCGCAAACCACGGAACATGCTTAGTCACATCGGCAAATCGCTCTTCCATCTCAGTTCTTATTTCGAAATTAATCCACTTCGAGATAGTCTTTTTTGGCATGCGCCCGCGTTAGCTCCCAAAGCTCACTCAACGTCGGCGGATCGACCCCTCGGTCCCGATGAGCCGCTCCGATCTGAGTCGCACTTGAAAAGTGAAGGCACAAATCCCGCATTCCCTTCCACCACGGATAACCCGGTTGGTAGATATGAGCAGGCTCTCCAGTCACGCCATTCAGCTCAAGGATGACGATGTTACGACCCGCTTTGAGATCTTCCACGCAAGGGACTTTAACATCGTAGCGACCAAAGTGAAATCCCTCATAACGCGCCCCCAGTTCATCAAAGGCCGCCACCAGCCCGAGCGTCACCAATCTCCGCTCATCCGTGAAAACTGCTCCCCGGGAATGAGTCCCGATCGATGCCAGCGTAAATCGCTCTCCTTCCGGAAGAACCCGATTCAATTGATCCTCATACTTGGAAAAGTAGTAAGCGGTCATCATCACCGCTCGCTCATCTGCCAAGATGAGTTCTTCGAGCGTTTTCTCCCCATCGCCAGCCAAAAACTGCGGCAACTTTCCACAGAGCGAAGCGATCTCCCCCTTTTCCGAATTGGGGAATTTCGCCCAGTGCACTCCAAACTCCATCCCCCCGATCATCTCCTGAACGACAATATCATCCCGACACTCGGAGAGCCATCGTCGGGCCGTCGTTTCATCCTTCACGATCTCGACTCCTTGACCCCGAAGTCCCAGGTCAGGTTTCAGCACGATCGGAAAGCTCAGATTCTCTTTCCCCATCCAAGCCGCCATCTCCGAAAAGTCACCGCCCGCCTCCATCCGGAGATATTTCGCCGTGCGCAC
This sequence comes from Akkermansiaceae bacterium, assembly GCA_028822935.1. Taxonomy (GTDB): domain Bacteria; phylum Verrucomicrobiota; class Verrucomicrobiia; order Verrucomicrobiales; family Akkermansiaceae; genus SW10. The sequence goes on from JAPKCM010000068.1 coordinate 8,888, forward strand.
CGCTCCTTCGGGTCCTTCGAAGGCATCCAGAATGCCGCCCTTCGACTCCATTGCCATTCCGCTCGCGAGCATCCCGGGATTACAGTTTGTCCAAAGCGTCCACCCGCCGTAGCGGATCGCTTCCACCACCCACCACAGCAAGACCGGAGGATATACCGCCCACACCGGCCAAAACTCCCAGCGCACCAAACGCTGCCAACGGCCCCACAAAAGTCGTTTCGTCCGCCAGGTCATCGCTGCGACAGGGTTACAAGTGAGCGTTCTGGCTCTCCTTCGAGGTTCGCTTTCTCCGCCAGATATTCCCAAGTCAGTGCCTTCCCCAAGCGAAGATAACTCCGACTCCAGGTCTGCGCATCGGGCCGATTCATCCGCACCGTAAAAGCGCTCGCGTCCTCCTCTAGAGAACCATGGAAATCAGAACCCCGCTTTCCATCCGAAAACACCTCTTCCCGGGCTTCCCGCACCGCCTCGAAACAGTAACTCGATGACGTCATCGGCATCGCGCCTTCCACTTCTCGCAGCTCTTCCCCATTCCACTCCCAAAACCGTTCCTTCTCACCCGAAATCCCGGCAAGCGTGAACGCGGGATAGTGATCGAGCTCATTGAGAAATGATTCCAGCTCATCGACGCCTCGTGCTGTCGCCATATTCCAAACCAATTGTCCCCGGCTCTTTCGTCGACCCAAGGTCGGACGCACATCCAACTCCCACTTGTTCAGAAGACAAACGACGAGCCCGAATTCATTCGCAATCATCCACGTCCCTCCCCCCTGCGGATCGCGTGGGCTGAGGAATTTCACACCATCGAGTTCACGAAGCGACGGCGGATCCGCGATCGGACGAGCCTTATTCTCGTCCCGATTGAACCACACCTCAAGCTGGCCCGGGCCGCCCCGTGTCCACGTGAGGGTACACATCGTTTCTACTTTTGCTCATTCTCGGAACCCTCGGGCTCCGCTTCAGTTGCTACCTTACTTCCGACCGGAAGCGTTGTCTTCGTCTTCGGTCATCCCCCACCTGAGGATGTAGATTTGCTCATTCATGTGGGAATTCCCATCGCAGGGAGCACCCATAACTGGAGCGCGAAATATCCCGCGACCACACTAGTTCCTATTAGTAATCCTTTCATTGTGTTTTCAAGAGGTAAGAGCCTCCGACGAACAAACTATTCCCGAAGAATCACGAAAGCGCAACCGAGCAAATCCCCAGCTTCAAAATCAAAGGCATCTCACCGTCTCCAACGGCGTATCGTATCTAAGCCCGGGGTTGCCGTAGTGAAACGAAGGCTACCCCGGGTTACCTCAAGCGAAATCTCCCAACACCAACGGTGTTGCGTCTAAGCCCGAATCCCTTTCCCGCATGGAGATAAGCGCTACAGTCTTTGATTTCCCAATAGTCTCGATTTTTAGACCCATGTCCGTGATCCGTCTCCCCTCAACCGCGAAAAGCTCATTGCCCGGAGCATGAAACTCACCGCCATCGCCGCAAAAATTGGCGACATCTTCTTTCTCTAGCTTGACCCCAGCACAAAAAACCCTTTCCCCCACCGCCTTCTTCCTGTTTCCTCGCGCCCGCAAGGCAATCAGGCTTTTCCAAGCCCAATTATCCCTTCTGCAACTTTCAAATCGTTCATTTTTATTTCGACCCATGGCCAACAAAGACCAAACCGACACCGCCCGCATGGAGAAAATCGTCTCCCTGTGCAAACGCAAAGGATTCATCTTCCAATCTGCCGAGCTCTACGGCGGCCTCAACGGATGCTGGGATTACGGCCCGCTCGGTGCCGACCTGAAGAAAAACATCAAAGATTACTGGTGGCGCAAAAACGTGCAGGAGCGCGATGATATTCTCGGCCTCGATGGCTCCATCCTCACCCACCAGGCCGTCCTCACGGCTTCCGGCCACATCGGCGGGTTCTCTGATCCGATGTGCGACTGCCTTCTCACCAAGGCCCGCCTCCGCGCCGATCAGATCGAGCCCCAGTCAGGCACCGCTTACCATTTCACCGGCGCTTCCCACGAAGAATCCGGCTGGTCCATCGCACGCGTATACTCCGTCCTCCTCAATCAGCCGAACCAGGACGAAAACAAGGCGCGCAAGACCGCCAAGGAATTCTACGCCCAGTTCCTCAACGATCAGCAGATCTCGCCCAAAAAATTGACCCTTGCAGGAGAAACCACCTCCGAGGAGATCGACGTCACGAACTTCAATCCCGATAACGGCTCCCTCCTCACCGAACCCCGCGACTTCGAACTCATGTTCAAAACGCAAATGGGTGCTTCAGCTGACGAGAACGATCCCAACGCGACGGCCTACCTCCGTCCCGAAACCGCGCAATCGATCTTCGTGCAGTATAAAAACGTCGTCGATTCCAGTCGCGTCAAACTCCCTTTCGGCATTGCCCAAATCGGTAAGTCATTCCGCAACGAGATCAACCCGCGCAACTTCACCTTCCGCTCTCGTGAATTCGAGCAGATGGAGATCGAATACTTCTGCCGCCCCGAGGACGGCCTCCGCCTCACCAACGAATGGCTCGCCAATCGTCTCGCCTTCTACGAGACCATCGGCCTCGATAAAGAAAAGCTCCACGTCCTCGACATCCCGGATGGCGAACGCGCCCACTACTCGAAGAAAACCTACGACATCGAATACGATTTCCCTTTCGGTCAGCAGGAACTCGAAGGCGTCGCTTACCGTGGCGACTACGACCTCGGCAAGCACCAGGAAGCCTCAGGCAAGCCGCTTGAGTATTTCGACGAAGCCACCAAAGAACGCTTCATCCCCCACGTTGTCGAACCTTCCGCCGGCTGCGACCGCACCATCCTCGCTGTCCTTTGCGAAGCTTACGCTGAAGAAGACCTCACCAAAGAAGGCGGCAAACAGGACATCCGCACCGTCATGCGCTTCAAGCCCGGCATCGCCCCCATCAAGGCCGCCATCCTCCCGCTTCTTAAAAACAAGCCCGAACTCGTCGAAAAGGCCAAGGAAGTGAAGAACCTCCTCCAGCCCTTCATGAACGTCTTCTACGACGAAACCGCAGCCATCGGCCGTCGCTACCGTCGTCAGGATGAAATCGGAACCCCCTACTGCATCGCCATCGACTTCGAGACCCTCGGAGAAGAAGACGCTTCGCTCAAGGACACCGTCACCATCCGTCACCGCGATTCCATGGAACAAGAGCGCATCGCGATCAGCGACCTCCTCCCATGGCTCCTCGAGCGCATCCGCTAGGAGCGCTTTCGACGTGTTGAAGCTGCATCGGATTGCTGTTGATTTTTTTCCCAGCGACAGCCCTTAGGCCTCGTGGGCAAAACACTTACCGCAGCGTATGACTGGCCGATAGAGGCAGCGGTAAGCAGGTTGATAAAAGAGGAGTATTTCACGGAGCAGTTATTCATAGGGCATCGATAAATTTCAGTAATCATAATCTCTCTGATTCTTAAAATCTTTGCGATAACCCGCTCCCCTGATCGACAAGATCTCTGGAATCAGTAGCCTGACCTCAAATGGATCTCGTCCCCCTGATTCCTCCCGTTGTTGCGCTCGTTCTTATCCTTGTGACTCGGCAGGCCGCACTCTCGCTGGGGGCCGCCGTCATCGCCGGAGTCCTCCTCATCCACCAGGGAGACCCACTCGCTTCACTGAGAGCCCTCTTTGAAGAGATTCTTTTCCCGGTTTTTGAGAGTCCCTGGAACCTCAGCGCGATCCTCTTTACCCTCACCCTAGGAGGATTTGCCACCGTTCTCGAAAAAGGGGGTGGCTTCACCGCCCTCCTCAATCGCCTCATTTCCAAAGAAACCAAGCAGCCGAAAAAACGTCTCCTTTTCGGCATCTACGGCCTGGGCCTTCTTTGCTTCTTCGATGGACTCGCCAACGCCATCCTTCTGGGCCGGATCTCCCGCCCCATGACCGATGCCCTGCGAATCTCCCGACAGTTCCTTGCCTACCTCATCGACTCCACCAGCGCCTGTGTCGCCTGCGTCGCCTTCATTTCCACCTGGATCGCCACTCAGCTTTCACTCATCGATGAAGGCCTTAAGGGTTCAGATGTTACGAGCAGTCCCGTTGACCTCTTCTTCGCCTCCATCCCCGCGAATCCCTACTGCCTTTTGACCCTCCTCTTAATTCCTCTCGCCATCCATCGGTCATGGAAACCCGGTCCCATGGGAAAAGCTCTTCCGCACGAAACATCCACGCCAATTGAATCATCAGACGAGCTGAAGGCTCGCACTTCCCTCATTCCACTCGCAGCACTCGTCATCATCCTCCCTGGCTTCATCTACCTCTGGCAGGACACCCTATACACCGAAGACAAAATTCCTCTTCCGTGGTCCTGGCAAAATGCCTTCAGATCCGATGGCGTTCCCTATGCCATGACCGCAGCGGGCTTCGTCGCCCTTGCCGTCGCCTGCCTCGCCTTCCCTCGCGCTCGTTGGAAAGAACTCCCCGAACATGTCACCCAAGGAGCCGCCAGCCTCCTTCCCGCCCTCATCATTCTTCTCTGCGCTTGGTCCCTCGGAAAGGTCTTCAACGAACTCGGCACCGCCAACCTCCTAACCGATGTCATCAAAGGGTCGACTTCGGTAGCCTATCTCCCCCTCTTGGTTTTCCTCTTGGGTTCGGTCACGAGCTTCCTCACCGGCACCTCTTGGGGAACAATGGGCCTGCTCATGCCCATCGTCGTGCCCATCGGGATCGACTTAGGCGCCGCGGACCAACTCACCACCCTTCTTCCGATGATCATCGGGGCCGTCTTTGGAGGAGCTGTCTTCGGAGACCACTGCAGTCCCTTTTCCGACACCACCATTGTCTCCGCAATGGCCTCAGGCTGTTCGCCCACCTCGCACGTTGTCACTCAAATCCCCTACGCCCTTCTCACCGCGCTCGGAGCAGCGATCGCCTATTCCCTCATGGCATTTGGATTACCCGCCTGGATTTCCACCCTAATCTGCGCCGCTGCAATGAGCGCTTTCGTCCTCACCCGGAAAGAACCTACCTCACCCGACTAAATCCCCGATACTTCCAAAGCCGGGCTCGAATAGACGACGATACATGCGCACCGCATAACCATCGGTCATGCCCGCCAGAAAATCGCAAACGAGTCGCGCTTTCGCAGCCGCATCCGGAGTATTAGCAATCTCTTGCGCATCGTCTTCACTCAGAAGTTCGAAGGTCTGACCATCGATCGATTCTCCTTTGACATAACGCTTCTCCAGCACTTCCCAAAGCCGCCGAAGCATCAGACTCCCTTTGTGTTCTAACTGCTTCAGTTGCGGAGAAAGGAAAACCACTTCATAGGCCAGCTTCTTAAAGAGTTCGCTCTCCTGACGGATCTCATCATCGACCACTACCTTGTAGGAATATCGATGCGTTACGCCGCTTAAAAAGTTCACTTCCCGCTCCAGGCTCGCTGCTTGAATAAAGCTCCCGATCCGTTTCCCCACAAAGGGCTCGATGCGCCCTCCCCGGATCGCCCGCACCAACTTCCCAATGGGACTTTCGTCCGAACCCTCAACCTCGTTCTTCCTTGCCCACCGTTCCACTTTTTCAACCGTCAGGAACCCCGCACGAACCGAGTCCGCAAGATCGTTCAACGAGTAGGCCGTGTCGTCGGCCCAGTCCATGATCTGGCACTCAACCGACTTAAAAGAATCCCGCACGTCCCCCGGCACCAACTCAGCTGGGAAATCATGCCCCCCGAGCGCCCAATCCAGAGAGCCCACCTGAGAGTCATAGAGGAAATGATTGCGGGGTAGCTTTCCCGTCACCGACTTGAGCTCGCTCCAAAGTGATTTGTATTTCAACACCCCGTCCATAAAGGCCCGCGTCGGGTCCATTCCGGTGCGGCTCTGCGAAAAAATACGATCCGTCAGCAAGCGCAACGTCTGGGCATTCCCTTCGAATCCCCCATATCCCGCCATGAAATGATTCAGCGACCGCTCCCCCGCGTGCCCGAACGGTGGATGGCCTAGGTCGTGCGACAAACAAACAGCCTCCATCAAATCTTCGTCGACGAAAAAGTCACCCTCTAACAAATCACTCGAATGCTTCAGCCAACGGCACACCGATTTACCAATCTGCGCCACTTCGAGTGAATGAGTCAGTCGCGTGCGATAAAAATCATACTCCCCGCTCCAAAAGACCTGCGTCTTGCTCTGCATTCTTCGAAACGTGGGCGTGTGAAGCACCCGGTCCCGATCCACCTGAAAAGGACTACGAAAGCCCGCTTGGTCCGTCCGACCTGATCGTCTCTCGATATCAAAAGCTCCGTAAAACCGATTCTGCACGCACCTCTTTAGCGCAGATCAGTTCAAACACCAACCTTCTCACTCAGTCACTCAGTTGACGCAGCCCATTTTCTCTGCTAAAGGTCTCCTAGTGTTTCGCAAAACGTCAGCTTCCGTTCTGCTTACAGTCATGAGTCTCCTCATCGGCTTGCAAGCTCCTGTGCTAGGATTTTGCCAACATTCTCAGACCTTCTTCTTTTCCACACCGCAGTGCGAATCTCCTGAGACGAAAGAAAGCCATGTCAATTACCACCACTGCGACTGCCACCACGAGCACGAGCACGAGGCTCTGGACCCATGCGACGACTGCCACCAGTTTCTCGCGCTCGATGTCGATGATTTCACCAGGGTGAGCAGCGAATCCTCACCCGATCTCCGCTTCCTCACGGCACCGATCACCGCCACCCCGGCACCCCTTCTTCAGCAGAAAAAAGTCACCCTGTCTTCGATCTCCACCCGCGCTCCTCCTCCCGGAGTGCCCCTCTTCCGCCTGCACTCCGTCTGGCGCCTCTGATTTTTAAAAGGTGGAATGACTCCTCAGTCATCTTCCACAGGACCGTGACCTAGAAAGGCCACGCCACCCCGATCCGACTCGGTCCCACATTGGGATAGAATCCCGGCTCACTCACGCCGCCCCGCAGGCTACTCGCCCATCCAAGTCCCGGCAGCGTTTTCCAAAACACCGAAAAATTCTCACGCGTCACCGAGGAATCGAAGCGCGCTGGCTTTTCTCCACTCCCGGAAACAACCCACGCCTCGGCGTGATCCGGAATCTTAAACCACTTCGCTCGATCTCCCCGCCACCAAAATCCATCCACCGCCAGATACTTCTTATTTTCCGGCACGATCACCTTTTTTCCTTCTTCCGGAATCACCCGAAAATCAGCCAACCCTTCTTTCGTGAAACCAGCAAAGGTCACCTTCCCTGTCAAAAGCTTCCTCCGCGGAATGCCATTCTCCGGAAAAACCGCAACAACCTCTCTCTCTTTAACTCGCTCAATCGCCCCACTTGTCGTCACTGGCTTACTCGTCACCTGCCGCTCCTCCATCGGAGCACACGACATAAAACACGCTGCCAAAAAACTGATCCCAATGAAGCCTCTCATTTCCGAGCCCAACTTATCATCTCTCGCCTCATGAAAAAGCTCCTCTTTTTAACTCCTGTGATCCTCGCATCCTGCGCCACCCGGCAAGTCGATGTTCCCATCGTCACGGTTAAGCCAATCGTCGAAACTGCGACAAAGCACAGCACGTCCACCATTGATCTCACCTTCGCAAACCTTCCCGCGAAGGTCCGCGCAAATAATCCGTATCTCGCCGCCGCCCGCCATCTCATCGGAGAAGCACAAGGAAAGCTTCGTCAGTCAGGACTCCGGAGCAATCCCGCCCTCGAAGTCGAGTTCGAAACCGGAAATCGCTTCCACGACCTCATGCTCACCGTCGGTGTCTCACAACGTTTTCCGCGCACCAACCGACTCGCCATCGAAAAACGAGCCTCAGAAATTCTCGTGCAAGCCGCAGCCGCCGAGATCCGCAATGTCGAACGCCAACTCATCGGCGAAGCCCGCACCGCCTTCACCAAGGTCCTCGCCCTTCGACAGGAACAAGCCCTCATCAAGAAACAAGAAACCAACGCCCGACAGCTCGCCGACTTCATCATCAAGTCCGCGGAACAAGGTGAAGCCTCCCTCCTCGAAGCGGGCACCGCTCTTCTGGAAGCCACCCGCCTTTCGAATCGTGCCGAGCAAGTTTCTATCCGATCCCAGCTCGCCCTCGCCTCCCTCAAACCCATCCTGGGCCTGTCGCCCGATAGCACGCTCGGCACCACCCAGACCCTTCCCGAACCCAGCCTTCCCTCGATGCTCGTCGCTTCCGTTCGGCGGCCCGACCTCCAGGCCGCCCAACTGCGCGCAAAAAGCGCGGGCGCTTCCAAGGATCTCGAAAGAGCCCGAGTCCGCGACGACTTCGAAGCCGGAATCTTCGCCGGTCTTGGACGTGCCGAGGACGCGCCCGATGGCATCGAGGCCGAGCAAATCATCGGCGTCCGATTCAAAATCCCCTTCACCTATTACAACGACAACTCCGGCAACATCCTCGCTGCCGACGCCCGTCATCAACGCCTCACCGCTGAAGTAAGTGCCCTCCAACGCAGCATCAGCGCCGAGGCCCACGCCTACTATCAGGAAATGGCCCAGTGGTCTGCTCTCTCGGATCAGATCGAAGCCAACCTCATCCCCCTGGCCGACGCCCAGATCACAAAGACAAAGGATGCCTACTCCCGCGGCGAAATTCCCTTGCAAGACGTCCTGCGCGCCCAAGAGCAGCGCCTTTCTCTTCTTACCTCTCAGCTCGAAGCCATCCGTGACTTCCACCTCGCGCACGCCAACTACCTTACCGCCACGGCCCAATGAAACGTTTGATCCTTCCCTTCCTCCTCGCCCTTCCACTCTTCGCTGAAGATGAAGAAGAGCGCATCAACCTCAGCGAAAGCGCCGCACGAAACCTCGGCATCAAAGTCGTGGAATCCGAGGACATCACCTTTGAAAGTACCTTCTTCGTCATCGGGCGACTCCAGGAAATCCCAAGCAACCACGCCGTCGTCTCCAGCCGCATCCCCGGTCACGTCTCCGAGCTCAACGTCATTGCCGGTGACTTTGTCAAAAAAGGAGACCCCGTTATGAAGGTTCAGAGCCGTCAGTCCGGCAACCCGCCACCCACCGTCACCCTCTACGCACCGAGCTCCGGAATCGTTGCCGAAAGCCATGTGCGCCTCGGCGAGCCTGTCGACCCCTCCAAGGAACTCCTCGACATCCTCGACCTCCGACAAATTTGGGCCATTGCCCGCGTCCCCCAACAAGAAGCCGGAAAACTCAAGATCGGCAGCAAAGCCCGCATTCATATCGCCGCCCTGCAGGACCAAACCATCGAAGGAAAACTCATCCGATTCGGCACCACTGCCGACTCCATCTCAGGCACCTTCGATGCCATCTTCCTCATCGAAAATCCCGAGAACACCTTGCGCCCCGGAATGCGCGCCGAGTTCTCCATCATCACCGCCACCCGCGAAGACGTCACCGCCGTCCCTCGAAAAGCCGTTCAGGGAGACATCACCAATCGCGTCGTCTACGTGAAGGACTTTGATCTCCCAAACTCTTTCATCAAGGCTCCCGTCATCACCGGCGAGGAAAACGACCAATTCATCGAAATTAAAGACGGCCTCTTCCCCGGCGACGAAGTCGTCACCACCGGCGCCTACCTCCTCGGCTTCGCCGGCGGCGGAAACCTCTCCCTCAAAGAAGTCCTCGATGCCGCCCACGGCCACGAGCACAACGAAGACGGCTCCGAAATCACCGAAGACCAAAAGACAAAGGAAGACGACCACGATCACCCCACCTCCTCCCGCCTCACAACCCTCCTCATCCTATCCAACCTCATCCTCCTAACCCTCCTCATCCTGGCCGGAATCAAGCTCGCCAAAAAATAACCCTCTCCGTCCCAGCCCCCAACCAAGCCGTTCAAATCTCACCGTTCGTGCTCAAATCTCAAATTTCATCTCCCCGTGCTCACCCACCTTATCAACTTCTCTCTCGCCCAACGCGCCCTCATCCTCGCGCTCGGCGTCATTGTGCTCATCCTCGGATGGCAGACAACGAAAAGGCTGCCCGTCGACGTCCTCCCCGACCTCACCAAGCCCACCGTCACCATTCTCACCGAAGCTCCCGGCCTCTCACCCGAAGAAGTCGAAACCCGCATCACCCTCCCACTCGAGCGCAGCCTCATGGGCGTCAACGGCCTCAACCGACTCCGCACCACCAGCGACATCGGCCTCTCGCTAACCTTCGTTGAATTCGACTGGGGAACCGACATCTACCAAGCCCGGCAGTTCGTCCAAGAACGACTCTCTGCCGCCGAACTCCCCGAGGGTGTTACTCCCTACATGACGCCTGCCACTTCGCTCATGGGAAACATCATGCTGGTTAGCGTGCTCGATCCCACCGGCGAAATCTCTCCGCAAGATCTCCGCACCCAAGCCGATTGGGTCATCGGCCGACGCCTCCAATCCATCCCCGGAATCGCCGAAGTCCTCCCCATGGGCGGCGGCATCAAGCAAGTCCAAGTCCAACCCGACCCCCAGCGCATGCTCGCGCTCGGCGTCACCTACGATGAACTTCGTACTGCTGCCGAAAACGCCGTACGCAATTCCACCGGCGGATATATCGAGGGCGACTCACAAGAAATCATGGTCCGAAATTTGGCCATGACCACCGACCTCGACCTCATCGGAAACACCACCGTGCGCCACCAGGACGACCGACCACTCCGCATCAAAGACGTCGCCCAGGTCGTCTGGGGAACTGAACCCATGCGAGGCGATGCCGGCACCACCACCGGCGAGCCCGGCAGTTTGGAAGGCCACCCCTCCGTCATCCTTTCAATCACCAAGGCCCCCGGCTACGACACTCTCGATCTCACCGACAAGCTCGAGGCCGCCCTCGATGACCTCCGTAAAACCCTCCCCGGAAATACCGAGATCATCATGAGCTACCGTCAGGCTGACTACATCAACCTCTCCCTCACCAACCTCAAGGACGCCCTCCTCCACGGAGGAATCATGGTCGCTCTCGTCCTCTTTCTCTTCCTTCTCAACTTCCGCATCACCCTCATCACGCTCACCGCGATTCCCCTTTCGCTCGCCATTTCCGTCATCGTCTTTTCACTCTTCGATCTCGGAATCAACTCCATGACGCTTGGCGGATTCGCGGTCGCCATCGGCATGGTCGTCGATGACGCCATTGTCGATGTTGAGAACGTCTACCGCCGCCTCCGCGAAAACCCGAAAGGCAACCGCCTCAAAATCATTGCCGCCGCTTCCTCGGAAATCCGCTCCTCCATTCTCTACGCGACGATCCTCATCATTCTCGTCTTTGTCCCACTCCTCTCCCTTTCCGGAGTCGAAGGTCGCCTCTTCTCTCCCATCGCCATCGCCACCATCGTGAGCATGGCCGCCTCCTTCCTCGTCTCCCTCACCATCATTCCGGTTCTCTCCTCCTTTCTCCTTAGACCAGATCCAGACAAAGTCCACCGCGATGGTCTCGTCCTCCGCCTCATCAAAGGAGCATTTGAAGGAGTTCTTCGCCTCTCCCTCGCCCAGCCCTTCGTGGTCATGGCAATCGCCGCCTTTCTCGTCGCCGTCGGCGCCATCACCTATCCCGAAATGGGCAAAAATTTCCTCCCCACCTTCCGCGAGCCCACCGCCGTCATCGCCACCGCCGCCAGCCCCGGAACCTCTCTCGCAAAAACAAGCGAGATCAGCCACACTGCCATGAAATTGATTGGCCAAATCCCCGAGGTGAAAACCGTCTCCTTCCGCGTCGGCCGTGCCGAAAATGGCGACCACGTCGTCCCCGTCTCGACCGTCGAATTTGAAGTGGAGTTCGAAGAACACTTCGAGCGCTCGAAGGAGGAGATCCTCAAGGATCTCCACCAAACAATGAAAAACATCCCCGGAACCTTCTCCGCCATGAGTTCCCCTCTCGGCGACCGAATCGGCCACATGCTCTCCGGCGTTTCCGCAAAGGTCGCCATTAAGATCTACGGTCCCGACCTCGACACCCTCAGCGACCTCGGCAACAAGGTCGCCCAAATCGCCCGCGAAATCCCCGGCCTCGAACAAGCGCGTCCCGAGCCCCAAGCCGCCATTCCCCAACTGCGCATCGAACCCGATCACGAGCGCCTCCTCGCCTACGGAATGACCCCTGGAAAGCTCAACGACCAACTCGCAAGCCTCATCGGCGGCGAGATCCTCACCCAAGTCTACGACAACGAGCGAACCTACGACCTCGTCCTCCGCCTCCCCGAGGAATGGCGCAAGAACCCCCGTAAACTTGGCGACATCTATCTCGATACCCAATCCGGCATTCAAGCGCCCCTCCGGGACCTCGCCAACATCCGCCCCGCCAGCGGCCCCAACAATATCCTCCGCGAAAACACCCAGCGCCGCTTCGTCGTTTCCATCAACCCCTCATCGCAAAACCTCGTCGAGCTGGTCGATCAACTCCAGGGGCGCCTCGATAAAGAACTCGTCCTCCCCGAGGGCTACTCCATCTCATTTGAAGGCGACTACCTCGCACAGCAAAAAGCGTCCCAGCAAATCATCTTCTCCTCTGGCATTCTCCTGCTCGTCGTCATCTTCCTCCTCTTCACCTATTTCCGGAGCTTCAACTTCACCCTCCAGGTGCTACTCGATATCCCCATCGCCCTTACTGGTGGAATCCTGCTCACGAGCTATAGTCTAAATAATGTCTCCATCGCCACCTTGGTTGGCTTCATCGCCATCGCCGGGATCTCCGCACGAAACTCCATCATGCTCATCTCACACTATCTCCACCTGATGAGGCACGAGGATGAAGACTTCAGCATCGCGATGATCATCCGCGGCACCTCCGAGCGCCTCGTCCCCGTCCTCATGACCGCGATCTCCGCCGGAGTCGCCCTTCTTCCCCTCACCATGGATTTAGGCTTCCTCCCTTTCGTCGAACCAGGTGACCCCAGCCTCGCCGAGGGTAAAGAAATCCTCAACCCCGTCGCCCTCGTGATCGTCGGCGGACTCATCTCATCCACTCTCTTCGGACTCTTAGTAACTCCGGCGGTCTTCTGGACCTTCGGAAAAACCTCCGCCAAAAAGGCAATTGCGGCACAAGCTGCCGCTTCTCATTAAACAACCAATCCAAAAACCATATGAAAATAAAATCCACCATTACCGCCTTCGCTCTCCTCGTCACTCCAATGACTTGGGCCGACGAAGAAAAACACGACCACAAAGAACACGCCGAGCACGGCCACGACATCAAGGCACCCAATGGAGGTCGCGTCCTCCACGACGTTGAACCCCACGCCGAGTTCTTCATCACCAAGGACCGCAAAGTTCAAATCACCTTCCTCAGTGAAGATGGCAAAGGCGTCGCCTCCGACAACACCCTCAGAGCCATCGGCGGAAAGCGCGCCAAGGCCACCAAGTTCACCTTTGAAAAAACCAAAAACGGTTTCCTCTCAAATGAGAAGCTCCCCGAAGGCAAGCTCGTCCCCATCGTCCTCATGTTCAAGAATGCCAGAGGCCAGAAATCCAATGTGAAGTTCAACGTAAACATGGCCGACTGCCCCACCTGCGACTTCCTCGAGTATGCCTGCACCTGTGACCACGACGATGATCACAAAGGCCATGACCACGCAGAGCACGACGACCACAAGGACCACGATCACGCCAAAGAGAAAAAGTAATCCTCTCTAATTCCTCACAAACCGCCGGCACCCCACCGGC
>JAPKCM010000118.1 GCA_028822935.1 Akkermansiaceae bacterium
GTCGCTGTCGTTTTCGAGGCCGGAAAATCGGTGCGCCTGTTCGTCGATGGGATCGAGGACAAGGCCGCTCGCTCCATTGGCGAGGTGCCAGAGACGATTGCGATCTCTGATCGGCATCTGGCGATTGGCGTGGGTTATGATGCAAGCAACGAGGCAAAGGCTTATCGATTTGAAGGGAGTCTCAGCGAAGTGCGACTCTACAACCGCGCGCACGGTGATGAACTTGGTTCAGGTGAAGCGGGTGAGAAAGTGGCGAACCTGTTGGCGGCCATGCGCAAGTTGGACGGGAAGAAAGCAGGGGTGAAGGGCCTCAAGGTTCCGGTCATGCGTGAGTTGCCGGAGCCCCGCGAGACCTTCATCCACCTGCGCGGTAGTTTTCTCAGTCGCGGGGATCAAGTTTCACCTGCGGTGCCAACAGTTCTTGCGCCCGACGAAAATGGCCAACCGAAGAACCGACTCGAGTTTGCCCGCTGGTTGGTCACTGGAAAGAATCCGCTTGTTGCCCGAGTGGTGGTCAATCGTTTCTGGCAAAGTTACTTCGGCCACGGCTTGGTGCGCACCGCAGACGACTTCGGATCGCAGGGTGCCCCGCCGACCCATCCGGATTTACTCGACTGGCTGGCCGCCGAATTCGTGAGCAGCGGATGGGATATGAAGCACCTCAATCGATTGCTTGTCACCTCGGCCACCTACCGTCAATGGGCTCGCATCACCTCGGAGTTGAGGGAAAAGGATCCCAACAATTTACTGCTGGCCCGCATGCCGCGCGTCCGTCTGCCGGCCGAACAAATCCGTGATCAGGCTCTTGCGATAAGTGGCTTGCTGAAGGGCTATCCCGGCGGGCCGAGCGTCTTTCCTCCGCAGCCTGAAAACTACTGGGAGGATCGGGACCTGCCCGGACAATGGAAAGAAAGCAGCGGCCCCGACCGATATCGCAAGAGCCTCTATACCTACTGGCGTCGCATGGCCCTGCATCCCACCATGGAGCTTCTTGATGCTCCCGCTCGTCCCGTGTGTGTCGTGAAACGTAACACCGCAAACCTGCCCACCCAGGCGCTGGTGACTTTAAACGCTCCCGTCTTTGTCGAGTCCGCCAAGCATTTGGCCCAGCGACTCCTCGCGGAAGCCGCGGACAATGGAGTCCGCCTCGATCTTGCCTTTCAGCTCTGCCTCGGACGCTCTCCTGAAGAGGGCGAGCGAAGAAAGTTTCTAAGCTTTATCGATGCCCAATCAGCCGATTCGGATCTCACCGTTTGGCAGAGTGTCGCCACCATACTTTTGAACCTCGACGAGACCATCACCCGACCATGAGCGAACACTCACCATCGTCAGTTGATCTTACGCGCCGCGCTTTTCTTGGTCGCTCCGCAGGAGGGATTGGCTCGATGGCACTTGCCTCATTGTTGAACCACGATCTCATGGCCGGGCAGGGGAGTCGTTCCGGATTGCATCATCCTGCGAAGGCAAAGCGCGTCATCTTCCTTTTCATGGCGGGAGGGCCGTCGCACATCGACCTCTTTGATCCTAAGCCGAAGCTCAACGAACTCGACGGGAAAGCCATTCCGAAGGAATTGCTCAAAGATCATCAGCGGTTCGCTCTCATTCGTGGCACGCCAAATCTCAAGGGCTCGCCTTATGCCTTTCGTGCGCACGGGCAATCAGGCACCGTCATTTCCGAACTACTGCCACACCTTTCCAAGGTCGCCGACGAGCTGACGGTGATCCGCTCGATGCACACCGATACCAATGTCCACGACCCCGGGGTGAACTTCATGAACTGCGGCACTTTGTTGGGCGACCGACCAACCCTCGGTTCCTGGATGTCCTACGGACTTGGTTCGGTTAACGAGGATCTACCTGCCTACACCGTGCTGACCTCCGGCGTCAGCGATGGTCAACCGCTCCTGCAGAGCTTCTGGGGAAACGGCTTCCTCGATTCCCGTCATGCCGGCGTGCCCTTCCGCAACAGCGGATCTCCGGTGCTCCATCTCGGAAATCCGAAGGGAGTCACGACGAAGGGCCGGCGTCGTGAACTCGATCTAATCCAGTGGATGAACCACCGCCAGCATGAGACTCTCGGAGACTCTGAGATTGCCACGCGCATCGCCTCCTACGAGCTGGCCTTTCGAATGCAGGCCAGCGTACCGCAACTCGCAGACTTGAGCAAAGAGTCCGATCAAACGATGGCGCAATACGGCGCCGATCGGGTCAAACCTTCCTTCGCTCGTAACTGTTTGATGGCTCGGCGCCAGGTCGAGCGCGGCGTTCGCTTCGTCCAACTCTACGACCGCGGTTGGGATTCACACACCGATATTGACCGCGAGCACAAACGACAGTGTCTTGCTTCTGATCAACCGGTGGCGGCCTTGATTGCCGATCTTAAACAGCGTGGGTTGCTTGAGGACACGCTGGTTATCTGGGGGGGCGAGTTTGGCCGCACGCCCGTCGCCCAAGTGATGGGGAAGACATGGGGACGCGATCACCACCCGCACGGCTTCACGATGTGGATGGCTGGCGGCGGGACGAAGCCCGGGATGACTCACGGAGCGACCGACGAGTTTGGTTACCACGCCACTGAGGACAAGGTCCACGTCCATGACCTCCATGCCACCATCCTCCACCTGCTGGGCATTGATCACAAGCGCCTCACCTTCCGTAGCCAAGGTCGTGACTTCCGCCTCACCGACGTTCACGGCAAGGTGGTTAGGGATGTCTTGGCTTAAAGGAGGAGGTGATCGAGTCTTGGGCGGTGAGGTAGAACACCACCGGGCTGCATTTGGTATCAGAGCGAAACCAATGTTATGTTCAAGAACGGCTACGTAACTCTCGCGATGGAGGCACTTCACGCCCTGTCTCGGAAAGCGGACCTTCGAGGGGAGGCTTGGCGGACTACTTTTTTGGGATCTCTCCAACGAGTTTTACGAATTCGTGACTGAGTTTCCCTTGCTCCCCGGCGGTCCACATGCCGAAGCCCATCCAAGGGGTAATTGGGTCGATACCGATGATTTGAATGACCGCAAAGTGAGGGACAAGGTGGTCAACGATCTTCACTACACGCAGGAAGGGTGTTTGATTCTGGGAGAGCGGTTTGCAGAAAATGCGATTGCCCTAATCAAGAGAGCGATCAACGTTGGATCAAGGGGTCGCTGAAAAGAAGGACTTGGATCACCATCATCCACTTGCTAAAAGCGATCACCAATCGTCAACTTGCCATCGAAGTTCTCCTTAACCCTAGGATAGCAGATGAAAATTGGCCTCCTCCTTTTACAAAAACGTTCGCCTAAGAAAATGGACGCATTAAAAGTCGTCTTGATCACCTCCCTGTTGATGTCTTCAGCCAGAGCCACAGAGAGGTTCAAGGAGGAAAAAATTCCGTGGAAGAATGCTAGTCCAGAAACTTGTGTTTGCTTGGATGATACGGATGTTTCGACTGCAACTAGCTCTATTCAGGTCATCTTCATAGACGGGAAGATCGCGTCCATCCACGCGTATTCTGATAACGTAGCCAAGGGCAAGAATTGGAATTGCCACTTTATGAACGGCAGAATTGTTTCAGCGGTATTTCGACATTACTGCATCGCCCTCATTCCAACTGGAGGAGGAACGTTTCGTGGAGAACGAGGCTATGACCGGATCGAGGTTTTCCACTTTCCGAAGAATGAACTAACTAAGATGGAGCCGACGCTTAAAGCGGAACTGTCTCGAATCATCGCGATTGCTGCCACTCGAGGCGAAGGGGGTGCGGAGAAACCCCTCTAAACTCCATGTTACGGGAACATACCCGCAACGGGCTGGAAGCTGCTTCAATTTGCTCCAGTGACTGATCTTTTAATGGTCGAAGACTCAGAGAATCCTTTGCTGGGAAATCCGCCGAACGAGGTGCGGGACAAGTTGTTCTGAGATCGGACCTTCTAATGGGCCGACGAATCGGTAACTTTGTGTTGATGAAATTATTCGTTCTTTTCTTTTCGGTGGTTCTGCTCGGATGCAATTGCCAGAAAAAGGTGTCTTGGGTCGTTCCCGAAGAGAGTGATTGGGCTGCGGTTCAATTCGGTGGAGATGGGTCGGCAGCTTGGAACGAGGGGGAACTTCACTTGGATCTCGGGGCGGAGCTCACGGGCACCTTGTATCAGGGTGAGTTGCCCACGCTTCCGTATGAGCTAGAACTCGAGACTCGAAGGCTCAATGGAAGCGATTTTTTCTGTGGGCTGACTTTCCCTGTAGGTTCGGCGGACGAGTGTCTCACCTTGGTTGTCGGAGGATGGGGTGGGGGCACAGTCGGGATTTCTTCCATCGATGGAAAAGATGCTTCCCAGAACGAGACAACCTTCTACCGGAACTTTGAAGATGATCAATGGTATGCCATCAAGCTCCGGGTTTTTGAGGGACGGATCGAGGTGGAGATGGATGGGGAGAAGGTGATCGACGTGCCGACAGAGGGAAAAGAGCTGGGGCTTCGTCCGGGGATGATTGAGCTCTGTGCCCCCATGGGGCTGGCGGCATGGCAAACTGAAGCGGAGTATCGCAATTTGAGATGGCGTTCTCTTGTTGATTAGGACTTGTCATTATTTAAGATCGAGGATAAGGCCTTTCGGAACAACTTCTGACGTCAGTAGGGAGTGGGTTTTCTAACCCGCTCTTTTTGGTCTCGGGAAACAAGGATCTAAGAAATGACTACGGATATCGTCGCCCTTATTGAGTTTTACGAAAAGGAAAAGGCTATCGACCGCGACCGCGTGGTGGAGGCGCTTCAGTATGCCTTTTGTTCAGCTTACCGTAAAATGGTTCCCGGAGCGGACGCCATTAATACTCTCAAGGCTGAAATCAATGAAAAGAAGGGTGATACCCGTATTTTCGCTTCCCTCGAGGTGGTGGCTGACGACGACTACGTCGATAAGTTCAACGAAGTGCCCCAATCATTGGCTTCCAAGAAGCAGCCTGGAATTCAACTGGGTGAGCACATCGATCTTGATGTGACTCCGCCCAACTTCGGTCGAATTGCGGTGCAGACTGCGAAGCAGACCATGATGCAGCGTCTTCGTCAGGCCGAGAAAGAGAAGATTTATGATGAGTTCAAGGACCGCGCCGGTGACATCGTCAGTGGTTCGGTGCGCCGCTTTGAGAAAAGTGACGTGATGGTTGATCTCGGGAAATTTGAAGCCCGCATGCCTTCCTCGGAGCGTGTTTCTACGGAGGATTACAACGTAGGGGATCGTATCCGCTGCTACGTCGTTTCGGTGGATAACGAAGGTCGTGGACCGGAGATCATCCTTTCCCGGAGCCATCCCAACTTTGTGCGTCGCCTTTTCGAATCTGAAGTGGCTGAGATTTCTGATCGCACCGTGGAGCTTCGTGCCGTTGCGCGTGAAGCCGGATATCGCACGAAAGTGGCGGTCTATAGTCACGACGACAAAGTCGATCCTGTTGGCGCTTGCGTCGGTCTTCGTGGAGCACGCGTGAAGAACATCGTGCGCGAACTGAATAATGAAAAAGTCGACATCATTCGTTGGACGGATGACATCAACGAATTTGTGACTGAGGCGCTTAAGCCCGCTCAGGTCCGCAGCATCACTCTTGACGAGGGAGCGAGCGTCGTTCACGTCACGGTGGACGAAGAAGATCTGAGCAAGGCGATCGGCCGTCGCGGCCAGAATGCCCGCCTCACTTCCAAGCTTGTGGGCTGGGATGTGCAGGTGAAAAAGGACGAGAGCCAACACGAGCAGTTCGAGGCTCGGGTTGAAGATGCTGCCGTTCAGTTGGGTCAGTCACTTGGGCTGGATGTCGAACTTTCTGATCGTCTCTTCCGTGCTGGTGGAGTCTCCGCAGAAATGGTGACGCAGATGCCTGCCGAGTATATTGCTTCCGCACTTGAAGTCGATGCAGCTCAGGCTGAGTCCGTTCTCGAGAAAGCTCAGGCTATTGTGTTCGCCGCTTCTGCACCTGCTGAAGAGGAAGCGCCTGCCGAAGAGGAAGCGCCTGCTGAAGAGGAAGCGCCTGCCGAAGAGGAAGCGCCTGCCGAAGAGGAAGCGCCTGCCGAAGAGGAAGCGCCTGC
>JAPKCM010000119.1 GCA_028822935.1 Akkermansiaceae bacterium
TCCTTTGGCGCTCCGAGTTCACACCCGTTAGCGAGAAAGCAGACATCCTGCACGAGCAGGTCGCAGGTGCAGGAGAATACGACCCGACCCTCTGGGCCGAGCACTACATCGGACTCATGCTGACCCCGGACTGGCATCGCGCTACCTACCTTGAGGAATACCATCGTGCTTTCTTCAATCGCTACGCTTCCGGCAAAAAACTCCTCAAATGCGGCATCTCTGATGAGCACATTGGAGGTCTCGTCACCGCCCCAGCTCTCATCGCAGCTCTCCTATCTAGCGATCACCGACAGACTGTCAAAGAGCATGTCACCTTGACCCACCGCCACTCCAATGTTCTCCGCGCGGCAGACTGCCTCACCCGCCTCATCCAGGCGATCAGCGAGGGCACGCTCCTTCGCGAAGCACTCATGAAAGCCGCAGGCGACTGGTCTACCACTTGCAAGGCCGAAACCGAGTCTCGTCAACCAGACCGCACCGTCATCGGTCAGCGACTCAGCCCCGCCTGCTATGTTGATCAAGCTTTCCCCGCCTCACTCTACCTCGCATGGAAATACCACGATGACTTCCCCTCTGCCGCCCTCGCCAATGCCAAGGCCGGGGGAGACAACTGCCAGCGGGGAGCAGTCGTAGGCGCCCTCGTCGCGGCTGAAGTGATGCGCACGAATAGCCAATTCAACATTAATCCCTTTCCTCTTGATTGAGGAGCCGGAGGCCAGAGACCCGCTTCATAGCCTTGCGACTTTCTTGGAATTTCCCTGCGTGCTTTGTCACACGTCCACTCACCCGCTTACGCCACATCCGGAAACTCTTCGCCTTTAAGCTGCTCCTCATCACCTTGATCACCTCAGCCTCCGTGAGCCCCAGCTTCTTATAAATTTCATCAAAGGTCGTCCGATCCTCCCAAGCCATCCGGATCACCTTGTTTCGTAATTCCTCATTCACACTTCACCAATCAACCCCATTTCCCAAAAAGCAAGCAGCCATGATTCCCGATAAAATCTGCCAGACGTGCGGCCGCGCCATTACTTGGCGCAAGAAATGGGAAAAAGACTGGGAGGAAGTCCGCTACTGCTCGACCCGCTGCCGTAAGTCAAAACCTTGCTCACTCGACCAGCAACTCGAGCAGACCATCCTCACCTTACTTGAGGACCGCTCTACCCATGCCACGATCTGCCCGAGCGAAGCCGCCCGCCTCGTCTATCCAGCCAACCAATGGCAAGACGAGATGGAGCGCACCCGTCAAGCGGCTCGACGCCTTGTCGCTCGTGGCAAAATCGACATCCTTCAAAAAGGAAAAATCGTAGACCCCTCAACCGCAAAAGGCCCTATCCGCCTCCGTAAAAAGTAACGGGACCTCTAAACTTGCCTTCCCCGCTCACATTCGGCACATCTCTCCATGGCTGCTCTCCGCACCAGCAAGAAGCTCGGCCTGCTCAAGGCCATCACCACCACCCCGGAATCTAAGCCCGTTACCTTTGCGGGACTGACTATCCCAAATCCCGTCGGCCTCGCGGCCGGATTGGATAAGGAAGCAAACACCATCGATGCCCTCGGCCTCTAAGGATTTGGCCACGTCGAAGTCGGCACTCTGACGCCCAATCCGGGTTGTCGAATGCCCCATCTCCAAAGCCAGCGCAGAAGCATCCTGAAAAGCGGCAAGGTGATATGAGGCGAATGAGTGCCTAAGAGCATTATTTGGCCACTCGGTGTTCCCTGTGGCCCTTCTAGCCTCCTCTAAACGGTTACGATAAACCATCTCGGTCGGCATTGCCTTCCCGCTTCTCTGGCAGGCATTCCTTCTTCCAGCTCCACAACGCCAAGGATTCAGCGATAAAGGGTGCGGGAATCGGGAATCACTTAAATTGTGTTCACACTAAGCGTTCACACCAAGCTACTTCCAAAAATGGCGAAGGCCCTTAAGTCGTTGTGAATTAGGGGGCTTCATTGGTTACGCGTTTACTCTTCATCGTCTCTTAATCGGCTGCAACGTGGTTCTCTTTGAGGCGCGCAGCAGGAGCCTCTGTAGGGGCCTCGGACGGCTTCTGAGAGGCGTCGCGCGGCTATGTTGAGTCCTTGCATCCGACAAGCAAAAAGAGCGTTAGAAGCCAGTTAAAAGCGCGCATGCAGCAGCGATGTGGTTCGGTCTCTCGGTGTCGAGAGTTTTGGTCATTCCAGCCTGCTGTGATTCCCGAATCTCGTAGCCTGTATGACGTAGTCCGTGAAGCCTTGAGCTTATTGATAATCGGGGTGGTCGTCCTCAAAAACCAGCTCAATTCATCAATAAACCACTGGCTCCGTTTCCTGGGGCCACTTCAAAGGAAGCTACCTCAGGCGGACGGGATTGAAGGAAAAGGCAATTGACTGGGTTTAGGATTACGATCATTGCACCTGAAGACCGATGAATTAGCCCATGGCACAAAAAATCAATCCCAAACTAACCTTAATGTCCGTGCCGAAGTTTTCCGCTTATATCGCTATATCGCTATTGATTTGTAGTCCCGATCAGATCGTCGCGGAAGCTAGCCAGGAAGAGGCGCGGGTGGTGGAAACTTCGATAAGCGAGGGGGTTATTGATTTATCGGTTCGTCTCTCCCTCCCATCCGATTGGAAAAATGAGGCCTACCTTTCGAAAAAAACCTATCAAGTTAATGGTCCACCTGGAGTGCCAAATCTAGGGACAACAAGACATCGATTAACATGGAATGATGAAGGTGTTTTTGAATGGTTTCAGTCTGACTTCATTCAGATTGGAGCTTACGAATATACCCGAGACTTCACGATCGAAGCACAGTTCTTTGATGGAAGGGTGAGATTTGGAGTTTTTGATCCGCTCTCCAAGGTGCTGCTATTCGATGGTTTAGAATATGTTGCTGAGTTCTCTGTTCCGGATGTGATTGTTGAAGTGTCTGAGAATCTAAAAGATTGGGCTGAGGTCGAGCAATTAGAAGAGGTCTCCCAAGATTTTACTGTGGGACAAACGCTTTTAGTTAGATTCAAACGAAAAAAAGTAGGCTCTGAATACTACAGGGTTAGAATAAACAGTGGAGGTCCGCTTCCGGTAAATATTAGCAACGACGAGCCAGCAACCTTCCAGCTTGATCCGTTTGCGCTCGAAGGAGTCGCACTCGACGATTGCCTGCTTACGGTCGATGTTAATTACGGTGGGGGCTGCAAAGATCATGAATTCGAGCTTTTTATGAGTCCCTCTATTTTCGGTGAATCGTTTCCCGCGCAGGCAAATCTATGGCTTAGGCATAATGGCAATGGAGATATTTGTCGTGGGTTGGTATCCGACAAAATAGAGTTTAATATCACTGCCGTGATTGAACAATATCGCGCCCAACACGGAAGCGAGGATGACATTATTCTGAACGTGTATGGCTATTTTTCTGATAAGCCGAACGCGGTAAAGGTGGTAAGATATTCCCCTTAATCAGTTATTTGGGTAGACGAGTGCCTAAAAAAACGCACGCCGATTAGGCGAAGTGGTTTTTTAAAAAGAGATTATATTATTCGCGATTTTTTAAGGAATAAGAACCACGTAGAAACGCTGCTTGGTTTCGAGGGGAGCACCGACTTCAGTGAATGAGGTGGTTTTTTCTCCGGCCGCGTAACGGGACCACTTCATTCAGTCATCGACGTTGCCGCCTAGCTTAATGTGAATGTCCCCCGTGAATTCGACATCGTGGTCGATCTTATCTCTCCATTTGTCTGGTTGTCTGTTCTTGAGCCAAAAGATCATCGCTGTCACATCAGGAGGATAGTGCTTCATGAATTCTTTCGTGTCTGTGATCATCCCATGAAGTGTTTCCAACACGCTGGTATTAGCGCGATGAACTGCTAGGAATTTGCTTTTGGCGGGAGGGCTTTGAAGCCGCCCTTGGACCGGAGCAAAGGGGGGTGAAAGGGGGTTGCTGAATGGCAAGGTGTTAAACGACGATGACCAAGAAATCTCCAAAGAAGAGAAATGGGGATGCTATGTTTCGCACGCCAACGGAAAAATCATCGGTTTCGCAATGGCCAAGGGGTGAAAAAGCGAAACTAAAACCTTCTTGAAAAGAAAATCCATTTCAATCGGTTTAATCTGCGTCAATCATCGTAATCTGCGGAGGGGAACCTTTTCCGTTGGAAGATGGCGACACAAAATTCTTCAAACAAAATTAAGATCTGCAAGACTCCCTAACTCCACCATGAAAAATAAGCCAACGCAACCCTCCGACACCCGCCGTGACTTCATCAAAAAAAGCACTTGGGCCAGCATTTCGATCATGACCCTTCCGAACGTTGCTCGTGGCACGACCGCCAACGAAAAACTTCGCTTCGCATGCATTGGAGCAGGCGGAAGAGCCACTGCCGGATTTGGTCCGGGGCTCAAAGAGCACATGGTCGCCATCGTCGAACCCGATCCGGACGGGCGTGGTGCAGACCAGATCAAAAAGGCCAAGAAGGCCCAACCTGGTGTGAAGATTTATACCGACTACCGCGAACTCTTTGACAAACACGACGACCTAGATGCCGTCTGGATCGGTTGCCCCGACCACAACCACTACGGCTCCGCCATCCGCGCTCTTGAAACCGGCGCAGGTGTTTATTGTGAAAAACCACTCACCTGGTCGATCGGCGAAGCAGCCGCTCTCCGCGCGAAAGCCGCTGAGAAGAAAGTCGCAACCCAAATGGGCAATCAAGGTCACTCTAGCGAATCGATCCGACGGATCGTCGAAAACCTGCGCGGCGGAACCCTCGGACCAGTTAAGAAGGTCGTGAGTCAGATGGGCAAAAAATGGGGCGCCACCGGCATGCCTCCTTTGGGCACAAAACCAACTGGCTTAAATTGGGATTCCTGGTTGGGGCCTGCCGAGGAAATTCCTTACCACAAAGATCTTCATCCCTTCACCTGGCGCAAGTATGGCCCCTTCGGAACCGGAACGCTCGGCGATATGGCCTGCCACACCATCGATGGTGCGGTTTGGGGATTGCGACTCACCGAGGCCGACACCTTCCAGGTCGAAGCCGAAAGCGGCGGCCCTAAAAACGGCGGACACGCCCTTGATGCCGTGGTGCGTTGGGATTTCCCCGCCCGCGGCGACATGCCCGCAATGTCGCTTTGGTGGTATCAAGGAAATGCCAAACCGAAAAATCCCGAAGGACTCGGCAAGGTCAAATACAGCACTCTCTATCACGGCGAAAAAGGCTTTATGACCTCCAGCAGTCACTGCGGGGGCGGCGATCTCCTGCCGAAAACCTTTGCCAAGTCCGTCAAGCAAGCCGAGAAAACCATCGCCCGCGTTCCGAGTCACTCCGGCGACTGGATTCGCGCGATTAAAGACAAGAGCGCTCCCGCACCGAGCTGCAATTTCGACTACTCCGGAAGACTCACCGAAATCGTTCTTGCTGGACTCGTCGCTCTGGAAATTGGCGAAAAGCTCACCTTCGACATGAAAACGAGCAAGTTCACCAACAACGACAATGCCAACGCCCTCCTCTGGCGCAAGCCGCGTAAGGGGTGGGAATTTGGTTATCCGGCTTAGTCCCGAATGAACCTGTGCCTTTTTTTGAATGACCTTCTTCGCGGGAAGAAGGTCATCGCATTGGTATTCGCCAAACGTAGAAACCTTAGGCCAACAACAGAGACCTGCGGGACAAAAGCATCTTCTAAAGCCGCCTACAGAAAGTGAACGCCTGGAGATTGTTAGCTTATCTCCAGTCGGATCAGAGCTTTTCCCAATCTGTGGCTCAACACCTAACTCCGACTATTATTTATCGACGATGGAATACCTCGATGGTCGCTCACTCACAAAATCAGATGGCTAGGTGATCGATCCCACCGTGAGTTAGATCTTTCGAAACTAAACATCCCAGTCCAACTATTCGAATCCAACCGGCTTGACCCGACCCCGCGAAACTATGCCGAGAATACACGCCACCAAAAATTCAAGCGCCTCATTGCCCTCTTCTCATTCGCCAGAATTTCTTAGCCTGCCCGACGGGCGCCGTTACGAT
>JAPKCM010000004.1 GCA_028822935.1 Akkermansiaceae bacterium
ACCCAGGCCATCGCGGTATAGACTTCACTACCGTCTCCACCGCCCAAGCCGAGCTGGGTTCCAGTGAGGCCAGTTTGGATGTAGCCATCATTCGCTCCGGTGCGGTTTCCCTGCCAAGCGTTTCCTGATACGCCAGCGGCGAAGGTGCCTCCACCTACCACAGTTCCGTCTCCACCGGTTCCGCTATTGGCCGCGGTGTTGTCATCAAAGGTATAGTGAACGAGGAGTGCGGCGTTTGCTATTGAGGCCCCCAAAAGAGGCGCTGCCGCTAATATAATTAGTCTATTTTTCATAATTCTTCGGTTTGCATGTGAATCGTCAAAACCGCTTATAACTTAAGCGATCTGCTCCTTCTAAGTAAACAGTGGATCAGTTGCAACTCAAAAGTTGAGGAAAATTAACAGGGAAATTAGCAAAGATTAACAATAACCCCTTAGATGATAGGAGGGCGGGGCGGTTTTAGAATTCTAGCACATAAATTTTAGAGTTACAGAGGCGGGGGGGGGCTAGTCTGGTTTTACAACAAACTGACTATAAGTGAAAAAAACCACCGCCTCTGCGTGGAAGATCGCAAAGTAATTCACAACATAAATAAAGGCGGTTTTGGCCAGGCTGAGATCGGGCAATCGACCGTGAGTAAGGAACTTTCGCGAAACAAGGGTAAGAGAGGATATCGATCCAAGCAGCCTGATGATCTGGCCAAGGAGAGACAGGAGCTTAAAAGGGCACTCCCGACATCACCCCGTAAACCGGAGAGAAAAACGCCCTCACTCATATCACCTATGATGGAGTCAACCAAGTCGCCCTCACCTGGCGATCGCTCCCCGGCGTCCCCGTAAATCAGCAACCCTTCTTCCTGAGAATCATCGAAGTCGCTCGTTAGCCCCAATCGGGATGAACTAATGTAGCCCCGAGGCAAAGCGACGCCCTGGGTTTTCCGTCCCCACATCCAATGTAGCCCACCGTCAACACTCCGCCGCAGCCCTCTCCTTAGCCCCGCCGCACCAAACCCCCATGATTTGCGTGTTAGATTTCCTGATTTATGGAATAATCGTATTCTGATGGCCTTCCGCTTGCTAATCCTCCTCTTTGGCTCCCTGTCCGCTCCCCTCTCAACAACCAGCGTGGATTTCAAAAAGGAAGTCGCTCCCTTCTTTGCGGACAACTGCCTCAAATGCCTCAAATGCCACGGCGCTACAAAACAGCCCCCCTTTCGAGCCCCTCCGCTCCGGCCCAAAGGCGGCTTCAAGGCCCTCCCGCTATAAGAAAATTCCTAGCAGTCAGTTCAAGGTTACCAATCTCACCTGCTCGATTGAGCCCGAAAACTACTCCGTCAACTGCTTCACGCGGTAAAATGTCTTTTTGGCTTCATCTGCAGGAGTGGTGAAGCTCGTTGTATCACCTTCTGAATCGATATCGTCATCTAGTTCAAGCCACGATTTCAAATCAATTGAAGAATCTATGGCGTAGCGAGCACCCTCAACGGACGACCACGACAAGGTAACCGTCCCGCCAGCATTGCGTTCGACCGAGAAAATCTCGAAGCCCTCTTGAACGTTCGCAGCTCCAGTATTGATCAGCCTCAAGTTATCGAGATAGAGGTTCACCGGTGTCCCCCAAGGCTGGCTACTGTTATGAATAACCGTAATTATGGGAAGAAAATCCCATTCCACCAGTCCAAGATTGATGACGCGCGTTCTGACGTTCCCATCACGGGCCCACGACTCAGTCACACCCATTCCCGGTCCACCTGGATTGAGTGTTTCTTGAAACCAGTTCAC
Organism: Akkermansiaceae bacterium; assembly: GCA_028822935.1. Classification (GTDB taxonomy): domain Bacteria; phylum Verrucomicrobiota; class Verrucomicrobiia; order Verrucomicrobiales; family Akkermansiaceae; genus SW10. Next base: position 1,782 of record JAPKCM010000004.1, read on the forward strand.
CGTCGCCCCTTCAGTCTCTACAATCCAATCCCACGCGAGAGAATACTGTAACCGCTCCTCCTGAGGCAGCTGAAGGATTCCCTCTAATGCTGGATAAGAATCCAACTGGATTGAGAAGTCCTGCTGGTAACCGCCAGAGGTGTCCGAGAGGACAAACTTCGCACTCCCTGAACCCTCGGTAATATACAACGCATTCGCATTAATGGTGGGAGCATCAATCACCCGCGGTCCCTTTTGCTGCAACGAATCGAGCCCCTCCTCAAACGAATCGAGCACCGTCACTTCTGTCACTCCGCCTTCAGGCTTCGTGTCCAGAAGACGAATGTTGTCGACATAAATATCCATTGGAAGAGTAGAGTTCCCATTGAAAATGAATCGCATAAACGTTTGATCACCATTGTCGCCCTCAAGAGCCAATAAGAATCCTTCCGGCAATCCGGCACCAAGATCGTAAGTCATCGTCACCGCTTGATTCCCTCCTCCCCATTCTATTTGAATGCCAGTATGATACCCTCCAATATTGAGTGGATTGTTCGACCAGCCAGCGTCAGACTCCAACTTGTCCCAGGTGATATCGTAGAGCAGGTAGTAGCGCCCTAATTCTGATGAATCTTCCAATTCTTCAACAACGCCCTCGAGGATCGCCGTCGATTCTGGCGAGAGCAAAACACTGAAGTCGTCCTTCCAGCCACTGACCGCCTCAAAACTCACTTTCAGTGCTTTTTCACCGTCAGTGATTTGATCATAATCATTGATCTCAGACTGCGCAAAGGCCGTGATCCTACGGTCATCTTCTGCAGCAATATGGTAAACATTCTCAATGTTTTCTTCGAACGACTCCAAAAGTGTCACTGTTTCAGCTCCGGCAATTCCTGTCATAGCCAATCCCGCCACAACAAATCCTATCTTACCGATCATCGCATTATTCATTGCTTATACGCTAACAAACTGTTAATGAATAGTCAATAGGAAATCTATTACAATTAGCGCAACCAGATCTCAAAGAAAACCTGCTCAGGACCGTCCGGGTGGTGTGTCGGCCGTGTGCCTTTTAAATCTCTTCGGAGATCCTCCAGCCTTTCGCTTTTCTAGACCAACCTTGGTCAAACTAAAATCTAGTCTCCGAAGCAATAGAGGCTCTTGGTCGTGCGCAGGTAAAGTTTGTCATCGAGGGGTATCGGCGTCGCGACAATCCCTCCTTCAAACGTCGCACTGTGGAGCAATTTGAATCCTTCGGGTCCAATCTTGCCGCAAAAGAGAGTTCCATCCTCTCGTCCACAGTAGAGAAGATTCCCCGCTAGCACGGGCGAGGAATAAAAATTCTTGCTCGAGCGGGGAAGCTTCTCTGTCCAAATGTCCTTACCCGTTTTGAGGTCGAGGCAATGGATCACTCCACGGTCGGTGAGAAGATAGAGACGCCCCTTGTCCGCGACCGGAGAAGGACAATCCGCTCCGATCCCATTCCTCTCCCAAAGACGATGCGTCGCGGTAATATCGCCTTTGCCACCAAGCTTGACTCCAGCTAAAAATTTCGTGCGACCGTAGGGCACCGCAGCAATGCCATCACTCAGTGCCGGTGAAGCAATCACTCGCCACATCGCCTTGTCATTGGGATTGAATCCGCCACAACTCCACACGGGCTTGCCGGAATTGGCATCGTGAGCGGTGAGATGGTCTGCTCCCCAGGTCACCAGAACCTGACGACCATCTTGATCGATAAGCTGGGGCGTGGTGTAGGCTTGATCGGTTTCTGTCTGGGTCTTGTAATTGCGATCTGATTTCCAGGCGATATTGCCTGTCTTTTTGTCGCAAGCTACCAGATAGGAACTCCCCTCGTGCAACACCGCGACCACAACATACTTCTCTGTCAGGACCGGTGAGGAACCCAAAGGCCACCACAAAGTGTCTTTCCCATACTTTTCCTGAAGATTGATCTCCCATTGTTTTTCCCCGGCGTGAGTGAACGAAGCCAGGCGACCGCTTTGGAAATAGGAAAAAATATGCGTTCCATCGCCCACCGGAGATGGATTGCTGGTACTTCCGTTGCGGTGCTCCCGCTGTCCCTTGCCCTCCGGTCCCAGAGTCTTGCGCCAAAGCTCCTTTCCCTTGAGGTTTAGACAAACCACTCCGTCCTTCCCTTCGATCGGGCTCGTCATGAAAAGTCGATCACCGGAGATGGTGGGAGTGGAAGTCCCCTTGCCCGGTAGCTCGTATTTCCAAAGCACATTCTCCTTCTCGCCAAATTTGGTTGGGTAATCACCCGAAGGAGCAACTCCATTTCCCTGGGGGCCACGCCACTGGGGCCAGTCATCCGCCTGCGCATAGGGTAGGACAGAGGCCAGAAGAAGCGGGACGTTAACCAACTTCGGAGAAACGATCAGATGACGGAAAAAGGGGCGGAGTTTCATAGTGGTGAAAAATGCCAAATCAGACCGGACACTGCAAGCTCGACCTCGGGAATCCGGGATTTCGGAACGATCTTTCCATTTCGACAAAGGGACGATAATCGAGAGCTGACAACGGCCCCCTTGGATCATCTGGTCGATATATCCTGAAAGCCCCCGGAATCGAAGCGCTTCTTCGTTTCCCAATTCCATCAAGCTCCCTTATCTAAAGGGAACACCTTGCCTTTTAGTCCATCGTGCTAACAATGTGCTACCATTCAGTGAAAGTCCGTGACGTTCCGGATTGTCCTTTGAGGGATTTGAAGATCAAACGCCCCCGCAGTCCCCGCAGAAAAGCCGATTAATTTTTTTCAACACCCTATTATATATAGACCAACCCACCGAAAAAACCGCACCCCACCGGTGGCGTGTCTCCCCTTTTACAGAGATCCACCGAAGGCGATTCACCCCTCCCCTTTCCTGATTGGGTGATACTGCTTACGGGGGATCGGCAACTCAAAAATCTAAGTAACACAAAGCCGGCCTCTAGCGCGCATGAAGAACTAAGCCGTCTCTTAGTCGCTGCATTATAAACGACTACTCGGATTGTAATGTCTCGCGGCAGGTTACTTCGACATAATCACACACATCTATGAAATACTCTAAGCTCTCTAACAAATCCTTTACCGCAACAATGAAACACCTACTCCTGATGGCTTTCGCTATCCTAACGATTGGCTGTGGTGAGAAGAAGTCAGAAGACGTTAATCTAGACGAATTGGGAGTCAGAGAGGGTGTCGCTTATCTCAAAAACTCGGATAGTCCTTATACAGGAAAAGTTTTTGAGTTTCACGACAACGGGCAGAAAAAGTCAGAAATCACCTTGAAAGACGGCAAGGAGGATGGACTCTCGGTAACTTGGCACGAAAACGGGCAAAAAGAGTCAGAATATAACTACAAAGACGGTAAGTTTGATGGCCCCTTCCGGTCCAAGGGCGGCTTCAAGGCCCTCCCGCCAAAAGCAAATTCCTAGCATTACAAAAATTAAGTAAAATTGTAATGGGATTGGAGTCTTTTTTTTAATAATATATAGCCTCGGATAATTAAGATAAATTATGAACGCTTTATGGGATTTTTATATAAGCTACGAACCTGCGATGCGGACTTTCGTAGGGCTTGGTGCCGTTTCCAGTTTAGTTCTGTTCATTCAAATGATTGTCATCCTGCTTGGCGGTTCGGACTTGGATTTTGATCTTGGTGAGGTTGGCGAAGGTGGTGCGACCGGAATCTTTTCGATTCGCAGTATCGGTTCCTTTTTCACAGGTTTCGGGTGGACCGGAGCAATGTTTCTGCAGAACGGTCACTCCGTTGGAGTTGCCACTCTTGCAGCTACCTTGGTCGGCTCTTTAATACTTGCAGGGTTCCTAGGCCTAATGAGTTGGCTACATAACTTTAAATCAGATGGAACCGTGAATTATAAGAACGCGGTCGGCAATGTTGGCAGCGTTTATATCCCCATTCCTCCAAAGAGAAAAGGAATGGGGCAGATTCAAGTCGAGGTTCAGGGGCGGCTTTCTGTGGTCAATGCTGTCAGTGACAGCGAAGAGAAGATTGAGAATCGAACTGCGGTCAGGGTCGACAGTCTCGTGGACTCGAGGACGTTGCTCGTTGTAACTTTAGAGGAAGAAGCTTTGAAGGAGAAAAAAATAAGTCCCACCGAACTACAAGAATAAAACAAAAAAACTAACACCTAAAAAAAATAGAAAAATGGATTTAACACTAATATTAGTAATTTCAGTAATTGTCATCGGACTCGGGACGATAATATTTTTCTTTTCGCGATACCAGAAGTGTCCCTCGGACAGAATTTTGGTCATTTACGGAAAGACAGGAGGGGAGGGAAGATCTTCGAATTGCATGCACGGTGGTGCTGCCTTTGTGTGGCCGGTCATTCAGGCGTTCGAGTATCTGGACTTAACCCCTATGTCGATCGAGATCCCTCTGGAGGGAGCTCTTTCGAAGCAGAACATCAGGGTTAATACACCCTCAACCTTCACGGTAGGTATTTCCACTGAAGCTGGAGTGATGAGCAACGCGGCCGAGCGTCTACTAGGACAAAATCTTTCGCAGATTAGCAACCTTGCCAAGGAAATCATCTACGGACAGATGCGTGTGGTAATTGCGACGATGGACATTGAGGCAATCAACGCGGACCGCGATGTCTTGATTGAAAAAATCAGAGACGGTGTTGAGGTCGAGTTGACGAAGGTCGGCCTGAAGCTGATTAATGTGAATATTCAGGACATCACGGATGAGTCGGGATACATTGAGGCTTTGGGTAAAGAAGCTTCTTCCAGGGCTATTAACGATGCGAAAGTTCAGGTCGCGCAGCGAGAGAGAGACGGAAACATTGGTCAAGCTGATGCGCAGAGAGACCAAAGAATTCAGGTTTCTGCAGCGCAAGCGCAGGCCGTTGAAGGGGAAAACCTTGCAAAAGTAAAAGTAGCCGAGTCTGACGCGGCAAGGCGAGAGAAGGAGGCTGAGGCCGAAAGACTCGCTTCTGCAGCAGAGAAAGTGAAGCAGGCTCAGGCGCTCGAGGAAGCTTATACTTCAGAGCAAAAAGCAGAGGTGGAGCGTGCGGAAAGGGACAAGTCAACCCAATACGCTGACGTGGTTGTGCCGGCCGAAATTGAGAAGCAAAAGATTGAAACGCTCGCCGAAGCAGACGCGGAAAAAACTCGTAGACTTAAGAAGGGTGAAGCTGATGGCATTCAATCAGTGATGGAAGCTGAGGCCAAGGGCATTCTAGCAACTCTCCAGAGTAAGGCGCAGGGATTTAGTGACATTGTCAAGGCTGCAGGAGGAGCCGCAGATGATGCTACTTTGCTTCTTGTTACAGAGCAGTTGCCGGCACTTGTTGAAGAACAGGTCAAGGCAATCTCTAACTTGAAGATTGATTCGGTCACGGTCTGGGACTCGGGAAAGGGTGAAGGGGGGAAGACTGACACTGCCAACTTCGTGTCCGGCCTTGTGGGTGCGCTTCCTCCATTACACGCATTGACCAAGAACGTTGGAATTGAATTACCTGAGTTTCTTGGGAAGTTAAGTGATAATCCGGTAGGGGCGGCTAAAATAATTGAGAAGGCAAAAGCAAAGACAGTGGATCATGCGCCTGAAGTTCCAGGAGCTGAAGCTTAAACATAACAATTAATTATTTAATTAATGATAAGTGGCGGCCCTTGCGGGCTGCCACTTTTTTATTATAGATTCAGTTATTTTGCAACGAGCTTTAAAAAGCTTTTCTTAGCCTCTTCCGATACAATTAAAAAGAAAGTGTCTCCAACTTCAATCATATCTGTTACCCTCGGCAACTTTTGCGTGGATACCCTTAATAACGGCTACAAAAATAGAGCCTGGAGGGAGGGAGATTTCACCAACGGTCTTGCCTGCCACTTTGGACTTTTCTCTGATTGTTGTTTCGATTATTTCACCTGCTGGAATTTTCTTCACAATGTGATATTTGTCTGAAGTGATGAAGCGCATCAATTCCCGTCTCACCACTTCTCTAGGACTAATCACTTCCTTGATTCCGAGTTGGCTCTTTGCTTGGTTCACTGCATTTGCATAATCTGTTCTGTGGATGAGAGGAATGCAGCTCTTCGTTCCAAGGTTCTTTGCTTGGAGGCAAGTCATTACGTTATCTTCATCACTGTGTGTTGTTGCTACAAAGAAATCTGCTATTCCTATCTGTTCTTCCCGCCAACCCCCTCCCCCCTTTGCTCCGGTCCAAGGGCAGATTCAAGGCCCTCCCGCCAAAAGAAAATTCCTAGCAGTCAGTATGAAAGAAGAAAGTAAAAATCATGCTCTAGCAACTAAACTGTCTAATCGAGGAGCTGGATTGTTTCTAGCAGGTATATTACTTAGCTTACTCTTACTGGATCCTGGCATCGGAGGAATAACCCTTATATCTTCTTTCTTTCTAGGAGTTATTGCATGCTGCCTCGGTATCTCCGCAAAGAATACCCGAGCAATTATTGTAGGAGCTGTTCCCGCTATATTGGTTATTGTGTTTATGATCATTAGTACAATTGCAATGAATAATGGTATGGTTGTTGAATAAGGAACTCCGATATAATTAGGTATGGAACGAAAGACTATTCAGCAACCAGCCCCCTTTCTCCCCTCCGGTAGGATACGGAAATTTCTCGTAGGAGGAGCAAGAGTGGGATGAGCCAGTGCGGGGTGCGGACGAGGGCCTCGATCAGCCAGGGGTCCAGTCCGTATCGAGGGAGCTCGGTATCGTAGTAGGCTAAGATGCGAGCGAGGGTGGTCAGGCCTCCCCAGCAGGCCATGTAGGCCAGGGCAGCCCGCCGTGTGATGGGCAGGAAGATGAGCGCGACGACGATAAAATCGAGCCAGCCGACAATTTTCAAAAACATGAGGCTGGCCGTTTCCGAGAGAGGTAAGATTTCGGTCATCATCATCCGAAACTCCAGAGGCACGCTGTAGTAACCTACTGCATAGAGTCCGTGACCGGTGAAGGTAGAGGCGGCGGCGATGAGGAGAATCCACTTTATGACATTTTCACGTCTCACCGAGGTGGTCTTTGCCCCCAGGAGAATAAGGAGAGCAATGGGGCTGGCAATCTGGAGGGCGTATTCCATTCCGATACCAGCCTGCATGTCTTTTGCGACCCAGCGTGAGAAGGCGTCGAGGATGACGATGACGATTCCAGGGAGCAGGAGCCATCGCATCCAGCTTACCCGTGAGATCCCGGAAAGCCACGGAAGGAGTGCGGAGATGACTAGGAAGATCCCTATCGCATCCAGGGTGGGGCTGATCCAGGCATCAGAAGTGCGCGCAAAATGACTCCAGGTGATGTCAAAATTTTTAAGGACCGGAGTCCACCAAGCTTCTTGCCAAATGAGTTCGCGGATGGGGCTATCCCAGCGCCAGGTTAGCCAACCTCGCGCGAGGAAGATGAGGCTAACGACAAGCTGCAAGGTTCCTTTGCTGAGAAGGTCCGTTTTATTCCTCATCATATCCTACTCTCGGTTTTTGTGGCAAGGGGGCCACGCTTTCCTCGGTGGGTTTTTTTAGTCTGCGGGAATGGTCAGGACCTCATCGCCACCGCGGGGCGCCCAGAGCGAAATTCCCGCAGGGTTCTCATAGGGTTTCTTAGGATCGATTTCCCCGATTCTAGCGACGTTTTCGATCTTCACGGTCTTGTCATACATCGCCTTTGGAGTGACGTGGATCCAGTCGAAGCCGTTGAAAGATGCTGCGCCTACCGTCCAGGGGAAGGCAACATCCGCCTTACGCAATGGGGCACCCCAACAACCTTCACCGAGATAGGTGGTCGCATTAGGGTCATCGGGAGCTGCCCTAAAGCCACCTTTTCCGCTGGCGTCAGGACGAATGGGCAGGGTGCGTTTCATGACATGCGAGTCGGACTCCATCGCCAAGTCCAAGCCTGCTTCATAAAAAGTCTTGGCCCATTTGGCGGGGTTTCTTCCAAGTGCTTTTCCGCTGGTATGAGGAAGCATCGGCTTGTGATATCCGGCGACGAGGTGAGTCACGCCATTGGCATTTTTTCTGAGGTCATCGGAAAGCCAGGCACCCTGAGCTCCGTCAGCAGGGATTTCGCTGTTTAAGATGTAGTAGCGGAAAAGATCACCACCGATGGAAAAGGCAGCGTAGGAGTCCTTGGGCATGCCGAAGTGGTTGGGGATGGATTCGGGGCGGCCTTCGTGATTGCCTCGGTGCGGGGCGATGGGGAGGAGGTGGCCCTTTTCGTTGATGGTCAATTGCCAGTCATCCAGCCAGTGACTCCATTCTTCAGCGTTATCTTGGCTGATCATATCTCCGGTGAAGGCCACGAAAAGAGGGGCCAGTTTTTTACAGAGAGTATTCGCGGCTTGTCGAACGTCCCGAAAGTTCCGTGAATCGCCACCGCAGATAAAGGTAAAGGCCTCCGGCTTGTCAGGTGCGGTCTTGAAATAAAAGCGACGGCTGACGCCAAAATCATCACCGAGGCACATGAAATACCAGCTATCTGGCACGAGATTTTGCAAGCGCACGAAGCAGTTGATCATGCCATCATACTTGACGACACGATTTACCTTGGCCCGGTTCGAATATTTCCCTTTCTGGCGATTTTGGTTTTGTAGACCGTAGTAGAGAGTTGCGGGATCGCCTGCGAGCTGGTTCCACACGAAGGTTGCGGTGGTGGTGGGATCCTCAAACCACACGAGGCGGTATTTTTCAGTTTGAGACGTGTTGGTGTTTCTTTCTCTTGTCTGGGCGCTGGCGGGAGCGGCCAAATGCAAAGCACTCACCAATACGAGGAGAATATATTTACGAATCATGGAAATTTTTTTTTGAACGATCATCTTTTTTGCTGGTTGGTTTTATGATTGGTAAGGTGACTTGGGCGTCCTTGCAAAGCTAAACACACCATTGACCGATCCTAGCTGGAGCCTTGGCCGATTGAGGCCAAGACCTTTTCTGATTAACAATGGTCTCTACGGGACTAAGAGCGTGTTTTTTCCTCTGAAGGGTTGGTGCGAAAACTCAAAGCGCCGCCGCCGCCCACCATGTGGACTCTTCTTAATCGCAATCCCACCGGGCATCCGCCCCGTCAGACTGCTAGGAATTTGCTTTTGGCGGAAGGGCCTTTAACCCGCCCTTGGACCGGAGGGGGAGAAAGGGGTTTGCGGGGGACGTTTGATCTTCAAATAGATAGGTCTATTTCTGGGCTCATCGCTAAGACGCCCTCAGATTTGAGGGAGTCTTCAAATCCCTCAAAGGACAATCCGGAACGTCACAGATCCTCACTGGATGGTAGCACATTGTTAGCACGATGGACCAAAAAGTAAGGAATTCCCTTTAGGTGAGGTGGTTTTATGGAATGGGGAATCGAAGAGCTTTTTAATTTACCCATTCCAACGATAGATCAGGCACAAAAAAGGCCCATTTCCCCGAATCTTCACATTCAAATCATCAAGCCTTCACAAAGCACAGTCACTGTTTCTTCGTCATGAAGACCAGTTCCCTGCTCCTCATTTTGCTATATTCTTCTCTTTCTCCTTCGGCCGCAAGTGTTTCCGCTGCTGTTCAAGAAGAGACAAATTTGACCGCTCCGCCCGTTGTCATCCTCAGCCAGTTCCACGATTCCGAGCTCCCCCCACTGACTCCTTTCTTCTAAATGTCCGCCCAACTCGCAGCTCTTCTCATCGGCGCACCCGATGACTTACGGGTGTGGATCGAGACGCCCTCTCGACGCAACCTCGTGATCTGCCTTGCCACCATCGTGCTGGGTTTCGGGAGCTACGGACTCACCGTGGGACTGTGGCGCGCCCCCACCATGGGATTCTATGTCGCGCTCAAGATGCCTGCGCTCATCTTCATCACCCTTGCCTGCAACGGGCTTCTCAACGGCATGCTCGCTCTCCTCCTCGGCAGTGGCCTAGGCTTTCGTCAGTCTATTTTAGCGCAGCTTCTCAGCTTCTCGGTCGCCGCACTTATTTTGGGATCCCTTGCTCCCGTTCTCTTATTCATGGCGCTGAATGCCCCCTCTCCCGACGCCCCCAATGCCGGAACGGCCCATGCCAACTACATGGTCATTCACACCGCCATCATTGCCTATGCTGGCGTCATCGCAAATGGTCACCTCGCCCGCTTACTCGTGGTCACCACGCCCAGCAAGAAAATCGCCGGAGCCACCTTGGTCGCCTGGCTTGGAGGGAACGCCTTTATGGGCGCACAGTTCTCCTGGATCCTCCGCCCCTTCTTCGGAACTCCCGGATTAGAAGTCGCCTTCCTCCGCGCCGATCCCATGCGAGGTACCTTTTACGAAACGATCTGGCGCTCCATGGGCGTCATGACCGGCGGCCATCCCATTGAAGGCTTCGTGGCCGCCTGCTTCGGCCTCTTCCTCCTCCTCATCCCTCTCTTAAAATTCTTCACCGACCCAAATTCCATCAAATCATGAATGACCAAAATCCCACTCCACCCGCCCTTCCTCTAAAAGAAGAGCACAGCACCGAGCCGGTTCTGAGCCAAAAGGCCACTCTCTCTGAAATTTTTGAGTGCCTCCTCAAGCACCCTCACTCCCTCATCAATACCATCCGTCAAAACGATGGTCCCCCCGCGCTCGCAGCCAAACTTCTTGGACTCACCTTTGCCGCCTTCATCATCTTCGGGCTCACCCTGGGAAGTTTCTCTTTCAATGAACAACTCTGGGCCGCTCCGCTCAAGATCCTGATGGGCGTGATCGTCAGCGCCATCATTTGCCTCCCCAGCCTCTACATCTTCACCGCCCTCACCGGAACGTCCCTCAAGCTCCCCGAAATCGCCCAAGGCCTCGCCGCCGCCCTTGCTCTCATCGCAGCCCTTCTATTGGGATTCACCCCCGTCCTCTGGGTCTTCTCCCAATCCACCGAATCCCAGCCCTTCTTCGGCTTCCTCGTCCTCGCCGCCTGGCTCATCGCCGTCGGCTTCGGCACCGGGCTTCTCATGAAGATGCTCAAGCACACCCAAACAACCAAAACCACCCCGCTTCGTATCTGGATTGGAATTTTCCTCCTCGTCACCCTCCAAATGTCCACCACTCTGCGCCCCATCATCGGCCGCGCCGACACCCACTTCACGAGCAAAAAACGCTTCTTCCTAGAGCACTGGATTGGCGAAATGTCTCCTGAAAAAACTCCGATTAAGAAAAAGATCGAAAATGACCCACGCACTGATGGATGGCAAGATAAAGGCGAGTAAAACGGCCATGAAACACAGCCCTCGCTCAGATATTTGGTGTGGAGTCTTCCCCCTCTTCCTCACGTTCATCCTCGCCGGCATCATCATTCCCGCAACTTTCACGACTCGATTCCAATCCCTACCACCGCAACTTCGCTTACCTTCGAGGTGACAACTCCGTTGCCAGAAAACGAATCACCAAAGACGGTCGCGCCTTCGTAAAAGGAATCAAAAAAGACTTCTTCGAAACCGGACCCGATACCCACTGGGGAGAAAAGCCCCCCAAAATTCATCACCCGCTTCCATGCCGCGTCCTCCCTGAGCCCAAATTTAAGCTCTTGGAATCGATAAACTTCATCGTCTTTCTGATGCTCGCCTGCGGACCCATCATCTACTACCTCCTCCTAAAATTCTCCGCCGCCAGAAAAGAAAGTAGTTCCCCATCTCCATGAAAAATCGGCTCTTTTTTACGATTCTCGCCCTCATATTAATTTCCGCGATGATTCCTCCAGTAGTGAAGACAAAGAAAAATGCCGCCAAAGCGAATGGGATCTACAGCGCGAAGCGTCTCGGCATCACGATGAACGAATTCGATGCCGTCAATGACCACTACCCTCTTCCCTACGGGCTAAAAGCAACTCCAAGTCCCCAAAAAATAAAATGGGGCAGCCGGGCCGTCGTTCTTTTATCCCTCGTTCTCCTCATCTTCCTAGTATCCCGCTGGATTTGCGCGCCATTAAAGCGTTTACAACCCACTCCAGATCCCCATCCACACCCCTAAATTCTTTTCTCCTAGAATCTGGCACGGCAGTTGCTACCTTTTGTGCAGATCTTAAATTAGGATTATGAAGAAAATTGAAGCTATCATTAAGCCGTTCAAACTCGAAGAGGTCAAAGAGGCCCTCGCCGAGGTCAACGTCCAGGGGATGACCGTCACTGAAGTCAAGGGCTTCGGACGTCAGAAGGGACACACTGAAATCTATCGGGGATCCGAGTATACCGTCGATTTCCTTCCTAAAGTGAAGATTGAAATCGTGGTAAACGACGAAGATTCCGCCAAGGTCGCTGAAGCGATCGTCAAGAGCGCCAACACCGGAAAAATCGGTGATGGCAAAGTCTTCGTTTCCTCAGTCGAAGAAGCCATCCGCATCAGAACCGGTGAAACCGGTGCGGAGGCCGTCAACGTGAGCTAGATCATCCCTCTAAAATTTTAAAAGGCCGCTTTACTTCCGGGAAGTGGCCTTTTTATTTCAGTCCGAGATCTGAAATCTGAGGTCCGACATCTGACATCCGAAATTATCCCAGATCCTCTGCCGTCACACTCCGCTGCTCACGGGTTCCAAGCTCCAAAGCCTGATCTACCACACGCTCAGGGCTCCCATCAAAACGGTAGCCATGACAGTTCGGACAAATCACGACATCGCTGACCACAATCGAATCACAGCCCTCGCAGACCTTGTAGGCCACGGGATTGTTGGCAATCTCCTTGGCTTTTTTGAGGCGGTCTTGCTGGTTCTGACTGGACATGATCGGGGATAAAAAAAGCCAAGAGGTGACGACCTCCTGGCTTTTAGAAAAAATTAAAAGCTGAAGGAACGCCTAAGCAGGCTTGATCGCCTTATTGGTGCGGCTCTTCATGTTTGCCGCTTTGCTGTCATTAATGACGTTGCGCTTCGCTGCCTTGTCGACGGCTGAAGCAAATGCACTGAATGCGGTCTTCGCTTCATCGGCATTACCACCCTCAGCAGCAGTAAGAGTCTTCTTGTGGAGAGTCTTAATTTCGCTCTTGATCGCACGATTACGAACGGTGCGCTTTTCGATCTGACGCACACGCTTTTCTGCTGACTTGCTATTGGCCATAATTAAATCCGCTTTCTGAGCGGACCGAGAACCTAGAGAATTCAGAGCATCTGTCAAGTTCCAGTCCTCGGAAATTTTCGATAGCACCTTTGCCCGCCCTGTGGGAAACTCTTTTCATGAAAACAAGCATCGCTCTTACTCTTCTCAGCCTCCTTTCCCCGCTTAGGGCTCAGGATCGCCCAGAAATCCCCCCAGACCTACTCGATGACGAACATTTCCGCTCCGATAGTGCTCTCAATGATTTTACCGTTCCATCAATCGTCAAGGTCTTCGACGAATTGGAAAAGATTTCCCCGCTGGCCTATTCCTCCGATCATCTAAAAAGACACGAACGCCTTCCACTCGACCGCTCCAAGTTAGCCCTCCGACTCGGAACTCTGATCGCCGATGGCTTCATTGCGGTGCAAACTGGCAACTCCGACGACGTCCCCTCGATCGCCTCCCACCTTTCCCGCTACGCCAAAGCCCTCGGCGCGGGCGATCGTATCACGCGCCACGCCGCTGCCCTTCTCGATCACGCCAAGGCCAAGGACCTCGATAAACTAAAAGCCGCCCTCGCAGCCACCCAGCGAGACGTCGAACGAGAACTCGTGAGCCTGCGCGATCCCGATCTCTCCCACCTCATCTCCCTCGGAGGTTGGATCGAAGCCCTCGAAGCCGCCTCGACTGCCGTTGATAAGAAATTCACCCCCGAGCGCGCCCAGCGTCTCTTCCGCGAAGATATCGCCGATTACTACTCCGAATCAATCGGCACCCTAAATCCCCAAATTAGCGATCTCCCCCATATCAAAAAAATGCGGGAGTATCTCTCCGGCCTTCGCAACGCGATGGCCCTCGAAGAAGGAGCCAAACCTACCAAAGAAGGAGTGCTCGAAATTAGAGAGGTCGCTACCGCCCTTGCTAAATTTGCCCGCTAATCACTCACATGACTCTCCTTCTCGGACTCGGCATTATTGGTTCCCGCTGTGCAGACCAACTCACAGCGGAAAAAATTGACCTCAAAACTTGGAATCGCACTCCCAAGGATCGGCCCGACTCGGTCAGCGATCTCCCTGCGGCGGCGGCGGAAGCCGACGTCATCGTCTGCTATCTCATGGATGAAATTGCGGTGCGCGATGTCTTTTCGCAAATCGCCCCTTCCCTCGGAGAAGGCAAAACCTTCATCAACCACGCCACCATCGATCCCGACACCACGATGTGGCTCGACGCCCAATGCCGAACACTCGGCTGCCACTTCCTCGACTGCCCCTTCACCGGTTCCAAGAACGCCTCTGCCGGGGGCAATCTTGTTTACTACCTTTCCGGAGATCCCGAAGTAATCGAAAAACATCGCGCACTTCTGGAAATCACCTCCCGTGAAATCGTCTTCCTCGGCCCGCCGCCCGCCGCCACCGTCGTAAAGGTCACCACCAATCATGTTACCGCAGCGCTCGTGCAAGCGATGACTGAAGCCTTGGAGATTTCCCGACGTCACGGCGTCGATCCCCGCGCCTGGCACGAAGCCGCCAAGCTTAACGGCTGCTACGCCGGAGCGATAGGCATGAAAATTCCAACTCTGTTAGAAGGCGACTTTACCCCGCATTTCTCAACCAAGAACATGCTCAAGGATGTGGACTACTCCGCCGAGCTCGGACGCACTGCCGGAGTGGAGACACCCATTGCAAAACAGGTCGGCTATCAACTGGCTTGGCTCAAACCGGAGCATCAGGAAAATGATTTTTCCTCAACCTACCTCCTCCAGCAACAAGTCACTGGAGATCCCAGCACCGTAAACCTAGGACGCTGCACCATTATAAAAGTAAGCGGCCCTGACTCGGTCCGTTTTCTCAACGGGCAAATCACCAATGATGTCACACTCACGGACTCAGGGAAATCGATCTCCGCATGCGTTCTCAATATGAAAGGAAAAATGGACGCCTTTATCCATCTCTCCCATCATGAAGGTGCCTTTTACCTTGATGCTCCTATCTCCTTGCGCACCGTTCTTTTTCAACGACTGGATCGCTACCTCATCGCCGATGACGTAAAACTCGAGGATGTCAGCGATCAATTTGATCTCTTTCACAGCCCTGAGGACATTGAGTTTCTTCATCAAATCGGAGCGTTCACCTCCTCAGCGAATCGCTTCGGTTATGACGCCATCGACACCTTCGTTCCTTCGGGAAAATTTGAAGTCGAATCTTTGCCCTTTGCCGTGTCTCAAGCCGAAGCCGCCCGCATCCTCAACGGCATCCCAAAGTGGCCCAACGAACTCTTCCCCGGACTCCTCCCTCCCGAAGCGGGACTCGAGGAAACCGCAATTTCCTACAACAAGGGTTGCTACACGGGACAAGAAGTGATTTCCCGCATGAAGCGCGCCGGAAAGATAAATCGTAAGCTCGTGAAGCTCACTCTCAACAAACCGCTCATCCCGACCAAAGCGAAACTCCTCGTCGATGGAAAGGAAGCCGGATTCATCACCTCCGTCGCCTCTCTCTACCCGGATCAAGAAATCGCCTTGGGCTACCTCAAACGAAAATTCGAAGACGCTTCCGAATTCCAGATCGCCTCCCCATACGATGGAAAAATCATCGGCGAAGCCCAGCTTCGATAGGTTTTCCTCAATTAAAAACCTCTCCGCAAAACTCAGGAATAAATCCGCGCCCATCCGTGGTTCAAATCCACCTCCAGACTTTAGATTGGTCTCCCTCTCTCGATCCGCTACCATCCTCACGTGCAGGGAAATATCGTCCTGATCGGGTTCATGGGGACGGGTAAGTCCACCATCGGGCGTGAGCTGTCGAAAATGCTTAGCTACCCGCTCATCGATACCGATCACGCGATTGCCAAAAAGGCCGGAAAGTCGATCCCCAAGATCTTTGCCGAAGATGGTGAAGAAGCCTTTCGAAAAATGGAAACCGACTTGCTTGAGGAACTCATCGAAAAAGAAGGCAACATCATCGCCACTGGAGGCGGAATCGTCGGATCGGAACGCAATCGCGATATCTTACGCCGACTCGGCTACGTCGTCTGGCTCGCAGCCAGCCCAGAAGAAATCCTCGACCGAACCTCGCGCAACAGCAACCGCCCGCTACTCAACAACGAAGACCCGTCCGGGACAATCCTGAGACTCCTCGCGGAAAGGGACCCGCTTTACTCAGAAGCTTCTCATCTCAATATCGAAACCGACCAGCTTTGCTTCGATGAGATCTGCAACGGAATCATCGAATCCGCCCGCTACCACTACGGAACCAAGTGAACGATGGATTCGACAATCGTTAAATCGAACGTCCAGTTCATCGCCCGCCAACTGGGCTTCGATGACTGTCGCATTTCCCTAGCCGGCCGGGCCGCGCATGCCGACGACTACCTCGCCTGGGTCGAAGCCGGACATGCCGGAGACATGGGTTGGATGAAACGCAATCTCGAACGCCGCTGTGACCCACGGGAAGTTCTCTCCGGCTGCCGCTCTGTCATTTCCCTGGCCCTCAATTACCTTCCCGCCAAAGAACATCCAAAGGTGGGCTACCGCATCGCCAAGTATTCCTGGAATGACGACTACCACGACATCATCGAGGGAAAGCTCAAGGACCTCGATACCGCACTCCAGGAAATGGGCGGCCTGCAGCGCTACTACGTCGATACCGGCCCCATCCTTGAGCGCGATTTCGCCTCCACCTCCGGCCTCGGCTGGAATGGAAAATCCACCGTGCAAATTCACAAGAAATTGGGAACCTGGTTCTTCCTCTGCGAACTCCTGACCACTCTCGAGCTGGAGCCCGATCAACCTTCTCCCGATCACTGCGGAAAATGCACCGCCTGCATCCAGGCCTGCCCCACCCAAGCGATCACCGGCCCTCGAAAAATGGAGGCCACCCGCTGCATTTCCTATCTCACGATCGAACATAAGGGTTCGATCCCAATGGAATTCCGCAAAGCCATGGGCGACCGTATTTACGGCTGCGACGATTGCCTCGACGCCTGCCCCTGGAATCGTTTCGCAAAAATCTCACGTGAAACACGCCTCCACGCCCGGGGCAAAATCTTCGAGCACCGCCTCCGCGACTTTCTCGAAATGGACGTAGAGCAATTCCGAAACGTCTTCGCCAAGTCCCCCATCAAACGACTCAAACGGGAACGCTTTTTGAGAAACGTCTGCGTCGCCCTCGGAAACGTCGGCAAGACCGAGGACCTCCCCGCTCTCCGCAAAGTACGAGAAGAATCAGAAATGCTCAAAGAGCACGCCGACTGGGCCATCAGCGAAATCGAAGGCTAGGAAAAATCTGTGAAATCATCTTAAATCCTCCCAAATCTGGGTAAAAAAAACCAGATCTAGACCGTCAATCTCTAAGCATGAGGCTGAAAAAGAACCTTCAAAAGCCCCTCTTTCCCCTCACGCAAACGCGCAAAATAATCAGCGCCTTCCTCAAGCGGCACAGTCGCCGAGGTCAACGGCTTCACCTGAATCTCCCCTGAAGCAATCGCCTCAAGCGCTTCGGTGCACTCACCAGCAGCAGCGCAGGATCCAATCAGCGAAATCTCGCGAGTCACTACGTATTGCAAAGGAAATTTCACTTCCGGAACGACGTTCCCAACAAGCCCAACTCGCCCCCCTTTTCTCAGTGACTTAATCGCCAGATCCAACGTTGGCCCGGCACCCACGACTTCCATCGAAAGGTCCACGCCCCCCTCAGGAAGCACGATCTCATCTTCCAGCGAGTGAAATGCGGAAGTCGCACCCAGCTTCATTGCAAGCTCGAGTCGACCACGGTCCAGATCAACCGCGATAATCTCACCACAACCAGCCCGCTTAAGCGCCTGGATCACGAGAAGTCCGATCAGGCCTGAACCCACCACCAGAGCACTCTCACCCGGATTCACTTTCACCAAATTAACGGCGTGAAGTGCCACCGCAAGGGGCTCGGTAAAGGCCGCTTCCTCGAAGCTCAGACCTTCCGGAATGCGCTCCAAGATGCGCGCTGGCACGATGACCCATTCCGCGAAGGCCCCATCACGTTTAAACTCATCGCAGGAAACCCCCATGACTTGACGTTCATCACAAAGGTTCGTCTCCCCCCGTTCACAAAAATCACATTCCCCACAGAAAACCATTGAATCAAAGGACACGCGATCCTCGACGGCCCAGCCTTCCACGCCCTCACCCAACTCGGCAATCACCCCACTGGCCTCGTGCCCCATCACCATCGGTGGGATCCGACGCCCGCTGCTGTTGTCCATCCCATGTACATCACTCCCGCAGATCCCACAAAAGGAAACTTTAATCAGCACCTCACTATTCCCAGGCGAAGGCTTGGGCTTTTCGGAAACCACAAATTGGGAAGGCGCAATGAGTTCGAGAACTTTCACAGGGACTTTTGTAGCGGCAGTCAATGACAGCCGCAAGCCCCCACACAGGACATCAAAATAGTCATTGGACTGGCTCCCTTAGGAGATTATGCCCCGTTTCCCCGACTGAAACGTGTTTCGACTTAGTAACAAAATGATGCGCAGCTCAAATCCCAGGCGCGTTAAGCTCTGCTGAAAAATCACGATCCGAGATCTCGCGCAGCATTTCTAGCTCCATTTGAAGAGTCACCCGCGCGGGGCTGGCGCCTTCCGTCAGCCGACCACACGGCGTCTGCGAGGCAAATCCGGCAGGATCATTCTCCGGCCGACGGAGGGTCAGGACCGGCCTTCCGTCTTGCGATTCGAGAAGGATGGGATGCATCCAGCAGGAAATCGGTTTATAGAACCACGGATGCTTCCCTTCAGCCACCGAGCGCAGTTGCCACTGACAGCGATGTTGCTCATCCAAAAAGACGCAGCGGGTCTTTGAAAAATGTCCCGGAAAATCATCGGCTCGCTCGGCGGCTTCCGATGACACCGTTGCCGTTTTTTGACGTCCGTCAGGAAGCTGAATAGTTCCTTCGGAAATGAAGGCTGCCTCCTCCTCGGACAACACCACTCCATCATGACAGCAGGTCGCGCGGCATTCCGAAAGCTGACAAAGCGGAAGCGGAATCTCGAAGGATTCGTGATCAACCGCAGCCTCACGGAGTTGCCGTGCCAGCGCCTTGATCGTCTCCGGATAAGCGCTCTGGCTCATTTCCTAATCTGATCTTTTTTCGTGATACTAATGACAAAGCGATGGCCCCCATATTCCTCGATCGCCTTGCCTGTCACGGTAATCTCATGTCCTACAAAATTCTTAAGAAACTCCAGATCAAGCCCTTCTTCCGCATCCTTCACCTTCACTCCCAACGCAAGAATCGGACGTTTGTCCGTGAAGTTGAGATAGAGGGTTTTTCCCGAACTCGAAGCGCTTGCGCTGAGAATTTTTCCCCGCACGGTGATGACTTCTCCTTCGCTTGCGCGGATCTTGATCTGATCGGCGACCGTAAACTCTTTTCCTTTATCGGGCGCGACAACTGACTCGCCCACCTCAACGTCGCTGGCCTTCTCGATCACCAGCAACCCCGAATTTTTCAGCACTCCCACTGCAGTCACCATCCTTCCGGCCACATCCTCGATCTCACCTTCATTCAATTTCGCCGTCAAGGGCTCTCCTCCCTCATCGACCACAAATTGAAACTCGCCCTCGTCGCTCACCTTCTCGACCTGACCTTCTAAAATCACCCAGCGCCCTTCGTTCTCCTCACGCGCTTTCTCATCCTCCGCTTTGACTTCCTTCATCTCTCCAAGAGAAGGACGTTCATTTCTCGGCTTTGCCGGTTCCGATGGCTTTTTCGCAATCGCTCCAACCGGTGCTTCCCCTGCTAATTCAAGATCCTTATTGCGCTCAAAGAGGACGTATTGTCCTTTTCTCGATAACGACTTCGTTACGACACCGGTCACCGTGATGTTCTTCCCAACCAATCCCTTAAAGAACTTCGCGTCGTGAGTCTTTGTGAATTTTTTCTTGGAGATCTTTCCCGCCAAAATCGGGTTCTTCCCTTCCAGCTTTTTAAAATGAAGAAAAATTGAAGTGCTCCCTTCTTCGAGTTCGAGCACCTCGCCCGTCAGACGAATCGTTCGCCCTCCCATTTCTTCAATCCGTGCCGCGTCCTGAACCGTGAAGGGACTCCGCTCCTCGAGCAATTCATCATCGGCCAGAACATCATCCCCCCAAAGTTTCGGAATGACGAGGAGATCCTTATTCACCAGGAATCCGATCACGGCAACCGCTTGCCCTTCCACCTTAAGCGTCGATATCCCTTCAAGTCGGGCCTTGAGCGGGACTCCCTCGCTTCTTTCGATCTCAAAGGTCCACTCACCTTCCCCACTGACCGCCTCAACCCATCCACGCACATTGACCCACTTACCCGCTAGCTCTTTGCGGCGCCCTTCGTCCTTTGCCGACAATTGCTGATTTTTCTCCAACCATTCAATATCCGGCCTTTCGGGACGTCCCTTCAATTTCGACGTCTTCTCAGAACTCTCAACTGGCCGGCGGGCGGAAGCTTCTATTTTCTTAGGCCTCCCCTCAGAGACCGCTTTCGAGGCCTTCTTCTCTTCGCTCTCTGCAATCGAGGCAACTTCAGGCTCTTTTGGTTTTCTATTCTTCAGGAAGGCGAACGCTCCCATTACCAGTATTACGAGAACTCCCACCATCAGAAACACCTTGCCCGTTAACCCGCTCGATTTCGCAGATGCCAACTGAGTGACCGCAGCTGGCCCGGTCACGGTTGGGAAGATCGGCCGCCTGATCGGCGGCCCTTGGATCAAGGTCACGAGGTTAGCCAACTTCCGGTTGGGATCGACTGACGAGCCCGGAGAAACTCCAGAAGCCCAATCGTCGAACCAATGAAAGAGATCAATTGTGAAGGTTTCGATCGTGCTCCCATCCGCCGCCTTGGTGTTGATGATGAAATTCGGCTGAAAGGCGATCGCTCCAGCAAATGGCGAAATTTTTTCAATGAGGACCTGAGCCAACCCATGCAGGCGCTTGAGTTCCGGCTCTCCAAATTGCTGATCGGCAAGGCGGTCTTCGAGATTTGCACCCTCCCACCATTGGCTAATCACCCAGGGTTGATTGTCGACTTCGTCCAATCCGCCATCCACCACCCCCCTGAGACAGGGATGCTCCAAGGTCATAAGCTGGGATAAGGCGGCATCAAATTGCTCGGAAAGAAAGCTCTCCAACATCTCATCACTTAGGACCAATCGAGTCAGCGCATAACTCTGTCCTTTTTTGTCGGTAGCAAGGTAGACAACCATCTTCGCCGACTGCGCAACGAGTTCTTGGATTTGGTAGTCGTTCTTCACCTGCGCAAAGAATTAGCAAACTCACCGATAATCTCCAACATATTCCCTCTTGCTGGAATGCCATTGTCGGGAGATGTTCCACACCTCGTGAAGGTAGTTTTTCTCCTTATTCTCAATAGCTTGCTACTTCCTGCGGCAGAGCTGCGGGTAGCCACCATGAATGTGTTTCTCGGGATCGAAGCCCCCGGGACCGTAAGCCATGACGCGCTTGCAGCCGTTCTTGGGAGAATCGACGCCGATGTCGTGGCTCTGCAGGAAGTACGTACAAACGATCGCTCGGGGAACCCCAGCAACTTGAACCGACTGGCCTCCAGCTTGGGTTATTCCCACCTTTTTATCCCCAGCGGACCGGCCTTTGACACTGGGTCGGGCGTGATTTTGATGTCAAAACTCCCGTTTTTGAGCACTCACAGCATTATTTCGCCATCGGGAGCCAAAGATCTCACCCGTATTCATGCAGCGGCCGTCGTCGATGTCCCAGGCACCGCCAGCGATCCCACCATCATCACGCTCCATCTAAAATGCTGTTTTATGCCGGACGATCCCTTTCGCCGGGCCGTCGAAATGGAGAGGGTTAAAATTTTCCTTGATAACGAAGGCCTCGACGGCTCGGACCATATTATCGTCTTGGGCGACTACAATTTACTTGGCTCTCCTATCAGCTTCAACTCGCTCCCTTCCGGACTCCCATCCACTTATTCCTTGGGCTCCGACATTTCCTTCCCGGTGCAATATTACATGAACCCGGCCTCCTATTTCACGAGCTACCCTCTCCTCAATCCTCTGCCTCTCCAGCAAAATGGACTGAAGGATGCCACCTTCCAAGGAGGCTCTGTCCTCGACTACATTCTCATTTCTCAAGCCCTCGCAAACCGCGCCCCCGTCCTTGAGGTCTTTAATAGCGAGCTGGAAGCAAGATTCCCAGGCCTCCCCAAATCAGGGTCACCTCTGGCCTCAGGAGTCTCGCAAGATGCCTCCGACCACTTCCTCGTCTTTGGCGACTTTGATCTGGAAGACGCCGACCCCCTCATCCTCACTCTCAGCACCAATCTCATTGCGGAAGGATCAGCCGGGACTACCCTCACCGTAACTCTTCCCGAGGCTCCGGCAGCGGGAGAAGCGGTCACCGTTTTACTCTGCTCCTCTGACACCAGTGAAGTGATGCCCACGGACATGACGCTCACCTTTCCCCCGGGAGCGACCACCCGGTCCACCACCCTTCTTCCAAAACCGGATAGCATCATGGATGGCAGCCAAAGCGTCACCATCACCGCGGCCGCCGTAGGCTTCGAGGGAGATGCCGAAACCCTCACCGTGACCGATGCCGATACCGCCACCTACGAGATCACCGCCTTCGGCACGGCAGTCCTGGAAACCTTCGACGGATTCGAAGGCACCACCCACCCCTCGGAATGGACCATCTCGGATTCAAGCTGGATCGGAACCGACGACGGCTCCTCCATCGCCGATGGCCTGCGCTCCTATGGAAACGAAGGCTCCATGGGGATTAAGGATGGTGAACTCATCACCTTCTCGGGAACCTTTCACAATGCCACCATCGCCGAAATCAGCTCTTTGGAAATCAGCTACGACGCCGAGCAATGGTATTCATCCTTCGAAGGCTCGATTGATCGTTGGGAAGTCCAAGTCATCACCGCCGCGGGCACCATCTCAATTCCTGCTCTCACCTTCACCGCAAACAACACACTCACTTCCGGATCGATTACAAACGGAGCCACCACGACCCTAAGCGCCACCATTCAAGGAGTAGCGATTGCCGCCAATGAAACTTTCGAGATCCAATTTAGCGCCATCCCTGGAACGCCTGGGACCGGAGGAAGCGACACCATTTTCCTCAACGAACTGCACTACGATAACGCCAGTAGTGATGTCGGTGAATTTATCGAAGTAATCGTCGGCCCCAACTTTCCAGGAGCCATCGCTGATGTCGAAATTATCCTCTATAATGGCAACAACAGCCGCACCTACGGCACCCACGGCCTCGATACCTTCACCCTCGATAAAACCGCCGCCAGCGGCCATCGCATCTTTTCCAAAGCGATCAGCGGCATTCAAAACGGAGGCTCCGATGGTATCGCCATTGTGCACAATGCCTCAGTGCTTCAGTTCCTCAGCTATGAAGGAACCATGCTCGCCATGGATGGCCCGGCCAATGGCATCACTTCGACCGACATCGGAGTTTCACAGAGCAGAGCGCAGGAAGCAGGTCAGGGAAGTCTTGGACTCACCGGAAACGGATCAGGGCCAGACGACTTCACCTGGACCAAATTCAGCAACCCCTTTACCAAGGGAGCGCTCAACGAGGGACAAAGCTTCGGCATCTCCGTCCAGAGACAAGGAATCGCCATCGATAATCTCACAGTCACCGCTCTCCTTCCCCCACTCGACATCCCCCTTTCGATCTCGCCAGACCTCATTCTTAGTTTCCCCACCGTCAATGGCACAACCTACGAAGTCCAAACATCAATCGACCTCGAGAACTGGACCTGTTTCACCTTGATCAATGGAAACAATGCTCCCGTGATAATCGACGTCACCAGCCTCGTTCAAAAGCGCTTCTTCCGGGTCGGCGTAGCGAGTCCTTGAAAAAATCTCCTAGCTCTCTTTCACGATCCACCGCCCCTTCACCTTTCCGGCTTTCCAACCATCGGAAAAAGTTACCTCACGGGCCGTCACCCATTCATCATCGATATCGACGCACCAAGGTCGGCTCGTCCTCATGAACGATCCCGTATTAATCGCGACCCGGCCCTCTTTCTCCCAACTCCCGGCCCGATGAAAATGCCCGCAAACGACAATCCTACTCTCGGGTGACACTCGTTCCAAAAAGCGCAGGCATTCCTCGCCCATCGTCGACCAAACTCGAAACATCTCGAGCGTCCGACTCGGTGGCCAGAGCGCAGTGACCAAAAAATTAAAAGGCACGGGAAGCTTCGGAAGCGGAATCGGTTTGATCGTGAGTGCGATATCCCTCGCCCGATCCGAGCAAGCCTGCGCGTCCTCTTCATCATAGCGACTCACAATTTCTTCCACGGCCTTCCGGTGGGGCGACATCTCCCGTGACCAAGGAGTGGCGTCCCGATAAACGGCATCCCCGTGAGTCACCAGAACAGACTTCCCGGCCAACCAAGCGATTCCTTGTTCCGTGCCGGGATCATGATTTCCCCGAAGAAAAATACCTTGCTCGCCCACCAACTCACGGAGCTCCGAAACCATTCGCGCCGGACGTTCACTTCTGTGTTCCTTTTCCTGCCAAACATCACCGGCAAAGATGATCTCATCGCTACCCTCAAAGAGCGGAGCAAGCTGCGCCACATCCTGAATTCGCGACGCAGTGTGACCCAGATGAAGATCTGACAGAATACGAATCACTTTACGACCTCCCGCTGCCTCACGGCCTCGTAGAGACAGACTCCGGTAGCAACACTGACATTAAGACAATCAACAGAACCCTTCATCGGAAACTTCACCAAGAAGTCGCATTCTTTTTCGGTAAGTTGCCGCATCCCTTCACTCTCTCGGCCCATGATGATCGCAATTGGACCCTTTAAATCGACTTCATAAAGCGATTGAGTGGCGCGGTCCGACGTCCCCACCATCCAGACGCCACGCTCTTTCAATAGCGCCATCGTCCGCACCAAGTTGGTCACCTTCACAAAAGGAACATGCTCCGCCGCGCCCACCGACACACGTCGCACCGTATCGGTCAAACCAACCGCCTTATCCTTCGGCGCAATCACCGCATCCACGCCCGCCCCATCGGCAGTCCGCAGGATCGCCCCCAGGTTATTGGGATCCTGAATGCAATCTAGAATGAGAAGAAAAGGAGCGTCCTTTCCCTCGAGAAGATCGTTAAGATCACCCTCATTAAATGGTTTTGCCTCGCGGGCACCACTGTGACGATTCTGTCTAGCTTCCCCGGCGCGCTTTCTCATAGGCTGTTTCCTAACGTTGCTTCGCCCTTAGCTCAAGCCCTGAGAAAACGGTGAGGACTCTCATTTTTCAAGATCGCGTTTCTACATGTCTCTTTGCTAGCGTGACATAATGATTCGTTCACTCCTTGCACCCCTGCTCATTGCGTCCGCTTCGGCCGCCTCAAAGCCCAACATTATCTTTATTCTAGCCGATGACCTTGGCTACGGTGAAGTCGGCTGTTACGGGCAGGAAAAAATCAAGACCCCCCATCTTGATCAGCTTGCCAAGGAAGGCCTTCGGTTCACCCACCACTACACCGGAGCCGCCGTGTGTGCGCCAGCCCGCTGCACCCTTCTTACCGGAAGACATCTCGGCAATGCCGAAATTCGCTCAAACGGAGATTCAAAAAACGGCCGCCCCTTCCCCGGCCAGTGGCCTATCAGCGACGAAGCCATCACCATTGCGGAGGTTCTCAAGACGGCCGGCTACATCACGGGTGGATTCGGAAAATGGGGACTCGGCCCCACCGACTCCACCGGCTCGCCCATGACCCAGGGCTTCGACCGCTTCTACGGCTACAATTGTCAGCGCAACGCTCATTCCTTTTACCCACCCTTCCTCGACGACGACCTTTCGATCGACCCCATCAACAAGAACCCCATCCCCGGACACGCCCGCCAACCCAAGGGCGAAGTCCTCGCCGACACCTATCGCGCGGAAATCTACGCGCCCGATCGCATCCTCGAAGAGGCCCTCGACTTCCTCGACAGCAACAAGGACAAGCCCTTTTTCCTCTACCTCCCCTTCGTCGAACCCCACGTCGCCATGCATCCGCCCCAAGCGTGGATGGATCGCTACCCGAAAGAATGGGACGATGAAAATGGTCCCTATCGTGGCCAAAATGGCTACCTTCCCCACCCGCGCCCCCGCGCCGGTTATGCCTCGATGATTTCCGATCTCGATGAGCACATCGGAACCGTCCTGACGCGCCTCAAGGAACACGGCCTCGAGGAAAACACCCTCGTTATCTTCACTTCAGACAACGGCACGACTCATCCCAGTCGTGACCCCAAATTCCACGTCGGTGGCGTCGACGCGCCCTTCTTCAACTCATCCGCCGGCCTCCGTGGTTGGAAAGGCTCGCTCTACGAAGGCGGCATTCGCGTTCCCACCATCGTGCGCTGGCCCGGAAAAACAGAAGCCGGATCAACCACCGATGCACCCTCCTATTTCCCCGATTGGTTCCCCACGCTCTGCTCAGTCGCGGGAACCGAAAAACCGGACGGACTCGATGGCTCCGACCTCACCTCCGCCCTCACCGGGAAAGAATTCAAACGCAGCAAACCCATGGTCTGGGAATTCCACGGCTACGGACTGCAACTCGCCGTCACCGACTACCCCTGGAAGGCCATCCGCCAGCAGGCAAGGAAAGGCAAGTTGCCCTGGGAGCTCTACAACCTCCAGGACGACCCCAACGAAACAAACAATCTCGCCGAGAAAAACCCCGACATCCTCAAGCGCCTCGCCCACATTTCCAAAACCGACCGCACCCCCAGCGAGAGACTCCCCCTCCCG
Source organism: Akkermansiaceae bacterium (assembly GCA_028822935.1). Lineage (GTDB taxonomy): Bacteria > Verrucomicrobiota > Verrucomicrobiia > Verrucomicrobiales > Akkermansiaceae > SW10. The sequence goes on from JAPKCM010000004.1 coordinate 28,532, forward strand.
CTTTACGACGGACCGCAGAAAAAGTAGCCACCTCAATTTGTCCCGGGGCCGAAGCAAACTTAAGGAATCTTAGCGCCCTTTCAACTTTCCCCTGACCCACTTCACTAACAATCCGTGCGCGGGTATCGCCATCCCCCCATGGTCAAATCCCTCGAGTTCAAACAACTCACAATCCGGGTGCTTCACTTCCTGCATCATGCGCCAAAAGTAAGCATTCTCCTCATAGCGTCCTAACATCTCCTTATCCCGATCTCCCGTAATTAACAAAATAGGCGGAGCATCTTTCCTCGCATGAAATAGTGGCGCCATTTCGTCCACGATCACCTTGGTGTTCGCCAAGCCCCGCTCCCTACGCACATTGAAATGAGTAATCGTGTGCCCGCTATAAGGAATCAACCCAGCAATCTGATTCAACTCAACATCGTGAGGTTTAAGCCACCGTTCATCCAAACCCAACATGCTCGTCAGATAACCTCCCGCCGAATGGCCACTGATAAAGATCTTCTCTTTCGATCCCCCCAGTCTCTCGATATTTTTAAAGGTCCAAGCCACTGCCGCTGCCGCATCTTTTAAGCACTCAACCGACGTCACCTTAGGACTCAAACGATAAGAAGGAGCGACCACCGCAAACCCTTGCCCACGTAGCTCTTTGGGAATACTGCGTTTGCCACCCGTCAACCCACCGCCATGAAACCAGACCACCGTGGCAAAATTCTTCTCCCCCTCCGGCAAGTCATAATCGAGCAGGCACTTTTCGGCAATGTAGCCGTCATTCTCCGGATTGGCCCGATAAGGCACCGCCATATCATCCCCCGCCAAACTTCCCGTCAACAAAACCGCCATTATCAAGAACCTCATCACCCATCCACCCTGCTCTCCCAAAAAAAATCCGTCAACCTGCTAAACAAATGCTCAATCCCAAATCTCCCACCAGAACCCAAGCCCCATAATCCATCCGTAGTTTGAAAATCTGCGTCAATTTGCGAAATCTGCGGATAAATTCCCCGTCCCCCACCGTAGTCCTCAACGAATGCCACGAGTTCTCCAATTCCTCCTCCTGCTTCTGCCATCGCTCGCCCTCTCCGCGCCCGATGGCTCCGCAATTTACACCAAGCACTGCGCCTCCTGCCACGGAGACCAAGGCCAGGGAGTCGATGACGAATATGACGAAGCCCTCATCGGCAAGCGATCCCTCGAATCGCTCACCAAATACATCCACAAATCGATGCCCGAGGACGAAGAAGACCTCGTCATCAACGAAGACGCCCAAGCCGTCGCAGCCTATATCCACGCCGCCTTTTACTCCCCCGAAGCACAAGCCAAGCTCCACCCCGTTCGCCAAGATCTCCTCCGCCTCAGCCAACAACAACATCGTCGCTCCATCACTGACATCGTCCAGTCCTTCCGCAATCGTCCCTACCAAGGCGACAAGCAAGGCCTCCAAGGAAACTATTTTAACAAGGAAAAGATGAACAACCGAAAAGGAAAGCTCATCGAACGTCTCGACCCCGTCCCAGCCTTCGAAATCAACAGCAAGCACGGAGTCGATGGCATCAATCCAAAAGCCCACTCCATTTACTGGACCGGATCCCTCCTCCCGCCCGAAACCGGAACCTATTCCTTCCGCATGATCTCTCCCAATGGGATGCGCATGTATCTCAACGAATCCGACCACAAAAAAGTCCCCTTCATTGACGGTTGGGTTTCCTCAGGAAATGAAATGCGCACTATCGAATCCTCCCTCTTCCTCCTCGGCGGTCACGGCATCTCGGTCTTCATCGAGTTCCTCTGCTTCAAAGAAGAAAAATCATCCCTCCGCATCGAGTGGAAACCACCCCACGGCGCTTGGGAACCCCTTCCGCCTCATGTTCTTTACCCCGATGGCGCTTCGGAAGCCGCCCTCATAACAACTCCTTTCCCAGCCGATGATGCCTCAATGGGCTACGAACGTGGCTCCTCCATTTCCAAAGCCTGGAGTGAAGCCGTCGCCAATGCCGCCATCGAGGCCACCATGCTCATCTTCGATGACATCGACGAACTCGCCCGCACTAAATCCGACCAGCCTGACCGTGCCAAAAAGTTCAAACAATTCTGCGCCGACTTCGCCAGCCGCGCCTTCTCCCGCCCCCTCACCCCGGAACAGCGCAAGACCCACGTCGATGCCATTTTCGCCCAGCCCGGAAGCGACTACGAGACCGCCACCAAGCGCTCTCTCATGCTCATTCTGACCTCGCCCTCCTTCCTCTATCCTTCTTTCAAACGGAACGAAAAAGGCGATTACGATCAACACTCCACCGCCGCCCATCTCGCCCGCACCCTCTGGGATTCCGTCCCCGACAAACGTCTCCAAGAGCTCGTCCAAACAGGACAGCTCGTCACTCCAAAGCAAATCCAGGACGAATGTTGGCGCATGCTCGGCGACCCCCGTGCGCGAACCAAGCTCAATGCTTTTTTCTACCACTGGCTCTCCCTTTCCGAAAAAGAACACCTCAACAAAGACCCTAAAACCTTCCCCGGATTCGATGAACACATCATCGCCGACCTAAGAACCTCGCTGAACCTTTTTATCGATGATGTCGTCTGGTCCGAGGCCTCCGACTACCGCCGCCTGTTCACCTCCGAAAACGTCTACCTCAACCCCCGCCTCGCTAAATTCTACGGAGCCACCGCGCCCAAGGACGGCACCTTCCAATTTCTCCCAACCCCCGACCGACAACGGGCCGGCCTCTTCACCCACCCCTACATCCTCACCGCCTTTTCCTACCACAAGCAAACCTCCCCCATCCACCGCGGCGTCTACCTCAGCCGAAATATTCTCGGTCGTTTCCTCAAACCCCCACCCAATGCCATCGAGTTCAAGGACGCCGACTTTGATCCCACTCTCACCATGCGGGAAAAGGTCACCGATCTCACTAAGGACCAAGCCTGCATGGCCTGCCACTCCATCATCAACCCCATCGGATTTTCCCTCGAATACTACGACGCCGTCGGCCGCTTCCGTACCTCCGATAACAACAAACCCATCAATTCCGAAAGCGACTACGAAACTCCCGATTTAAAAAAGATCCGCATCAAGGGCCCTCGCGATCTCGCTCGCCTCGCCGTCGAATCTCCCCACGCCCACCGCGCCTTTATCAAGCACCTCTTCCATCACCTCATCCAGCAACCCGTCAATAGCTACGGGTTCGCAAAAATGGACGAACTCCACAAGACCTTACAGGACTCCAACTTCCACATCCGAAACCTCATCGCCACGATCGCCGCTTCGACCGTTCCCCAATAAGAATTCGGCTCTAGCATCCTCCTCAAATCACCCTCACCCTATGAAAATGGGTAACTCTCATGAAGTTGGCTTGGTCCTCGACGATCTCTACCTCAAGCACGTCACCGGCCAGCATCCCGAGCACTTTTCCCGCTACCATGCGATCACCGCGATGTTCGAAGAAAGCGGCCTCGCAACAAAAATGAAACCGCTCCAATCGCATCGGGCCGCTGGAGAGGATCTTCGAGCAGTCCACAATCCCTCCTACGTCGCGCTCGCCGAAAAAGAAATTCTCTCCGGCGTCTCCCAACTCTCCACCGGAGATACCGATGTCTGCCCGGACAGCTGGGAAGTTGCCACCCATGCAGCTGGGTCCGTCTGCGCCGCAGTCGATGCCGTTTTCTCATCGGAGCCCGATCCCATCAAGCGCGCCTTCTGCGCCGTCCGTCCTCCCGGTCACCATGCCACCCCGAATCGCGGTATGGGATTTTGCGTCTTTAATAACGTTGCCGTGGCAGCCCGCTACGCGCAGCGAAAATACGGCGTCGGAAAAGTCGCTATCCTCGACTGGGACGTCCACCACGGAAACGGCACCCAGGACATCTTCTACGAAGACGAAACCGTCCTCTTCTGCAGCACCCATCAATCTCCGTGGTATCCCGGCACCGGTTTCAACGATGAAAAAGGAAGCGGAAAAGGCCGCGGCCTCACCCTCAATGCAGCCCTCCCTTCCGGCTCCGCCATGAACGAAATCGGCGGCGTGATCGACGACCAATTCCTCTTCGCCATGAGAAAATTCAAACCCGAACTTGTCATGATCTCCGCCGGCTTCGACTCCCGTCTCGGCGATCCTCTCGGCCAGTTTCGCCTCCTCGACGAAGACTACCAAACCCTCACCAACTGGATGCGCCAGATCGCCGACGAATTCTCCAATGGCCGCCTCGTCTCAGCCCTGGAAGGCGGCTACTCCCTCGAAGGCTTGGCCGCCGGCGTCAAAGCCCACGTGGGAGCTCTCCTCTAGGTCCCGAAGCACCTGTCGCGCCGTATCCTCGGCAAAAGAGGCTTCGAAGACGGAAGTCTGCTCAAACCTCACCGTTCATGTTCAAACCTCACCCCCTCAACCACTTTCTCAAAAATCTGGCTTAATCTCCGAAATCTGCGGATAAAACCCTCTCCCCTTCCCCGTATACTCTCCCATGACCTCACGCCGCCAATTCATCCGCGATCTCGGCATCTCCACGGCCGCGCTTCCCTTCGTCTCCGGCCTTCCCGCCTTTGCCGACCGCGCCACCGTCGGCCGTAAGCAGCGGATCATCGTCATGTTCTCGCCAAACGGCACTGTCCCGGCAAAGTTCTGGCCCAGCGACCCCAACGATCTCAAGACCTCCCCCATTCTTTCCTGTCTCGCTCCCTTTCAAAAGCAGTCCATGGTCCTCAAGGGAATCGCCAACCGCGTCGGCGGCGATGGCGACCGACACATGCGCGGCATGTCCTGCCTTCTCACCGGAGCACGACTCCACCCCGGCAATATTCAAGGAGGATCCGACTCACCAGCCGGCTGGGCCTCCGCCATTTCCATCGATCAGGAAATCAAAAACTTCCTCCAGAAAAATAAAGCCACGCGCACGCGCTTCGGCTCTCTCGAAATAGGCATCGCCGTACCCGACCGCGCCGATCCATGGACCCGCATGTCCTACGCCGGATCAAACCAGCCCGTCGCCCCGATGGACGATCCCTACCAGATGCTCAACAAGCTCTACGGCCAGTCAAAGGATCGCGAAACCTACACCTCAATCCTCGACTCCCTTGGAAGCGATCTCAAAAAAGCGTCCAAATCCCTTGCCGCCGAAGACCAAGCCCTCTTGCAACAGCACATCGAACTCGTCCGCCAACTCGAGCTGGAAATGCAGGCTTCCGCGAAGCAAGGCAAACTCGTCCATCCCGAGCCCGAACTCGACCCAAATATCGAACTCGTCAATGATAACACTCCCCAAATCGCACGCATGCAGATGGATCTTCTCATCAACGCCATGGCCAATGACATGGCCCGCGTCGGCACCCTGCAGTTCATGCGTTCCGTCGGACAAGCTCGCATGAATTGGCTCGGCATCAATGACGGCCACCATTCCCTCAGTCACGAACCCGATAATAATCAAGAGGCGCAAAACAAGCTCGAAAAGATCAATATCTGGTTCGCTCAGCAGCTCGCCTACCTCGCCGGAAAACTCCGCGACACTCCGGAACCCGGAGGCGATGGCAACATGCTCGACCACACCACAATCGTCTGGGTCAACGAACTCGGAAAAGGAAACACCCACACTCTCGACGACATCCCCACCGTCATCATCGGGGGAGGCAGCGGCCTCGCTACTGGCCGGATGCACAACTTCGTCAAAGTCGCCCACAACCGGCTCCTCATGTCCCTCGCCCACTCCATGGGCCACGACATCCCCCACTTCGGCGAAGAAAAACTCTGCCAAGGCGGAGCCCTCCAGTTCTCCTAAAGGAACAAACCCAAAGGCCGCCACTCCTCAACCCAGGCAAAGCGAGGACACCTGCCGCGCCGTTGGCATTGCAAAGGACGAAGCCTGCAACCTTTAGATTGCCAAAGTTGTCTGCTACCGCGTGAGATACTTTCGCGACGGAGTCGTCTTGGAAAGTCGCAGCTTTGTCGGCGGAGTCTTCAATCTAAGCCGTGAAAAATTTGGGTCCAAACGCGAAACCGGAGCCCAGAAGCCACGCGGAGCCCTGACTGACCTCGCCGGAGAGAACTGGTCCCTTCGGGACTGGCCGTAATAAGCGAAAACACCTGAACTGCGATGCTCCCCTCATTCCTCGGTGGGCTAGCTCTTCGCCGTGGTAGCTTTCCAGATGAGGAAAAAGCTGAGGACTAGGAGGATGAGGAGCCCTAACGTGTTGAGGCTATTGCTCTGGCCACCTTTTTTCTCGAACTCGAGTTCCAGTTGCAGTGGCTTTTCTCCGCTGACTTGGATCTCGCGTTCGAAGACGATGCTTCTTCCGGATGAAGAAATGACGGGATCGAGAAGTTGAGGAACCGGCTCGGTCACTCGCTGATGCTTGATCCACTTCGTAGCAATCGTGTTGAGCATGCGATTGACCTGGATGTTGTTCCCCAAGGTCACATTGGCAAAGTCATTCTTGTCGTAGTTCAGGTTCCCGGAAAAGACGGGATTGGGATTGGCATTGGCAGCGCCCGCGTGCCCGTCTTATCGAGAGCGATCGTATCAATCTGCGCCAATTCCTCAATCGCACTTCCTCCCCGAAACAACACTCCATGCTTCGCACCCCACGCTATTCCCGCCAGGATCGCCGACGGAATCGACAACACCAGCGCACACGGACTCGCGACCGCCAAAAAGGCCATCACCCGATAAAAGGCATCGCAAGCGATCACTTCGACGCCATAGCTCACAGAGGAAAGGAAGAAACCAAGTCTCTCAAATTTTAGCGTTCAAGCTCAAATCTTAAATTCAAGGCCTTCAATGTTCAACGTTCAAAACTTCCTATCCGCGCGCCTTTTCCAATCTCGCAAGCACTTCCTCATAGCCTTCCATCACACCGCCGAGATCTTCACGGAATCGATCCTTGTCCATCTTCTTTCCGGTCGTGGCATCCCAAAGACGACAGGTATCCGGGCTCACCTCATCGGCGAGCACGATCTTACCATTACAATCTTTTCCAAACTCAATCTTAAAGTCCACCAGCTTGAGCCCGCACTGCAGGAAAAAGTCGGACATGACGTCGTTGATCACGAGCGCTTGCTTTTTCAAAAAGGCGCAGTCCTCGGGCGAAGCGATATTCATCTCACGGGCGTAATCGTCATTAATGAGAGGATCTCCGAGTTCGTCAGACTTGTAGGAAAATTCCACGATGGGGATCTTAAACTTCGTCCCCTCTTCCATGGCCGTCCGCTTGCAAAAGCTCCCCGCCGCGATATTCCGCACGATGACCTCCACCATCAGGATATCCACCTTCTTCACCAACAGATTGACCTCATCGACATCAGACACGAGATGGGTTGGCACCCCTTTTTCCTCCATCATCTGGTACATCAGGAGCGTGATCGCCTTGTTCAGCCTACCCTTATTTTCAAACTGGGCCTTCTTCTGCGCATTGAAGGCAGTGGCGTCATCTTTATACTCCATGCGGAGCACTTCGGGGTCGTCGGTCGTAAAGAGTTTCTTGGCTTTGCCCTCGTAAATTGGCTCCATGCGGGAAAGTTAGTTTCCCACCTCGCTCTTGCCAATCATAGATTCACGGAGAAGCAGCGAACACGAGCGGAATCACTAAGAAACCTAAAATACTGGCCACTTTTCCCCTTGGCATTAGTCTCTTCTCGCAGAGAATCGGCACACACCTCCTTCCTGCTCCATGAACATTCTTTTCAAAAAATTCCTTTGGTGGGTCGCGCCTCTCACGATCTTTCTCTCCACCGCTGGCCAGGCAGCCGATTATGCCTGGAAAAAAGTGGAGCGCAATGGCGTCGAATACGTAGACCTCTCTCAAGTCAAAGGCTTCTACAAGTTCCCGACCCTCTCTCGCTCTGGTTCTAGGATCGAGATGAAGAACAAGGACATCACCGTTCGCTTCGCCGCCGGTGCCCAGGAAGTTCTGATGAATAACGTCAAATTCATCTTCAGTAATCCCATCATTGCAATCAACGGAAGCTACCACGTCTCGGTCACCGATCTGCTTAAAATCATCGATCCCATCCTCCGGCCCGCGTCCATCGCCTCGGCCACCCCTTTTGACACCGTGATCATCGACCCAGGCCACGGAGGCAGCGATTCAGGTTGTAATAATAGCCTCGGCACCGAAGCAAACTACAACCTTAAGGTCGCGCGTATGCTTAAGGACCACCTCACCAAGCTGAAGTTCAAGGTCGTCATGACCCGAAACTCCGATAAATTCCTCACCCTCCAGCAACGTGTCAATATCGCGAATAAATATTCCAACGCGATCTTCGTCAGCATCCACTTCAATGCCATCGGCCAACGGGGACGCACCCGCGCCCGGGGCATTGAAACATTCACCCTCTCCCCTGTCGGAGTGGCCCACTATGGCCGTTCCCTCAAGGCATCGGACTTCGTCCTCAAAGCAGGAAACCGCCAAGACTCTGCCAACATTGCCTTGGCCACCGCCATTCATTGGGGCACTCGCATGCATCTCAAAAAAGCCGGCATGGAAGTGCCCGATCGCGGAGTCCGCCGCGCCCGCTTCAGTGTCCTCACTGGAGTCAAGCATCCCGCCGTCCTCCTCGAAGGCGGCTTCATGAGCCATCCCACCGAAGCCCGACTCATCCACAGCACCTCCTACCAGAAGACCCTTGCTCGCTCCATCTGCGACTCGATCGTCTTCTACCGCACTGCCACCATCCAGCGACGCAAGCGCTGATCGAAGAGCTCTGCCACTAAGGAAGATACTTTCTGGAAAAGGAGCCACAACCGTCCCGGCCTGCGTCTCTCACGATCAATAATTCTCTCCTCTCCCTGAGAAAGCCCCCAACTCAGCGAAGGACAAATCACCAATGTCGTCTCTCATAAAAGTCGCGGCGAGCTCTTTACCCACCTTCAGACCCATCACGCTGAAATCCTCACAGTGATAGGAGTTGACCCGAGGACGGAAGAAGATGCTCTTCGTCGTCGCTGTTACTCGAGCTAATCACCTCCAAAAAACGCCTCATTCCCCTCACGAATCATTTGCCTTTTTCCCACCGCGAGACTAGCTCACTCCCATGCGCCCGCCTGAGAGACGTCGTGGATTCCTTGCTCAAGAAGGCTACCTTATCGTGCGGGAATTCTTTTCGCCTGAGGAGATCGAAAAGGTCGCCACCGTACAAGACGCCTACTACCGGGGCGAGCACGACATCCAGCCCGTTTTTTCCTGGCCTGGCCCGCGACCCTGCCGAGCACGCACGCGCAAGAATCCCTTCGCTTCCTTCTTTCTTTCGCCCCTCGCCCAGCTCCTACGGGACGGGCGACTGGCAAAGCTCGTCGCAGAAAACACCGGGATGGATGGCATCCGCTTTTGGCATGATCAACTTCTCTACGAAGAGCCCCGTGATTCCGGCAAAGCTAACTACCATTGGCATCGGGAGGAATCGCGCTGGCTCACTTGCGAAGCCTCACAAATGGCAACCGCCTGGATTCCTCTCATCGATTACACCGACGAAATGGGCCCGATCACCATCATTCCCGATGGCCGCGCTGAATCGCACATCAAACGGATGGCGCTCAAGGCTGGCGACCTCGTCATCTTCAACTCGCACACCCTTCACGGAAACCCGCCCAACTTCGGTGACATCCCCCGTCGAGCGGTAGCAGCGCACTTCGCTTCCGCAGATCTCCGCTATCGAAAAGCGGGGAAATTTTCCCACGTCAACGAACGCCTCGTTTCCCGGAGAAATGGAGTGCCCGATTTCCAGGACGAGCGAGTTTGCCCCACTATCTCAGTGAGGGAATCTTGTCGCTAATGAGACGAGAAACCTCCTCAAAATCCTCCGGCGTCTCAAAGGACTCCTTCGGGAGGATGAGATACTGATTCTTCTGAGGGTAGAGAAGGATGCACTTGGGAGAAAGAAAGCGATCGCAGAGCGATTCCCACTTGAGATCGACATCATGAAACTCAGACTTCTGGTGGATCCCATCCTCACGAAACGTCCAATGCAACTTGTGCCCGGCCTGCGGAGAACTCTTAGCATTCTGTATCAGCCGATATTGCCAGAAGAACTTCCGCACAAAAAGAATCGGCCCTGTCATGAGAAAGAGGTAGCCGAACATTTCGTCCCCTTTCCACAAGAGGAAAGCACCCAGAGGAATGAGCAAAAGATACAGATACCGCATCACCACGAAAACTGGATGCCGGTAGCGCATATGCAAAGCCGAGCCGAGCTTCAGTGTCGTAATATCAAAGGAGCTGGTTGCCTTAATCATTCCTTAGCGCTCACCGATGGGAGGCACTGGCGAGAGTGTCGCAGGTCCCACGTATTTCGTAAGCGGACGATAGAGGCGGCTGTCTTCCAGTTGCTCGAGCACCTGCGCTGTCCATCCCGCCATGCGCGCAATCGCAAAGATAGGCGTGAAGAGATCGGTCGGAATTCCAAGCGAGTAGTAAACGGTCGCAGAGTAGAAATCGACATTGGCATTAAGGCCTTTCTTCTCACGCATGAGAGTGGCAATGCGCTCAGACATGTTGATCCACTTGGACTCGCCAAGTTCCTCGGTCAGTTTGATCGCCATTTTCTGGAGATGCGGCGCACGAGGGTCGAGCACCTTGTAGACGCGGTGACCGATACCCATAATCTTCTTCTTGTTCGCAAGGCAGTCTTCGACGAAGGCGTCCACCTTATCAAGCTCTCCGATCTTCTTAAGCATCTTGATCACTCCTTCATTGGCTCCTCCGTGCAGAGGTCCCTTGAGAGTTCCAATAGCCGAAGTCATCGCCGAGTAAAAATCGGAAAGGGTCGCGATGGTCACGCGCGCCGAGAAGGTCGATGCATTCATCCCATGATCCGCATGAATCGTGTAGGCGATATCGAGAGTCTTGACCGCCGCAGCGGAAGGCTCTTCTCCCGTCATGAGGTAAAGAAAGTGAGCTGCCTCGGAAAGATCACCTCGAACGGGCAGAAGATCGAGCCCCTGACGAGCACGGTGGAAGTAAGCCACGATCACCGGAGTTTGAGCCACAAGAGAGAGTGCCACGTGCCGATTCGCTTCCTGATCCGGCTCACCAACTTTGGCACGAGGGTCATAAAGGCCGAGCATGGAAACTGCCGTGCGGAGAACATCCATGGGATTGGCATCTTTCGGAGCTCCTTTGAGAAATTCGATTACTCCTTCCGGAATCTCGCGATCCCCGCGAAGCTCATCTTGAAAAGAAGAAAGTTCAGCAGCATTCGGAAGCTTCCCGCGGTGAAGAAGGTGCGTCACCTCTTCGAAAGAGCAGTTCTCCACCAGCTCATCGATGCCGTAGCCAAGATAGGAAAGACGACCTTCTAAGCCCTCTACTTTGGAGAGGGCGGATTCATTGGCGATGACTCCTTCGAGACCTTTAGCGTAATCAGACATGGTAAATAATAGGTGGACAGTGAAAAATCGATGATGCGGGCCGAAAAGAAATAAGGGCGGGATCGGAACCACGCAAGGGTTTCTCTTCTGTGAGAGGTCGTTTTTTTATTTAGCAGGAGTGAACTGTCTGCCAGCCTTACAGAGATGGAGACGAAATGGACCTTAGCAATGGAAACAAGTGTGGCCCAAGCCACCCTTGCGCTGGCCCATGGTGACAAAATGGTCGCCCAGGCAACTTTCCACAGTGAAAGGTCACAGGAAGTAGATCTCTTTGCTCCTCTCGCTGATATTCTCAGCGCACTTCCTCCAGGAGAGACGCTTGATGCGGTCGTTCTTGGAACCGGGCCAGGAAGCTACAATGGCGCCAGGGTCGGCATTGCCGCCGGACAGGCCCTTGCTCAGGTACATCGCTGCGGCGTAGCTGGATTGTGCTCCTTCGAGAGTGTCCCAGAAATTGCCTGGGCCGCCGGAGATGCGCGTCGGGGGAGTTTTTTCCTCATGCCCATCGGCGGAAAACCCGAACTCTTTGAACACGAAGAGTTCCTGAAGAAACTGGAAAAATGTTCGGGCGGCATCGGGACCTTCGAGGCCGTCGAAAAACTCAACTGCCCGGCTCAGCGGGTCAGTCAAGTCACCTCGACTGCTGAAGGATTGCTGCAAGCTTGGCTCCAACGCTCCGAATCGGAAAAGGAAGCACTCCAGAAAATCCCGCCCGAGGCCTTTTATATTCGGCCTCCCCACATCACTATTTCCAAAAAAAAGCCCATCTAGTGGAAGCACGGAAATGAGCCTGGCTACTCATCACCGATCCATTCTAAAAACTTCAATATTCAACGTTGAGCGTTCACGGACTTCCATCGCTTCGACTTCATTTCATAGCGCTCCAAACTGCCCGACTCCACTTCCTCCACCGGAATGCGCAGGCTGAAAACTTCCTGCAGTCTCTGCGCCAAGTCAGCGCTCCCGGAGCCTTCGACCCGAAGCCTCACTTCAGACATTGCATTCACCTCTTCAATGACGACCTCGTATTCGAGAATGCCCACTACGCTTCGCACCACCTCCTCGACCGCACCCGGATAGAGATTCACCCCCCGCACCACCACCATGTCATCGACCCGCCCGATGATACCGCCTTTTAAGGCAAAGCCATCCTCGGTCTCGACCGGCTTCACCAAGTCCCCGGTACGATAACGGAGCAAGGGTGAAGCATAACGACCCAGCGTTGTCAGAACCAGCTCACCCACCCCTTTCTCATCCTGATTGATGATCTCGCAGAAATATGATGAGTGCTTGATTTTCAAAAGCGTCGGATCTTTGAGATCTCCCACCGTCACCGGTCCCACTTCAGTCATCCCGTGGTGATCGATCACTTCCGCACCCCACGCTTCCTTGAGCCTTGCGCGAACCTCAGGTAGACTCCCACCTGGTTCACCTGCCACAATAAGTTTTTGAACTCCCAAATCAGCGGCGTTGTCAGCAATTTCGGCGAGCCTCAGCCCATAAGTCGGGGTGCAGCATAAAACATCGGGCCTCAACCGTTCCATCATCTTGATCCGGTTCTCACTCGAAAGCCCCCCGGCCGGAATCGCACGAATTCCCAGCGCGGTCGCCGATTCAAAGCCCGCCCAAAACCCCAGAAACGGCCCAAAGGAAAACGGAAAAATAGCCGAGTCACTCGGCTTCACTCCCGCTTCCTGCCAGACCCATTCCCAATTTCCGCGCACCCATTCCCATCCTTCGGGATCATCCAGCCACACCATCGGACTCCCGCTGGTCCCACTCGTTTGGTGCAGACGTGTGTATTCCGAGAGGGGACGACTCAGATTAGTGCCATAGGGCGGATGGTCGTCCTGGTCGGCAGCCAACTCCGCCTTCGTCGTAAAGGGAACCTTTTCCGAAAACTCCGAAAGGTCCCTCACCTTGCTAAGGCCCCCCAGTTTCCCCTGATAAAAAGAGTTCTGCGATGCCGAAAGCCCAGACAAGAGAAGATTTACCATACGCAATTGCTCCACTTCCAATGACATCCTCCCCCTATGAAGCAAAATCTCCTCCTGATGTAAATAACTCCCATCGCCCCACCTCTCATCAAAAAATCCTAGAATTTTCCCACTCCACTGGCTACGCTCTCCTTGGAATTCTTCTCGAATATCACTTGCGGACTCAAAAAACCGGAAGACTTTTTATAAAGCCATGGCTTCTATCCTTTTCCACCCTGTCACCACCTTTTTTGCGGGTATTCTTCTGGCGGTAATCGCGCTCGGACTGATTCTCAGTTCCTACTCTGGACCCAACCAGACGAAAAAATCAGTGGTTACCTACCGCAATGCCATGTCCAAAGCGGAAGAAGTCGGTCCTGTGGCAGGTTCCACCGGCGAAAAAGAAGCCCTCGAGCACTTCTCCAATTTTCTTAGGAATGTCGGAAAAAAAGACTACCTCGAATCCAACACCGCCAAAGTCTACGCCCTCGGAGCCTATCTCAATGACACGCTCGCCACGCACTACGGACCCAATGAGATTAAAGCCTATTTCCTCAAAACTGCCGACACGATGACGAGCTTTGAGGTTCAGATCGATGACACCTCACGCTCCGGCCCAGATCACTACATTCGTTGGACCATGATCTTTTCCGCTCCAAAGCTTGGAGGAGGAGAGCCCATTCATTCCGTCGGAATTAGCCAAGTGCGTTTCAATAATAAAGGCCAAGTAAATTTCCATCAAGACTTCTGGGACTCCGGACAAAATATCTATCGCCAAATCCCCCTTGTCGGCGGCCTCATCGGAATCGTTCAAACGCAAATGAAGCAATGAGTTCTCTAAATTCATCAGCGGAGTAAATCCGTTGTTTACCGTGACCCCGATGAATCAAAACCCCACCCCCTCACCTCTCCCTCGAAAGCAGGGTCTCTTTCAGACGATCTTTCGAGTCGTCGGGCAGTGGTTGGATTCCGACTTCCGCCGGAGTGACGCCCCTGATCCCAAAAAACTCCCCGACAAGGTCAATTGGGAACGGACCCTTCCTTTTGTCTTCCTCCACCTTGGCTGCCTTGCCGTCTTCTGGGTCGGTATCAGCTGGACCGTCGTAGTCGCCGCGATTGTCCTCTACCTGATTCGCATGTTTGCCATCACCGGATTTTACCATCGCTATTTCTCCCACAAATCCTTCAAGACCTCGCGCCCGGTCCAGTTCCTCTTCGCCGCCTTGGGAAATAGCTCGATGCAACGCGGACCACTCTGGTGGGCTGCCACCCATCGGCACCACCACCGGCATTCCGATGAAGAGGTCGATATCCACTCCCCCGTCGTGCACGGCTTCACTTGGTCCCACATTGGCTGGCTCACCTCGATGAAGAATTTCCCGACCGCTTACGAAAACATCCCTGATCTCAAAAAATTTCCCGAACTCGTCTTCCTAAACCGTTTCGATCAAATCGTCCCCCTGATTTACGGACTCATCATGCTCGCCATCGGCTCCCTCCTCGAAACCTTCGCCCCCTCGCTCGGAGTCACCACCGGACAGTTCTTCATCTGGACTTTTTTCATCAGCACGACCGTCTTGCTGCACGGAACCTTATTCATCAATTCTCTCGCGCACGTCTGGGGGAAACGTCGCTACGAAACCAGCGACGACAGCCGTAACTCCCTTCTCCTCGCCATCATCACCCTTGGTGAAGGATGGCATAACAACCACCACCGCTACCCGCACTCAACCCGCCAAGGCTTTCAATGGTGGGAATTCGACCCCACCTACATGGGGCTCAAATTCCTCTCATGGACCGGCCTAATTTGGGACCTTCGCCCTGTCCCAAAATCCGTCAAAGAAGAGGCCCAATTTTCCGCCTAAGAAGATGGAACGCCAACGCATCGCCATTGTAGGAAGCGGAATTTCCGGGCTGGCCTGCGCTCATTTTCTGCATCCTCATCACGAGATCACTCTTTTTGAAAAAGACGACCGCATCGGTGGCCACTCCCACACCGTCATGGCCTCCGAGAACGACCGCGAAGTGCCGATCGACACCGGCTTCATGGTCTACAATGAAATCACCTACCCTCACCTCACCCGCCTTTTTAAAGAGCTCCACGTCGAGACAAAGAAAACCACCATGTCCTTCAGCGTGCAACACCGCCAGGACAAGCTCGAGTTCAATGGCGGCTCACTCAATCTTCTCTTCGGCCAGCGCCGCAATCTCCTCCGGCCCCGCTTTTGGAAAATGCTCCTGCAAATCAACCGCTTCAATAGCGAAACGGTGGCCGAGCTTAAGAACCCTCAACACGCTGAGCTAACCCTCGCCGAATATGTCGAAAAGCGCGGCTACGGCCAAGATTTCCTCCGCTGGTATCTCTCGCCCATGGCCGCCGCCGTCTGGTCCAGCCCGCCCGAGAAGATCGAGGAATTCCCCGCTCACACGCTCATGCGCTTCTGGCACAATCACGGCTTCCTCGGCCTCGATACCCAACACCAATGGCGCACCGTCTGCGGCGGCTCCCGCAAATATGTCACGAAGATCAGCGCCCCTTTCTCCGATCGCATCCACCAAGGCTCAGGAGTGCAAAGCATCTCCGCCGAAAACCGCATCACACTAAAGGACGGGGCAACTCAGGACTTCGACCTCGTCATCTCCGCCGCTCACGGCGACCAAGCCCTCCAACTTCTCGCCAGCCCCACTCCCTTGGAAAAGGAAGTCCTCGCAAATTTCTCCTACCAAAAAAACGAAGCCGTCCTCCACACCGATCCCCGGTTCATGCCTGAAACCCGACGTTGTTGGGCTTCCTGGAACTACCAGATCACCGGCGGTAAACATTCCACCATCTACTGGATGAACTGCCTCCAGGGAGTCTCGGATCGCGAGAATTACTTCGTCTCGATCAATCCCTCCGGACCGATCGACGAATCCAAAGTGATCCGCCGTCTCGACTACGAACACCCTCTCTTCGACCTCAAGGCCATCGGAGCCCAAGCCCGCATTCCCGAACTTCACCAAGCCGGCCAGAAGTCCGGTCGCTACTTCTGCGGCGCGTGGCAACGCAATGGCTTCCACGAAGACGGCCTCTGGTCCGCCCTCGAACTCTGTAGATCCCTCCTCGGAAAGGACCCCTGGTAATGAGAGCGGCCCTCTACGAATGCGATGTCATGCACCGACGGCTCAAGCCGGAGCAAAAGCGCTTCGACTACCGCATTTTCATGCTCAGCGTCGACCTCGACGCCATCCCTACCCCCACTTTTCTCAGCCACAACCGCTTCAATCTCTACTCTCTCAACGACGCCGACCACATCGACCTCGGCCACCCCGGCGGCATCAAAGCCAATCTCCTCGCCTGGCTCGCCGGACAAAAGATCGAAGTGCCTAACGATGTCAAAGTCCGACTCGTCACCCTGCCTCGAATCTTGGGATACGGCTTCAACCCGGTGTCATTTTTCTATCTCAACAAAGCCGATGGCACGCCCCTCTTTGCCGTTGCTGAAGTGGTCAACACCTACCGCGAAATGAAACTCTATCTTGTCGATCAGGACGGCGCTGAGATTTGGAAAAAGAGAATCGCGAAAGACTTCTACGTCTCCCCCTTTTCCGATCCCGGCGACGCCTTCGACTTCCGCCTTGGACTTCCCCGGGAGAAGTTCCGCGTCACCATCAATAACCTCACTGAAAACGAAGTCACCCTCACTTCCACCGTCCGTGGATCCGCCCGCGACCTCACCTCTCTCCGTCTGGTCGCTTACGCCTTCAAATACCCTCTCCTCTCGCTCAAGATCATCACTCTGATCCACTGGCAGGCCCTGAAACTCTGGCTCAACAAAGTCCGCTTCTACAAAAAGTCCGATCGCCCGGAAGCGCAAAAAGAAGTCCTCCGCCCCCACTCTTCCCTCACCAAAAAACCATGAACTCCGTCGCCCCAGCCAAACACGGCCTCCCCGAAAAACTCGTCCTCGGACTCCTCAAAAAGATGCCCCTCGGTGGACTCCGCATGGAATATGCCGATGGTTCGATTCGTCAGTTCGGGGCGCCCGATTCCGACGTCACCGCGAGCGTCAAAATCAATAACGACGAAGAGTTCTTCAAGCGCTGCGCCTACTATGGAAACGTCGGCATGGGCGAGGCCTACACCGATGGCATCTGGGACACCCCCGACATCCGCGCCGTCATCTCCTGGTTCATCTTTAACATGGAAGCCCTGCAAGGCTCGGACACCGCCTCGGACAAACTTCCCGGCGTCAACCTCCTCAAGGTCGTCAATTGGTTCCGCCACCTCAAGCGCGCCAACACCGTCGAGACCAGCCGTCGTAACATCGCCGAGCACTACGATCTCGGAAACGAATTCTACTCCCTCTGGCTCGATAAAACGATGACCTACTCCTGCGCCAAATTCGAAAACCCCGACGCCGCTATCGAAGATGCCCAGACCGCAAAATACGACGCCCTCTGTCAAAAACTCAAGCTCACCGCCGACGACCACGTCCTCGAAATCGGCTGTGGCTGGGGCGGCTTCGGCTACCACGCCGCCGCAAACTACGGCTGTAAGATCACCGGCGTCACCATCTCCGAAGCACAAGCCGCATACGCCCGCCAGCGCGTCAAGGACGCCGGCCTCGAAGACAAGTTCGAGATCCGCATCGAGGACTACCGCCACATCAAGGGCACCTTCGATAAAATCGTCTCCATCGAAATGATCGAAGCCGTCGGCGACAAGTTCCACGAACCCTTCTTCGCCAAGTGCCACGAGGTCCTGAAACCCGAAGGCCTCCTCGCCATCCAGATGATCACCGTCCCCGATAATCGATACAAGAGCCTCACCAAGGGCGTCGATTGGATTCAAAAAGTGATCTTCCCCGGCTCCCTCCTCATGAGCATCGGCCGCGTCAATGACGTCCTCGCCAAAACCTCCGACATGTTCCTCCACGACCTCGAAGACTTCGGTGCCTACTACGTCAAAACACTCGGCCACTGGCACGAACGCTTTAATGCTTCCTCCGAAAAGCTCGCCGAGCTTGGCTTCGACGAACCCTTCATTCGCACTTGGAATTACTACCTAAAATACTGCCAAGCCGGCTTCGGCACTCGAAACATCTCCGTCGTCCAAGCCGTCTACACTCGTCCCAACAACCCAACACTAAGCTAAACTGAGCTTCCCAATCTGTGGAATCAGTTCTCAATCCGGTGAAATTTGTGTAAGAACTGCCTTCACCTTTTGGACCTATTTCATGACCGAAGCAATACAGCAACGAACCTCCTGGTGGAGGCGGTGGTTCGTCCAGCCCATTACCAAGCAGCTCACTCAGGGCATCACCCCTGAAAAACTCGGCTGGACCATCGCCACCGGAATCGTCCTCGGCATCTTCCCAATCATGGGATCCACCACCTTCATCTGCTTCTTCGCCGCCTGGTTCTTCAAGCTGAACCAACCCGTTATGCAAGTCGCCTGCCACGCCGTCTATGCCCTTCACCTTGCCCTGATCCTCGTCTTCATTCGTGCCGGCCAGTGGCTCTTCGGAGCAGAACCTATCTCTCTCTCCATTCCCCAACTCATCAAACAATTCATGGGAGATCCCTGGCGATTCGCTCAAAATTTCGGTGTCGCCGCCCTGCAAGGAATCGTCGCCTGGTTGATCCTCGCTCCTGTCCTTCTCATCCTCATCAAAGCAATTTCAATTCCGCTCCTTAAACGCCTCGCGCGTCGAATCAAACAGCGAAAAGAAACCACCGCATGAACGATTGGAGCATCTTCCTCAGCGTCGGACTCCTCATCCACGCCCTCTTCTTTATCGGCTGGCTCGTTGGTAAAAAAGTCACCAACTACTCCCTGGTCGATGCCCTCTGGGCTTTCGGGATCGCCCTCTCCGGCATCCTCTTTGCTCTCCTCGGAAATGGCGATGAACCGAAACGTATCGCAGCCGGTGCACTCGCCGCCTTCTGGGGCATTCGCCTCGGCTACCATCTCCAGAAGCGCATCCGCAAGCACCACCCTACCGAAGACTCCCGCTACCAAAAACTCCGCGAGATCTGGCAGGGGCGCGTCCACTCCGCCTTCTTCTGGTTCTTCCAGGCCCAAGCCCTCTCCGTCCTCATCCTCGCCCTTCCCTACTTCCTCGTCTCCCGCGACGCCACACCCTGGGGACTCTTCGAGACCATCGCCCTCACCATCGCCCTCATCGGCATCTGCGGAGAAATTCTCTCCGACCACCAACTCTCAACATTTGTCGAAAATCGCACCGACCCCAACGCCATCTGCAAGACCGGCCTCTGGCGCTACTCCCGCCACCCCAACTACTTTTTTGAAATGGTCATCTGGATCGGCGTCTACCTCTTCGCCTGCGGATCAGCCTTCGGCTGGGCCACCCTCCACGCCCCCGTCATCATCACATACCTCCTTCTTAAGGTCACCGGCATACCACCCTCGGAAGCCTCTTCATTAAAGAAAAAAGGCGACCGCTATCGCCAATACCAACGCACCACCAGCCCTTTCATCCCTCTCCCACCCAAATCACCATGAGCACCATCGACGACCTTCTCGCCAAGGACATCCTCCCAGACTTTCTCATCCGCTACGGCATCCGACAGCGCCTCCAGGAAACTCTCGACCCCTTCGAAAAGCTTGACCCCGAAGGCCGCCAAAAGCTCCTCATGGAGCACGTCGCCGACCTCAAAACCTCCCCCATTGCCATCGCCACCGATGAAGCCAATGAGCAGCACTACGAGCTCCCCACCGCCTTCTTCCAAAAGTGCCTCGGCCCCAACATGAAATACAGCTCCGGCTACTGGGACCCCGGCGTCACCGACATCAAAACCTCTGAGGACCGCATGCTCGCCCTCACCTGCGAGCGCGCCGACCTCCAAGACGGACACCGCATCCTCGAACTCGGCTGCGGCTGGGGATCCCTCACCCTCTGGATGGGGAAACATTACCCCAACGCAAAAATCACTGCCGTCTCAAACTCCCGCACCCAGAAGGATTACATCGACGCCCAAGCCAAAGAGCGCGGCCTCACCAACATCGAGATCAAGACCGTCAACATGATCGACTACCAAGGCGAGGGCGCCGACATCTTCGACCGCGGCGTCTCCGTTGAAATGTTCGAGCACATGAAGAACTACCAGCTCCTGTTAGAGCGCATCTCCACCTGGCTCAAACCCGGCGGAAAACTCTTCGTCCACATCTTCACCCACCGCGAATACGCCTACCACTACGAAGCCAAAAACGAAGACGACTGGATGGCCCGCTATTTCTTCACTGGTGGCCAAATGCCTTCCGACGACCTCCTCCTCTACTTTCAGGACCACCTCAAGATCGACGACCACTGGCAAGTCTCCGGCACCCACTACCAAAAAACTTCCGAAGCCTGGCTCGCCCTCATGGACCAGCACACCGATGAGCTCAAACCCCTCATCGCCGAAACCTATGGTGCCAACCAAGCCAAAAAATGGTGGGTCTGGTGGCGCTGCTTCTACCTCGCCTGCGCCGAACTCTGGGGCTTCAAGAACGGCCAGGAATGGATCGTCTCACACTACCGCTTCAAAAAACCATAACCCAAAAAGGTGTCGCGGCGCCCCGCCGCTTAGCTTCGCAGGTCCCAAGTCCAAGCTCCCCGACCAAGATTAGCCTCATTCGCAACATTCGCGTTCCAATCTCCCCAACCAAGAATTCACTCTTCAAAACCAAACCCTCTCCACCGTCCACCAAATCCCCACCCCAGCAATCCCCAGCGAGGCAAATTTTCGAAACACCTCAAACCCCGCCTTCTTAACCGCCCAAAAGGTCAAAAGGAAAGCCCCACCCAAGATTGCCACCTGTCCCAGCTCCACCCCCAAATTGAACCCAATCAGCGGTTTCAATAAACTCCCCGTCGGCAGCTCCAGCTCCTGCATCACTGACGCGAAACCCATCCCGTGAAGCAAGCCCAGCGCGAACACGAACACCACCCGACGCGGCTTCAGCTCCTTCACCCATAAATTCTCAAGCCCCACATAGGCGATACTCAGTGCGATCGCTGCCTCAACGAAACGTCCCGGCACCGTGATCGTCCCGAGCACGACAAGCGCAAGCGTGATGGAATGAGCAATGGTAAAAGCAACCGTCTGGGAAAGAAGCGACTTCATTTTCGGCACGAGCAGGAAGAGCCCAAGGATGAAAAGAATGTGATCCAGCCCCTTCGGCAAAATATGCTCAAAGCCCGACTTCACCCAACTCCACAACGACGCCTCCACCACTTCCGGCTCCCCACCGGCAGAAAAGACAAGTAACTCCTGCGCCCCGCTTCCCGACTCGATCGTCCGAGCCTCCAGCATCACTCCCAGCCTCCTAACTTTTAAAATCAAATCCGCCTCGTCCGGTTCCTCCCAAATCACCGAAAAACTCCCCACTGGCACCTCCGGAAGCTCCCCCTCCATCCGAATCCGCAGCAGCGCATTGTAATTTGCGTTTAGCTCAAACTTCCAAGGTTCCCTCCTCAGATCAGGAAAAGAAAAAGCAACTTCCAGCACCTTATCCTCTAACCTCGGTTCGAAAAAATTCCTAACATCCGCTTCCGCCATCTTCTTTATCACCTTCCACGCCTCATCATCGAGCGAGTCCATCCACCCCTGCCCCGAACTCCCCGCAATCGTTGGATCATCCTTCGCCAACGGCCCGGCCTCCGGATAGAACATCCACCCTTCCATCCAAAACGTCGCCTCCCACTTCTTCTCTCCTACCAGTATCTCCCCGCGCACAAAATTTCCGTAATGCCCCCAGAGTGGAGAGGACAGCACGCTCGCTAGGAAAAAGAGGAAGATCTTCATCAGTTCAAAAAATCAAGCACCCTCATTCCGAATTGGACTCACCTGCCAGGTCTTTTCCTTCTCGTGCCCATCGGGCCGTTCCCAGCACAGCACAAGATGGAGATCATAGGTTCTCGTTAACCATGATTTTTCATTCGAATCCAATCGTTCAAATTCGAATGCGCTTTCTCCAACCTCATCTTTTTTCAAAGGCACCAAGTCACCCTTCCAGCCCGGATTTTCTTGCTTCCATTTCTTGAACCTCTGCTGGGATTTCATGCGCACCAAGCCGATCTTACATTTGCGAAAATCTGGGCGCTCCACGGGTTCGGGCATCCACATCAAACTCAATGTCCCCGGAGCACTCCCATGTAAACCAAGCTGCATCATCGACCCGCATACCGTCACCCACGCCGGAGGTCGCGAACCAAACAAAGATCGAAACGTCGTCCTCAAGAGGAAGAGTCCCACCAGAACGAACGGGACCAAGATAAGAGAAATCATCAGAGCCGTCGAATCCCCCGTCATCCACATTTGAATCACCACAATAAGAAACACGGAGATAATGCCATTCCAAAAAATCGAGACCAGCAAGAGAATGACTCCTTCATGAATACTCTGAACCCCTGTAAAGGTCAGTTTATTTTCCTCTGAATCATGCGGGCCTCTTAGCTCTTCCGCAATCCGGGCTGGCGCCTCCGAAATCAGCTCCTCTTTCAACTTCTGGCTCCGACTCCAGACCGCACCACCTAAAAGTGCGTAGCTCACGCCGACAATCCCCACCAAAAGAAAAGGGATTGAAAAAGGAACCATGATCCAAACTTGCGACGAAAGCGCTCGAATCATCAGAGACTCTACTTCACTGCTCGTTACGATCGCTTCCGCCGCAACCCACTGTTGCGATTCGATAAAATTAGAAACGGGGACTACCCAAGCCGACGCCATCAACAAACCTCCTCCCAAAAAAGCTCCCGAGAAAAGAAGCGCAAAAACCTGCCCCTTGATCGTCGGTTTCTTAAAAACCAAGCCACGCAAGATCCGCTGAAAGAAGCCTAATTTTTTCATTCCCCCGACCCCGTAAGAAGATACGTCGCAAATGAACCCAGCCAATGCTCCCCCGCATAGCTTCCACTAAAAATCTGCTTCAATCCCTTCTCCTCATGCGCCTTCGCAATCGCGAGAAACTTCTCCTTTTGAGGATTTTTTAGAGCCGACGTCACCCCACGTAAACTCCAAGCCCGATTTAAGTTCAGCCCCGCAAGGTGCACCAAATGCCCGTCTTCCAAATCACTCACCGACACCGGCTCAGCCAAGTTTCCCAGATCGAATTTGGGAAAGAACTCCGAGAGCCACTTCCGATAGTCCTCCCTACCCATCACCCGGCGCATGAGATCTGCCTCATTGAGGCCCGCCGAAAAGAAGTCCGTCCCGCTCGGTTCATAGCGCACCGGATAGGCCCGATCCTTCGAATAAAAATGAGCCGCCTTAAGGAGAAGAAGAGTCTCAAATTCTTCCTCTCCAGTCGCCCTCGCCCAATCCAACATCTGCCCCATCGGAAAAGCCGACTCCGGGTGAAAGCCACAGCGCACCGGCCAATCAAGCTTGGGCAAATAAACCTTCGCATTCGAGACAATCACCTCCTCCAGCGCCCGATACCACTTCGCCCACTTCTTCCCCTCCTCATCTTCTAAAAGGCGCAACTCCATCCCAAGCCGCAGCGCCCAAGCCCAGCCATACATCCGCTCAAACGACTTATTCGCCTTCAGATAGGCCGCCTCTTGCTGAAGCTTTTTCTCCGAAAACTTCCCCCGCAGCGCTTCTCTCACTTTTTCCTGCCAATCAGCTTCCGGAAACATCCGCATCAACCGCACCAGCGTCCAATGACCATGCACCGATGAATGCCAATCAAAGTGCCCATAAAAAACCGGAAACATCTCCTGCGGCGTCTTCAAATCCGCTTCGCTCTTCAGCACCACCGAAATCTTACTCGGAAACTCTTTCGCCAACCCCTTCAGCGCCAACTCCACAAACCTCCCCGCCTGCGCCTCCGTCATCCGGTTTTCCCCCTTCAATACCATCGTCAAAGCGATCAACAAAATACCAAGCAACTTCATTGCCCAACACTCAAACAATCCTCCTCATCTGTCCACCACGCATCTCTCACCACAACCATCTGTCGCGCCGTCTCGTCCGCCGTAGCCCGAAGGGCGAAGGAGGAAACCCCCTATCCAAAACCCCCTCCCCAGTAGTCCAAATCTTTCAAAACCCAAGTCCCTCACTTGAACGTTCAATGTTGAACGTTCGATGCTGAACGTTCACCCTCCCCCCATGCCAAGCCCCCTCATCGCCACCATCGAAGCCGGAGGCACCAAAATGGTCGCCGCCCTCGCCTCTGGGCCCGATGACATCCGCGCCCGGGAACGAATCCCCACCACCATCCCCGAGGAAACGATCCCCGCCCTCATCTCCTTCCTCAAATCCGCCATCGCCAATCACGGCCAGCCCGACGCCCTCGTCATCGGCACCTTCGGCCCCGCCGACATTACCCCCACCTCTCCCGTATACGGCCACATCACCGCCACTCCCAAGCCCACCTGGGAAAACACCAACCTCCTCGGCCCCATCCAAGAAGCTCTCGGCGTCCCATCACTCTTCGACACCGATGTCAACGCCGCCCTCTTTGGCGAAGCCCGCTGGGGGGCCGCCGCAGGATTAAAAAATACCGGCTACTTCACCATCGGAACCGGCATCGGCGGTGCGGTCATGATCGATGGCAAACTCATCCACGGCATGGGCCACACCGAGATGGGCCACATGCGCATTGCCCGACACCCCGATGACTCCTTTAAAGGTCACTGCACTTTTCACCAAGATTGCCTCGAAGGCCTCGCCGCCGGCCCCGCCATCGAAGCCCGCTGGGGAAAACCCGCCCAAGAACTCCCCGCCGATCACCCCGCCTGGGAAATCGAAGCCGACGCCCTCGCCCAAGCCTGCCTCAACCTCCTCACCATCGCCCCGCCCGAGCGAATCATCCTCGGCGGCGGCGTCATGCACCAAAGCCAGCTCTTCCCGATGGTCCGAAAACGCCTCAAGGAACTCCTCAATGGCTACCTCGCCCACCCCCCACTTCAAGGCGATCTTACAAACTTCATCGTCCCCCCATCCCTCGGCGATAACGCCGGCCTCCTCGGCTGCGTCGCCCTCGGTCACCACCTTCTCACCAGTTGAAAACTAGGTTCATTCTTTTCGTCGGATCCAAATCATTGGGAGTCCAAATAATAGCAGGAGCGCTGATGACGGCTCGGGGATGAGACGGATAGAGTTCAGCTTAATTTCCGATTATTGCTCCAGAGGAAGGACATAAACTCGGAGCCAATGCTCATCACTAAAGTCTGGGTTACCGAGAATATCAGAAAAAGAAAACTGCGTATCTGTTCCTGAGATCCTTTTGAGTATCGTAAAACAAGGTAATCTCCTCCAAACTCCGTCGATCCAATATCAATCTAAAAGGTTAGAGATTGGGACCTCATTTCCTGCGCTGCTGACCAATCTCATCGAGAATGCCCCGTCACTCGCATGGTGCGAAACACACGATCATCGAGGGATCTTGCAAAGGAAGGAATCAGCCGATTACCGCTCCCAATCATAAACGAACTATGTGAAAAATCGTCAATGAGGCCAGCGGAGTCTAGCTCATGTCATCGACATCTGTGATGCAGGTTAACGACCCAATTTCTCTTCGGAGTTTACGTCTTTAAACACTACCCAATGAAATATTTTCATTCATGATATAATTACATTGCATCCACACTCTTCACGAATGGTAAAGTTGAATCCCAGCAAATCAGCGACCCTCATTTGGCCAACTGCCATCGTCATACAAGCCTAGGGCAACGCCCTAGGTAATCTGAGCCACCGTTAATTGGCCAAGCCCAGCATCCCCCTTCCACCCGCTCATCCCACCTCGACCCTCAAATCTCCCATGTTTAGAGTTTCGCAATCAAGATTTAGCGCTTAAATCACCCATATGTATCTCACCGGATTCGCCGACGAAGCGGCCAAGGACCTCGTCACCCAGATCAAAGCCACCAAAGAAGTCGGCTGGACCCAGATCTCCGCCCGTGGCGTCAACGGCGCCAACATCCACGAACTCCCGCAGGAGGAATTCGAAAAAGTCGCCGACCAACTCGACGAAGCCGGCATCACCATCCCCGAGTTCGGCTCTCTCATCGGCAACTGGGGTAAAAAGATCGACTCCGACTTCGACGTCACCCTCGCCGAAGTTGACCGCGCCATCCCCCGCATGCTCCGCCTTGGCACCCGCCTCATCCGCGTCATGTCCTACGCCCAGGAACCTTGGGGAAATGATCAAAACGAAAACGAGCGCTTCCGCCGCCTCCGGGAAATCTACTCCCGCTTCGCCGACGCTGGCCTTCAGGCCATCCACGAGAACTGCATGAACTGGGGCGGCTTCTCCCCCGACCACACCCTGCGCCTCGTCGAAGAAGTTCCCGGCCTCAAACTCGTCTTCGACACCGCCAATCCCATTTTCCAAAAAGACCGCTCGAAAGAAGAGCCCTTCCCTTGGCAGGACCCGCTCGAGTTTTACGAAAAGGTCAAAGAACACGTCGTCCACGTCCACATCAAGGACTGCATCAATCCACCCGAAGGCGAAACGGAACCCGCAAAATACACCCTCCCCGGCGAAGGCCAGGCCAAGGTCCGCGAAATCCTCACCGCTTTGAAAAACGACGACTACAATGGCGGACTCGCGATCGAGCCGCATGTCGCAACCGTCTTCCACGCCGTCGATGGCGCCGAACCCGATTGGAAGCAGTGCTACGACTCCTACATCGAATACGGTCACGCCACCAACGCTCTCCTCAAAGAGCTCGACTGGGCAGCAGAGTAAATCAGTGGCCCGTTTGTAGTGTAGGCTAAGCCCTCAAGAGATTCCAGGCACTCACAAGTGCCTTGAGTCCCGCCATCTCAATACTAGGATCGACTCCGACACCCCAAAGAATACGGCCGTCATCATGGCGCAATTGCACGTAAGCTGCTGCGTCCGAACTCGACCCACCACGCACCGCATGGGAGCGGTAATCGGTGAGAACAAAATCCTTCAACTTCGCTTTATCCAATGCAGAAACAAAGCTGTTGATCGGACCATTCCCGATCCCTTGGACGCTCTTCGACTCCCCGGCGATCAAGATCTCTGCGGTGCACAGCACCTCCCCGCGACCAGCAGCATGATGATTCAAATTGTAGTCGAGAATCTTCATCTCCGTCGCAACGTTGGCAAATTCTTCCAGGAAAACCTTCCCAACTTCTTCAGCCGAAAGCTCCTCACCTCGCTTATCGGCCAGATCGTAAACTCGCTTTCCAACTTGCGGATGCATCGTCTTGGGGAGATCGAAGCCGTGCTCTTGATCAAGGATGTAGGCGACGCCTCCCTTTCCACTCTGTGAATTGATCCGAACGATCGCCTCGTAGCTCCGTCCAATATCGTGCGGATCGATCGTCAAATAAGGCACACCCCATTTTTCAGACTCTTCCTTCGCCCGACGATCCAAGCCTTTCTTAATGGCGTCCTGATGACTCCCGGAGAATGCAGTAAAGACAAGCTCTCCCGCATAAGGCTGACGATCCGGAACGATCATGCGTGTGGTGCGCTCGTAAACTTCTCGCAAACGCGAAAGATCGGAAAAGTCCAACCCGGTCGCAATCCCGTGGCTGTTCATGTTAAGCGCGACAATCACGATATCGAGATTCCCGGTCCGTTCGCCACTTCCGAAAAGAGTGCCTTCCACCCGATCCGCACCCGCCATGAGACCCAACTCAGTGGCAGCTACTCCGGTGCCCCGGTCATTGTGCGTGTGCAGGGAAATGATGACCGAGTCCCGCTTTGAAATATTCCGGCACATCCACTCGATCTGATCCGCATGCACATTCGGCGTGGCCCACTCCACCGTCGCCGGCAGATTCAAAATGAGCTTCTTCTCCGGAGTCGGTTCCCAGACATCAATCACCGCTTCACAGCATTCCAAGGCAAAGTCCAACTCGGTATCGGAAAAGGACTCGGGCGAATATTGCAGCACAATTTCCGTCTCGGGAATCGTCGGCACCAGTTCCTTCACGACCTCTGCACCGCTCACCGCGATCGCCTTGATGTCCTCACGCGAAGCATCACCGAAAGTCACGCGGCGCTGTAGCGGGCTCGTCGAATTATAAATATGAACGATCACTCGCTTGGCCCCCTTGATCGCCTCAAAGGTCCGCTCGATCAAATGCCGCCGCGTCTGCACCAGCACCTGCACTGTGACATCTTCCGGAATGCGATTCTCATCAATGAGGCGACGCATAAAGGCGAATTCGGTATCGCTCGCCGAGGGAAAGCCGATCTCGATTTCCTTAAAGCCGACATCCACCAGCATATCGAACATCTCCAGC
The DNA here is from genome assembly GCA_028822935.1 of Akkermansiaceae bacterium. Classification (GTDB taxonomy): domain Bacteria; phylum Verrucomicrobiota; class Verrucomicrobiia; order Verrucomicrobiales; family Akkermansiaceae; genus SW10. The sequence goes on from JAPKCM010000004.1 coordinate 57,079, forward strand.
TTCTCCTCGACTGACATCGGAATCGGGAGCGATTGGTTCCCATCACGGAGGTCAACCGAAGCCCAAATGGGAGCGGATTCAATGACACGGTCGGGCCATGTCCGGTCGCGCAAGTCGACAGCCGGGAATGGACGGTATTTGGAGATGGATTCGGATTTCATGATCTCAGTGATTGAGGGTCAATGAAGCACGGAAGCTCTCGATAAGTCCTGTTCCTTGGACGGTGATTTCTCCGCGACAGTTGGGAGATGGATGGTTGACCAAAGAACGGGGCGACTGCGGACTAGAGTCCGAGTCGCAAACTTAGGAGGAGGGCCAACGTGATCTTCACGAACAAACTCTCTCGCAGAGGACCCCACTTGTCACTTCCAAAAACAGGGCATCGAAACTTCAGTTCTTAAAACCGAGTTCCACACTCTCCAAAATCGGCTTCGACTTGTTGTCTGTCGAATCCGTCAACTTGATTTCAAATTGAAATCCGTATCCCTCCGGCAGCGAGGACACCTCGAGCGATGCGGGAGTCTTTTTGACCTGCTTTGAGAATCCCGGGAGGTAGTCGTAAGCCTCTTTGACTTCCTTCCAGTCGGTCCACTGATCCGTTTTGCCATCATTGTCGGTATCCACTCCGACGCGAACCTCGGCTGTTTCTACCCACGGTCCAGGACTGGTAAAGTCGGTTGGCTGCTGGGTCGCCAAGTAGAAGCGGCCTTCCGCAAAACAAACGTCCGGGTCGGGATGTCCTTTGCCAATGCTATCACAAAAGGCGAACTGTTTCCCAATGTCCGACGAGGTGAACCACGCCGCCTGCATCGGTTTCCCGTGTTCGGAATCATAATCACCGAAGAGGTAATACTGTCCTCCGATTGAAATGGCGGCCCAATCGCCAAAGGCTTCCTGATTGGGACTGTGCACCTCATACTCAGCGATATTGGAGGGATAATTTTTTGGGTCCTCCTTGGTCCAATGAGGGTGCTTGTAGGTTTTGATCTCTCCGGTGGGTTTGGTTCGCACATCGACAGCAGGAGTTTCTTGAATTTTGAATAGCGACACTCCGTCCGGGCTCACCGCATGACCGGCCAGCGGCGAATCCCACGCCCGCTTGCTCGCATTGATCGGATCCCAATTTTCAAAGATGACATGGAAATTTCCCTCGAGATCGCGAATGAATCCAGCGTCCGACCCATGAGAGGGATCGCTCAAAACCTTCCCCATGTTCTCTCCCGGTAGTCCATCAGCGAGATCGGCATCAACGTAGACATGAGGGTCCTGGTCGTTGGGGAAGTCGTAATAGATGTAGGTTTTGCCATCCACATGTTCAGCACTCGTGACCCAACGGGAAAAGCCCTCCGTCACCGGCCCGTGGTGCACCCAGCTCACCATATCCCTACTTTGCCAGGCATGGTAGCCGCCGGTTCTCGGCTTCAAACCACCGGGAGCATCGTATTGATTCGCAAAACGGGTCGTCTTGAGCGGTATCTCAAATCCTTCGAGCCTCGCATCCTTCGGGCTATGCTTGACCAGTGGCTTCCCTTTCTCCCCCTTCTTCCGGCGAAGCTGCCCGCCGCCATATTTTCCGAACATCCAGTAGTTATCCGGCCCGATCGTCAGGAGAACCGGCGCATCCCCCAAGTTCGACGGACCCAGATTCTCAGTCGGATTCCAGTTTTGCCAAATCGGAGATTGAGTGAGCGTGATCGAACTCACCGCGCGCTTCTTATCGAACCGCTTCACCACACTCTGAAAGGTGCCCGACTTTTCGGTTGGAGAAATGCTCCCCTTTTGCACATCCAGCCCGCTTTGGGAAGCTTGCGCTTTCGTCCAATCTTCTTGGGAATCGACGGTCCAGGATTCGTCAGCACTGGATGGGTGAACGAAGAGTAAAGAGCAGAGCCAAAAATACGAAAAAGTAGAAGATCTCATGAGTTTTTTGAACTTGAAGTGAATGTCAGACATTTTGATACGCAAAAGAGAGACGAATCTAAGATGTTTTTCCAAAAATTCCAAACCATTAGAAATGAAGAATGATTCCGTAAGTGGAGCTGACGAAGGACTGGTATTCTGTTACTACCTGAGCGATGAACGACCTCGTCCTCAATGAAGACATCCATCAACGAGTCATTGTCGAGATGGTTCCTCGGGCGGAGCGCTTTCTCTGGATCGTCACTGCCGACGTCAAAGATCTCCACGTTAAGAAAGGGCGCCGCTTTGTCCCCTTTCTCGAAATCCTCTCAGATACGGTGCAGCGCGGTGTCGCCGTCCGCCTCTTTCACGCAAAGGAACCCGGGCCCCGCTTCCGCGCCGACTTCGACAAATACCCCGCCCTTATCGAATCCGATCTCTTCGAGCGTATCCTCTGCCCGCGTATTCACACCAAAGCTGTCGTGGTCGATGGACAGGAAGCCTTCATCGGTTCCGCGAACCTCACCGGAGCCGGGCTCGGTGCAAAAAGCCCTCTTCGGAGGAATTTTGAAGCCGGCTTTGTCACCGACGAAGCCCGACATCTCGACCCAATCATGGAATGGATCGATGCCCTTTACCTCGGTGACTTTTGCCAGAAGTGCCAGCGGCGTAGCACCTGTCCCGATCCCATCGCCTAGTCAGGGACATCACCGTATCGCCCAACCTTAATCATCAAAAACCTTCCGGCCTCAATCCTGGTCCAGCCAATCCCCGGAACTCACGACCTCAAATCCCTCCAGCCCCTTGAGCCACTCGTAAATCCAAACTTCTGTGGAACTTCCATCAAGAAGGATCTCTCGCTTCACTCGATGATACTCACCATTGCGCTCATCCTCCAATCCGATGCCCTCAAACTCATCGAGTTCCTTGAGAAGTTCCGGCCCAATCTCGTAGACCTCCCCCTTGACCCATCTTCCCGAGCCAAGAACGAGCCCGGGATACCAATCGATCTTCAAAAGACTCCCTTCAACTTCGGCCGGTCCCAGCCAACGCGCATCCTTCATGCGCCAGTCATTCGACGCCCCTTTCCGGAGCGCGCCATAGACAAAAATCAGATCAGGCATTCTCCTGCTTCTCCATGATTTCTTCGAGAGCGTCTTTCACCTTGTCGAGTCCTTCTTCCTTATCTGCAGAAATGGAGACGATCCTGACCTTTGGAAAACGCTGCTTGAAGAATTCGAGGTTCTCGGTCGATGCCTCGAGATCCATCTTATTGGCAATGACCATCCAAGGAAACTTCGCGAGGTCCTCGTCATACATTTTGATCTCCGTCCGGAGCGTCTGAACGTCTGCGATCGGATCACGCCCTTCGCTTCCGGCCATATCGACCACGAAAAGGAGCACCCGGCATCGCGTAATGTGGCGTAGAAACTCATGTCCAAGTCCCCGGTTCTCATGAGCTCCCTCGATCAGCCCTGGAATATCAGCCAAAGTGCAGCGCACGTGCCCGCCAAGCGGAACCACCCCAATCTGAGGCGTCAACGTCGTGAAAGGATACGAGGCCACCTTCGGCTTCTTGGCGGAAAGTTTACCAAGCAAGGTCGACTTACCGGCATTCGGGAATCCCACCAAACCGGCGTCCGCAATGCGCCGCAGCTCAAGGTAGAAAATGCCCTCGGTTCCATCGGTTCCCATCTCGCGCTCCTGCGGGACCTGATTGGTCGAGGTGCGGAAATGAAAATTACCACGTCCTCCTTTTCCTCCGACACAGAGAGTAATTTCCTGACCGTGCTCCGTAAGATCGATCACCGGTTCGAGATCGATGCCACCTTCGCTGCGCTCCATCGCAACCGCATCCGTCACCGTAACGGCCGGACTCTTGTAGATCACCGTTCCAGGGGGAACGCGACCAATCGCCGTCTTGCCATTCTTTCCATGACGTTTGTAGGTCTGGCCCTGAGCACCATTCTCAGCGATGAGCTTGGGATCATAATGGAATGCCCGCAGGTTATCGGTGTTTTCATCCACCTTGATGACGACCTGGCCACCATCGCCTCCGTCACCACCATCAGGACCACCCCGGGGGACAAATTTTTCCCGTCGAAAACTGACGATGCCATTTCCACCATCCCCCGATTTACAGCGGATACGGATGTGGTCGACGAATGATTTGTCCCCTTTCATAAAAAAAATTAAGCGTTGGTTGGCCCAAAGGCCTTCATCAGGCAAACTTCAAGCGCAAGGGCTTCCGTGACATTGGTCTCAAGCAACCGTCGCAGTTCCTCCACCGCGGTAACACGTTGGAGGAGAGAGTCGAGCGTTTCGTTGGAAACAGCCGCATTAGTCACCGCCGCAAAGTCTTCAAACTCTAGCCCCGTCGCTCCCGCCTTCTGGCGGATGAGATCGCCCATCCAAGCAAGCAGAGCATCGATCATGCGCGAGCGCTCGCCGAGATAGTCGGCCGCCGTTTGCGCTTCATACATTTTCTCCCGCTGCGCCAGCCAGTCTCCTTCGATCGCTTGTTTGTATTTGGCGGACTCTTCCTTAAAAGTAACCTCGTAGCCCTTTGCAATGATTGCCTTGCGCTCTTTGAGGAGATTTTCAAAGCCAGCTTTCACCAGCAGCCCGGCATCAAGTTGGCCCAAACCATCCCGCGTCGCGGTCTCCAGGATCGGCAACAACGCCTCGATTTCCTCACCGCGAACCGCATCGACGGGCTTCAGAAGCGCCAGATGAACACAGCGCGACCAAATCGTAGGAAGAAGTCGCTCCGGCTCTCCTGAGAGGAGCAGTAAAAGACTCTGCCCCGGAGGTTCCTCAAGCGTCTTCAAAAAAGCGTTCTCGGAAGACTCATTCATGCGATCGGCATCGACAATCACGCCAATCTTCCACTTTTTTTTCGGGGCTGATTGATTCATCATCTTCTCAATCCCACGCATTTCCTCGACCCGGATGATACGCGATTTCGACCGAGGACGAATCAAGCGAACAAACTCTCCTTCAACTCCCTCCAAAGTGGGAGCCTCTTTCGCGACCGGATCCCCCCAAAGGTCACCTCCGGCAGCATCGTCTTCTCCATTAAGAAGATCGGCCATTTGCGCCGCCAAAGCCTCTTTCCCGCTGCCCTTCGGGCCCGTGATGAGAAAGGCATGGGCCAGTCGCCCACGCTCATGCGCGGACTCAATCAACTCAAATGCTTTTTCGACGGAAAATGCCACGCCCCGATGTATCCCGTAGACGCTTCTCGGGCAAGCTTGAGAAAGAAGATCCTTACTGCCGTCATTTGGACTGTGAGCCTAACCCTTCTCGCTCTAAAAGGCCACCATGCTTATTGACAAAAAAGTCCTCATCACAGGAGCCTCTTCCGGGATTGGAAAGGCCATCGCCGAAGCCCTTCTTAAAGAAGGAGCAGAAGTCATCGGTCTCTGTCGCTCAGTCGAAAACCTTCCTCCAGGCGTCGCTCCTCTTTCCTGCGATCTCAGCGAACCCGATCAAATAGCCACCGCTTTTTCTTCCCTCGACCAGCTCGACATCCTCATCAACAACGCCGGCCTGGCCTACCTCTCACCCATCAGCACCGGTGATCCCGAAAAATGGCAGCGCATGTGGCAGATCAACGTCCACGCCCTCGGACTCTGCTCTCAGTATGCTCTCAAACTTTTCCCTCCATCCGGCGGCCACATCTTAAACATCTCGTCCCTTTCCGGCCACCGCGTCCCTCCCACTGGAGGATTCTACGCCGCCACCAAGTTCGCAGTCCGCGCCATGACCGAAGCCCTCCGCTCCGAGCTCAAACTCGTAAATTCAGCAACCCGGATTTCATCCATTTCCCCCGGCTTCGTCGATACACCTCTCCTCGACCACTACTTCGCAGGCCGCGAAGACCAACTCGCGCAAACCCGAGCCAAGGTCAACATGCTCACCCCACAAAACATCGCCGCCACCGCCCTCCACATTCTCAGCGCACCTCCCGGAGTCGAAATCAACGACGTCCTCCTCCGCTCCTCCGACCAAGCGGTCTAGCAAATTCGAAAGACTCGGAATGAGTCTAAGACATTAGTAGGTCATTCACTTTGTGACCTTCACACCGCCCCTTCGGTCATGATCGTAGAAGGAACAGTTGGGAAAATAGAAGTTATCAAAGAGTTTATCTACCCGCTTCCCGGAAAGAAAAAAGAATTCAAAACCGAGAACCTCGGAGTCATCGAAACCTTCCGCATCCACCCCCTCAACAGCGAAAAAAAATCACCTTCAACGCCCTCGTCCAAGTCAAAGAAAACCTCGGCTTCGAAACGGAAAAATTAAATCCCGCTCAGCCCATTTTCAAAGAGTGCCGCTTCGATGAAAAAGTTACCCTCACCAGCGGCCACTCCATCCTCTTCCGCGGCCTCATCTCCGATCAGCAACAGAAAACTGAAGACGCCACTCCCGTCCTCAGCGACCTCCTTCTCTTCGGCCCCCTCTTCACCAAAAAGCCCAATTAACAACCTCCCTCTCTAGATCCAACACCCTCGACCAAGCCATCCCATCAATCCCATCGATCCGTGGTTTTTCTTTCCACTTGCCCTGCCCTTCAAGCTTGAACCCGGAACGCCTTCTCCACCTCCTCCGCGATGATCTCAATCGCTTCTTCCACCATCTTGGGGGGCATCGTGTAAGTCATCCGGATGCACTCGCGCGTGTGCCCCCAATCGATCCCCTCGGGAAGCCCGAAGAAGAAGTATTCTCCGGGGACGATGAGAACGCAGCGCTCTTTCAGTCGTTGGTAGAGTTCCTTGGTCGTAATGGGCAGTCCTTCAAACCAAATCCAAAGAAAAAGAGCGCCCTCGCTCCGATGAACAAAGTAAGGAAATTTCTCGCCAAAATACTGCGAAATCCATTCCTGCGCCTGCTTCGACTTTTCCTCATAGAAAGGCTTCACCACCTCCTGACTCAACCGCAGCACCTCGCCCGATGCGATCAGAGGACGCATGATCTCCTGGCCGACATTTCCATTCGCCAGCCCCACAATCGAGGTCATCGATGAAACCGCACGACACACTTCTTTGCTGGCCACCACAATTCCCGTTCGGGTTCCCGGAAGGCCAATTTTGGAAAGGCTCAACGTGAGGATCATGTCCTCGTCCCAAACCGGAGCGACCTCGGAGAAGATGATATTCGGAAACGGTGCTCCATAGGCGTTGTCAATAATAAGAGGAATCCCCCGCTCCCGCGCAATGCCTCGAAGCCTCTCGATCTCGCCATCCGTCAAAACATTCCCCGAAGGATTCGTCGGCCGGGAAACGCAAATCGCGGTAATCTCATCGCCTGGATCGAGCGCATCAAAATCGACGCGATACTTAAAGCCATGATCTCCCTGCTTTTCGATCTTCGCTGGGATTGCTTCGAAGAAATCTTCACCCACCGCTTGATTCGCGTAGCCGATATATTCTGGGAGCAGCGGAAGTAAAATCTTCTTCCTTCGACCATCCGGGAAACGGCCCGCCAAGGCGTTGAAGAGAAAAAAGAAGGCCGTCTGCCCGCCCATCGTCACCGCGAAATTTTCATAAGTAACGTCCCAGCCAAACTCCTTTTTAAAAAGCGATGCCAGCGCACAGCGAAAGGCCTCACTTCCTGCCGGGGCATCGTAGTTTCCCAGCATCTTCTCCAAGCCACCTTCTTCGGCCACAATCTCCTCCATCCGCTTCCTCCAAACCGCATCCATTTCTGGAACATGCGCAGGCTGACCACCGCCAAGCATGCGCATATTTTCACCTCCAGCGAGGGCTTCCCCGAGGTCGTCCATCAGCTCGCCGATGCCACTTCCCTCACAGAGGTTTTTTCCAAATGTCGACAACTCCCACTTCATATGGCCAAAACATCGACAGCCTGATCCACTTTGTCACTCAAATCCCCCGGAACTTTCTCAAAAAAAATGTTACAAATTTATGTGAATCGCACGTTTACTTATAAACCGATGACCTTCCGACTCGCGACCACACTCCTAGCTGCTGCACTCACACTCCCATCGCAAGCTGCCGACTCCGTCTTCCTCGAAGCCGAAGCCTTCGAAAACCGCGGCGGCTGGTCCACCGACTCCCAGTTTGTTCTCAACATGGGCTCGGCCTACCTCATCGCCCATGGCATGGGCACTCCCGTGGCTGACGCCACCCAAAAAGTCACTTTTTCCTCCCCCGGCACCTACCATCTCCACGTCCGCACCAAGGACTGGGTCGCCGCCTGGGACGCGCCCGGCACTCCCGGCGAATTCGAGGTCCTCATCGATGGAAAAGCTCTCAAAACCTTCGGCAACGAAGGAGCCGAATGGCACTGGCAACAAGGCGGCTCTGTCGAAATCACCAAGCCCGAGGCCACCATCTCCCTCAAGGACCTCAAAGGTTTCAACGGCCGCTGCGATGCCCTTTTCTTCACCAAGGACGCCAACTTCACCCCGCCCAACGACGACCAGGCCCTCTTCGACTTCCGCCGGACCCAACTCAAGCTCCCCGCTGAACCACCCACTAAGGACGGTTACGACCTCGTCGTCGTCGGTGGCGGCTACTCCGGCCTCGCCGCCGCCCTCTCCGGCTCACGCCAAGGCTTAAAAGTCGCCCTCATTCACGACCGAGCCGTCCTCGGAGGGAACGGCTCCTCCGAAGTTCACGTCTGGGCCATGGGCGGAACCCAGCGCGGCAAATATCCCAATCTCGGCGAAATCGTCGATGAGTTCACCGACTTCTCCCGCGACTCCCCCGGCCTCAACGAAGAATTCACCGATAAGCTCAAGGAGCAAACTGCCCGCGCCGAAAAGAACCTCGACCTCTACCTCAACCACTTCGCCTTCAAGGTCGACGCTAAAGGTTCACGCATCCAATCCGTCACCGCAGTCGACACCACCACCGGTGGCTTCACCCGCTTCAAAGGAACCTTCTTCTGCGATGGCACCGGCCACGGCACCATCGGCGCCCTCGCTGGAGCCAAGTTTATGATCCAAGAAAAGGGCCACATGGGCATGTCTAACATGTGGTCCTGGGCTCCCGCAAACGACGCCGTTGCATGGCCCAAAACTCCATGGGCACTCCCCCTTAAAGTCGGCGATTTCCCAGCCCTCCACCCCTCCCGTGGCCCCTACGAGAAATTCTACAAAGCTGAGTGGTTCTGGGAAGGCGGCTACGACAAACACCCCATCGAAGACCTCGAAGCCATCCGCGACTGGAACCTCCGAGCCAACTTTGGAGCATTTTCCGCCCTCAAGCACGGACCCGAAGCCGATAAACATAAAAATGCCAAACTTCAATGGATGGCCTTCATCGGCGGCAACCGCGAATCTCGCCGACTCGAGGGTGACGTCATCCTCACCGGAGACGACATCGTCGCACGCAAAGAATTTCCCGACGCCTCCGTCCCCACCACCTGGTCCATCGACCTCCACCACCCCAAAAAGCAATTCATGAAAGGCGTCGCCAAAGACAATCCTTTCATCGCTGTTGCGGTCCATGGCAGTGGAGTTGACCGCAAAAACGGCTACGGCATCCCCTACCGCATCATGTACTCGAAGAATATCGAGAACCTCTTCATGGCCGGCCGCTGCGTCTCCGTCGACCGACGCGCCCTCGGCACCACCCGTGTCATGCGCACCTGTGGCATGATGGGAGAAGTCGTTGGTAAAGCAGCCTGGATCGCCACCATGCAGGAAACGACCCCACGCGGAGTCTACCAAAACTACCTCCCTCTTCTCATCGATCTCATGCAGCAACCCGGTCGTGCCTTCCGTGCTACCAAAAACGGTAAACTCACCATCCCACCCATCCCCGAGGGCGGCCTTCGCACCAACCCCAAGGAACAAAATATCAAGAACATGGCCGGGCTCGTCATCGATGACCGCAAAGCAAAACTCAAAGGCAACTGGAAAAGCAGCTCCAACCTCAAGCCCAACCTCAACGGCGGCTATCAATACGCCACCGGAGACGCCACCGCCACCTTCCCGCTCCGCGTCAAAGAAAGCGGCAACTATGAAGTCCGCTTCTACTGGCAGGCCCATGAGAACCGTGCCAAAGCCGCCCAAATCGAAATCGCCCACGCCGGAGGAAAAAAGACCTTCATCCTCAATCAAACCGTCGCTCCAAAAAACAAACTCTTCACCAGCCTCGGCACCTTCTCCTTCACGGACGTCCTCCCCGGAGCGGTCACCATCTCCGCAAACAACACCGGAACCCTCGGAATCGACGCCATCCAACTCCTTAAAAAATAATAGCGAGGGTGGCTGAAATGCCCTCGGGTGCACTCCTCTCCTCCCCCGCAACCAAGTTTCGTGTATTTCGTGATTCCAAGCCCATCAACCAAGATTAGCCCCATTCGCAAGATTCGCGTTCCTCTCCCCCTCCCAGCCGATCCCTCTTCGTGCTCAAATCTCAAATTTCAAATCTCGTCCGCCTCTACCGTCTTGCCGTTATCATCGGCATCGCTTGGTGCCTGACAGGGGCTCCGGCATCCACGAGCCAACCTGTTCCTCTCGAGGAATTTTTTCCCACAGCAAGCGAACATTCTCCAGAAACTGGCGAAGTCCACAACGAGGAAGGCAAACTGATCGGCTACCTCCTCACCACTCTGCCGCAGACCGCTCATATCCGCGGCTACTCCGGCCCCAGTGATATTGCCATCGCCCTAGATGCAGGGGGTAGCGTCATCAACTTCAAAATTCTTCAATCCCCCGACACCGAAGATCATCTCGACTCCGTCGAAGAAGAAACGTCCTTCTGGCAAGCCCACCTTGGCCTCAAGCTCGGCGCTCCAGGCAGCCCAAAAGTCGACGCCGTCTCCGGTTCCACCCTCACCAGCGTTGCCATTTCAAGAAGCATCATCGAACGACTGGGTGGCGAGACCACCTCGCGCCTCTTCCCCACCGAAATTCTCCTCGCGGAATTCGCCCTCCTTTTACCTGAGGCCCAGACGATGGACGAACATCCCGATTGGCCCGGCGTGGTCCGTCTTCATAACGCCTCCGCTACTCTCATCGCCCACGCGCTCCGCACCGCTCCATCGCTGGAATATCTCCACGGATTCCAAGGCCCCACCGACGTCCTCATCGTCCTCGACGCGAAGGCGGAAAAAATCAACGGACTCCGCTTCCGCAAGAGCTACGACAACGAAGAATATTACGAACGCATCCTCGATAACAGCGACTACCTCGAGCTCTACAACGGAAAGTCCATTGACGAAATCATCGACCTCACTGAAGCACCCGAGGGCGTCTCCGGCGCGACCGACACTTCATGGGCCATCGCCGAAGGCGTCAAACGAAGGCTCGCTCAGTTCAAGAGCGACCAAAACCCTCCGCCCACCAAAATTCCTTGGCGAAACATCGGCCTCATTCTCCTGACCTCGGGGGCCTTTATCTTTTCCTTCACCAAGCTCCGTGGAAAACCACTCTTCCGCCTCGCTTGGCAAATCAGCGTAGTGGTAATCTACGGACTCCTTTTGGGAGACCTTCTTTCGCAGGCCCTCTTCATCGGCTGGGCCAAACACGGACTTCCTCTAACCGATTCATGGGGGCTCCTCTTCCTCGCAGGAGCGGCCTTGCTAATCCCTTGGTCAACCGGTCACCAACTCTACTGCCATCAACTCTGCCCCCATGGCTTCATTCAGCAGTGGCTCGGAAAACTCCCGATCAAAACTCTCACACTTCCAAAGAAACTCACCAAGCCGCTCTCCTTCCTCCCCTCGGTTCTTCTTGTCCTCATCGTGGCACTCGCCATCAGCACAACCTCGGTGAACTACGCCGACTTCGAAGCCTTCGACGCCTGGCTTTGGCGCAGCGCCGGAATCGCCACCATCGTAATTGCCCTCATCGGCTTACTCGCTTCCCTCTTCATCCCGCTCGCTTACTGCAAATACGGATGCCCCACCGGAGCCCTCTTTAAATTCCTGCGCAAGTCATCAGCCCAAGCCCGCTTTTCCCTCCGAGATGGAGTGGCCGGACTTCTGTTACTACTTGCCTTCATGAACTAGCCCTAAAAACCGACCATGGTCTTCCAAAGAGTGAATAACGTTATTCGACCGGGGCATTCCCTGACACGATCCGAAAATACTGAGTGGGCGCCGGTGAGGAAATGACAATCTGCTGGCTCTCTGACTCCGCTAGGAAAGTGCCTTCAATACTTTGGAAAAAGTTGAAATCAGATCCTCCATTGCTCCGCTCCACATAATAAGGTTTACCTGTTACAAGACCACTGACATCCATGATCATGTCTCCCCTCGTGAATTCGGCACGAGTAATCACGATCTCCAGGGGTGCAAGCTCCACCTCGAAGAATTGCTCACCCTCAAAGGTGCTAAAATCAACTCCACCGGGCCCCTCAAGGTTCCCAACCCCTGCGGGAAGTCCACCCAGAGATTGGTTCGAAAGATAATCGTGGCCTCCATTATTTTGAAGAAGCATCACCTTGATGAAACCAGCAGAGCTTCCAAGGTTCACCAGAGGAATGCAGAGTTCAATTCCAGTTTTCACATCTTGAGCAGCCGTCTGATCAGCCGGAGCACCTGTAGCTCCACCAATTCCTGCCGTATTTGACCCATCGTAAGCCAGCAACATTTCCTCAGGAAGAACAGCGAACGTGCTCTGGCTTGAAGTCCCTACATTCAGAAACCCACTCCCCGCATCAGTGCCACCAAAGACATCGAGGTAGGAGCTGTATTTTTGACTCGCGAGATCAGAAAAATCCGCATCGAATTTGCTCGATCCCCTACGAAGAATAAAATGATAGTCTGGAGTAAAATCGGTATCGAAGGTCATTCCATTCATGGAAGACGATCCGTCATTTCCCGCAGCAGCAAAGACGTTGCTCGTGACGCCATCTCCAGCATCGAGAAAGACTTCCAGTTTGTTAAAGTTGTCCTCCAAATTACCACTGAAGAAGAGGTAGAGCTTTCCGTTCTCCACATGGGCATAGGCGGCATTCCACTCGCTCTGGTTATCCCCAAATCCCGTCTCAATCGTTTGCACCGAAACTGCAGCTCCGTAGGAGAGTTCACGCGAGCCATCCACGATGAAGGTTTCTCCGTCCGCAGGATCATTGGGATTAGTCATGTTTGCCAATTCGACATCATCAGCAGAGCCGTCTCCATCGCTGTCCGCAAAACAAGGATTCGTTCCATGCGTCGCAACTTCCACGCCATCGCTAAGATTGTCCCCATCACTATCAGCCACCATCGGATTCGTTCCGAGCGCTTGCTCTTCCAGATTCGTCAATCCGTCGCTATCCGCATTTCCCTCAGCGTCCGTGACGGAAAAAGCGGTTTCCCACGAATCCCGAAGATTATCACCGTCCGCATCCATACCACTGTTTGCGAGCTCCTCCCACGAGGTCGTCACCGCCAAATCATCCCAAACTGATTCTCCCGTGCCACCGGAAGCGAGCCGAATCCCGGTCACCCCGTAAAGACCTACTCCAGCGAAGGTAGCCGTCGTTTCCACCGTCGCCTGCCCTTCTGCTTGGGCCAGATCCGGATCGACAAAAAGCGAAATTTCACGAGTGCTCATATTGAGCTTGGCCACGATGATATTTCCTGCAGCAGCAGATGGAGCCGTGTCATTTTGAGAAAAGAAAATCACTCCACCGGAAGTCAGATCATTGATTCCAAAGGTGCGCACTCCTGCCGAAGGAGAAATCTCAGAAACCACCCCAACGCGAACCACTTCAACGCCATCATCCAAGAAACTCAGTCCGCTCCAACTCACTCCTCTTCTTCTCGTCAACTTCACCTTGGCGTAGACTACGTCGTTGGAAGCTTCATCACTGAAGGTTCCCGCAGTAACATCTGCCGCTCCTGGACCGTTCAAAGTCCGCGCTGCGCCACTGTTCGCAGTTCGCAAAGTCCCACAATCAACGATAGGCGCTCCGGAGGTTGCCGTCCAAGCTCCCGACGTCTGCGTATGCCCGACGAAACCTCCATCGCTATTCGAGTAATCAAATCCTTCACCGCCATTCGCACCTGCAATCGGCGCATTAAGATAGTCAAAAAACTCTAGCCCCACCATCTCAGTATTCCCACTTGTAGGAGTATCGCTGATATCGGTCGGATCGGATCCCGCAGCCAGCTCGTCGCCATCGGATGCTCCGTCACCATCGGTATCGAGCTTGTTCGGGTCCGTGCCGGGATCTGTATCGGAAAGATAGGTCCCGCGATTGTTCTCAAGACCATCCTTGATGCTGTCTCCATCGGAATCATCGTCCAAGGGATCGGTTCCGGTCGATGAAGCATCAGCGTAGATCTCAGTCATGTCTTCGACTCCGTCGAGAAGACCATCATCGTCGCTATCCGCAAGCTGAGGATTGGTCCCTGCCAGGAACTCCTCAAGATTGGTGAGTCCATCCGCACCTCCGGTGGCATCCGCGTCGTCGCCAGAATCATCAATCCCGACATTCAACCCATTGGCATTCTCCCAGGCATCTCGCATCCCATCGGAATCGGTATCGAAAGAATCACCCGTCGTCACATCAACCCACTCGGACCCCAGGCGAATCTCGTCAAAGGTGAGACCGTCACTTCCAAACCGCGCCAAAGTTGCCCGATCAATCTGAAAATCAAATCCCGTCGCGCTAAAGTCAGACGCGCTCTTGGCCTCATCGGCAAGATCCGAGGGATTCCGCCACACCGTGACCACATCCGCATTGACGGTGCTCGAGAAATCAATCCTGATCACAAAGAGATTCACATTGAGATCCCCGACACCAAGATCCCCACCCAAAGATACCGTGTTTGAATTGAATAAACGGACTGCGAAATTCTCCGCCCCGGTGATAATGCCCGCATCAGAAAGCCCTGATTCACCCGTGGCAATTTGGAGTTTGCGATTGGCCCCGTCATCGAATCCCCCCTGATGAAGCTCAAAGGCACGATAAGAATTCGCCACCGAACCCAACTGCATCAGAACACTAAAGTAAATACTCTCTCCATCGGTTGAGTCATCGTAGCTGCTGGCCAAAAGACGTCCTGCCCGACCATTTCCACCTCCAGGCAAGGAAACCGAACCTCCATTGCTGGAGACACCAGTAAAACTAAGTCCACTCGCCTCCACATTTGGAGATTGCGAACCAGAGTAGGCTTCCAGCCAAGGACCGGTGAAGCCATCGGCAAGTCCTTCTTGTCCAACAAGGTTTCCCGAACCTGCGAGATAGCCTGGACCGTCCAGCGGAAAGGATTCCGAACCCAGCGGAGTTGCGTGCAAGAGGGCCGGCAAAGAAGCCAAGAGAGAAAGGGAGCCAAGTGGAAATTGTTTCATTGTCATTTTCTGAGATGGGGGTGGTTTAGTATGAAATATTAAGAGCCTTGTTGGCAAATGCTGATTTCCAAAGAGCGGTTTACGACAAAGTGAGCAAAATTCGGTCTCGCTCTTCTGCAGCGCCATTTCTAGAATAGATTCTCATGAGACGAGGAAATCCCATTCCACGCAGCATTCTTCTAGTGACTGCCTTTTATCTGGTGGCGGCAATTAGCGCTGCGATCACGCAGAAGAATTTGGAGTTCATTAGCTTTTACCTCCCTTTCTTCACCCTTTTCGGGGTGATCATTGCCTTCATGCATAAGCGGGTGGGATTCCCAAAGGGCCTGCTTTGGTGCCTTTCCGTCTGGGGAGCCGCCCATCTCGCGGGAGGTCTTGTGCAAGTTCCCGAGGGTTGGAGCTACGAAGGAGAGCAGTCCGTCCTCTATTCCTGGTGGCTCATCGAAGATCGCCTCAAGTACGACAACATCATCCAGGCTTACGGCTTCGGACTCGCTACTTGGCTGTGCTGGGAAGCGCTCCGGGCCAATATCCACAATCGCTTCGGCAGAAAACTCTATCCCTCCTTTGGCCCCATCGCCCTTGCCGTCTTCGGTGGAATGGGTCTGGGAGCACTCAACGAAATCATTGAGTTCTTTGCCGTTCTAAATCTCGATAACACCAATGTCGGCGGTTACTACAACACCGGATGGGATCTCGTTTCCAATCTCGTTGGCTGCCTCCTCGCCAGCATCATTATTGCTGCCAGAGGCTAAACTCTTTCAAGCGACCATAAAAACGGCGACTGAAACCAGTCGCCGCTTTTGAGAAAATTGGGGTTGATCCCACTAGCGACCTTTGCGCTTGAGCCTGAGCATTGCCTCCGACTTCGCGAGGACCGCCTGAAGGGCCTCGAACTCACCATGATCCACATCCATCCCCTCAAGGGCATCGTTTGCGCGCTTCATTGCCTCTTCGACCTGGTTCTCGTCGATCGCGTCCTCGCCAATCGCGAGGTCGATCAGAACGGCAACCTTGTCGTTGGCAACTTCTACGAAGCCTTCGCCGACCGCCAGTTCCTCAATCTTACCATCCTTGAGATAGCGCAGTGAGCCAGGTTGCAGCGGGGCCACGAGGGCCGCGTGCATCGTGAGAATACCCATCTCACCTTCGCTACCGGGAAGGTAGACGTCATCGACGGTGTCAGAAAAAATGGTCTTCTCGGGAGTTACGATATCGAGTTGGAAGGACATGCTTATTGGGGAAATCTTAAACTCTAAACTTGGAAACTCTAAACAAACTCAAAATACGAATGATGAAATCCGAAACTGAGAATCGGCTGATCAGCCTCTGGTTTTGAGTTTCTTGTTTGGAGAATTCGGATTTGTTTAGAGTTTGGGAATCTAGATTTTAAGTGTTTCCCACCTTAGCCCTTATCAACAGAGTCGATACCAGCCTTCATGTAGAAGTTGGACTCGGGAACACTGTCGTGCTTGCCATCGAGAATTTCAGCAAAGCCTCTCACTGTGTCATCGATCGAGCAAAGAACCCCAGGAACGTTAGTGAAAATCTCCGCAACGAAGAAGGGTTGCGTGAGGAAACGCTGAATCTTACGAGCGCGGAAAACGGTCGTTTTGTCATCGTCAGACAGTTCGTCCATTCCGAGAATGGCAATGATGTCCTGAAGGTCTTTATAGCGCTGAAGCACGAGCTGGACGCCACGAGCAACCTTGTAGTGCTCCTCTCCGACAATCTCTGGAGCAAGTGCAGAAGAAGTGGAAGCGAGAGGATCAACCGCCGGGAAAAGAGCCTGCTCAGCGAGAGCACGCTCAAGAACGACAGTCGCGTCGAGGTGAGCGAAGGTGTTCGCAGGAGCGGGGTCGGTCAAGTCATCCGCAGGGACGTAAACAGCCTGAATGGAAGTAATCGATCCCTTTTTGGTGGAAGTGATTCGCTCCTGAAGTCCGGCCATCTCCTCGGCAAGAGTCGGCTGGTAACCAACCGCAGATGGGGTCCGTCCGAGAAGGGCAGAAACCTCTGAACCAGCTTGGGAGAAACGGAAAATGTTATCAACGAAGAGAAGAACGTCAGAGTTTTCCTCGTCACGGAAATATTCAGCCATCGTAAGGGCGGAAAGCGCAACACGGAGACGCGCACCCGGAGGCTCGTTCATCTGACCGTAGCAAAGTGCCACCTTGGATCCATCAGCGAGGACGGGGTTGCCGTTCTCGTCGAGTTTAGGATGACCCTTCTCGTCCTTCTCAGTCGAAATAACGCCAGACTCGATCATTTCCCAGTAAAGGTCGTTACCCTCACGAGTCCGCTCACCCACACCGGCGAAGACGGAGTAACCACCGTGTGCCTTCGCAATGTTGTTGATGAGCTCCATGATGACCACGGTCTTACCCACACCAGCACCACCGAACATTCCACCTTTACCACCTTTAAGAAGAGGGCAGATGAGGTCGATGACTTTGATTCCGGTTGGAAGAACTTCTGTCGTAGCAGACTGCTCGACAAGGGTCGGTGCAGCGCGGTGAATTGGAAAACGCCTGTTCTCATCTTCAAGAGCAAGCTTGTTTTCGTCCACCACATCGCCGGTCACGTTAAAAATACGTCCCAAAACCTGCTTACCAACGGGAACCGCGATGGGCTTTCCGGTGTTGGTAGCGCTCATGCCGCGCTTGAGACCTTCAGTAGTGCTCATGGCCACACCACGAACCCAACCATCACCGAGGTGCTGCTGGACTTCGAGGACAAGCTTGGTAGCGACTCCGAAGAGGTCGTAATTCAGCTCGAGGGCGTTGTAGATCTCAGGCAGCTTGGCTGCGGCGGAGAAGTCTACGTCAACGACGGCGCCGATGACTTGGACGATAGTTCCTTGGTTGCTCATGGTGATGGAGAGTTAGAAATTTAGAATGAAAAAATATTAAAAAGATATCGGGATAATGATCATCGTGCTCTGAGGAGTGCGTTGGTAGCCGGAGGTGACGACAGGAGAAACCTTCTTCTCCATCTGCTGATCCTCACAATCCAAACCTGTAGTTTCGACCCTATCTGAGTCCCCTTGAGCTTATATGGAGTCGCACAAGAACTGGCTAACATACAAATAAATGTAGTTAGTAGTGTTTGTAGCGTCCCCTTAATAAACATTTTGATTCGATATAAAAAAATCACTCCATCGCCTTCATGGCAGTGGTAATCTCAAGAAGCTCGGCTGTAATCGCAGCCTGGCGGGCTTTGTTATACTCCAGAGTGAGATCCTTGATCATGCCCTTCGCATTATCGGTGGCGGCCTTCATGGAAACCATCCGTGCGGAGTGCTCCGAGGCACGGGCCTCTACCAACATCTGGTAAATCTGGAAATTAATATAGAGAGGGAGAAGCTTATCGAGGACCCCATCGGCATTAGGCTCGAATTCATAATCTGAATTCATGGCCGCTGCCTTGTCGGTCTCTCCAATCTCATCTTTACCAACACCTTCATAGTCCTGCTTCTCAGCAAGGCCACTTGCCGAGATTGGCAGAAGCTGGACGACCGTAGGAGTCTGAGTCAGGGTGCTGACGAAATTATTGAAGGCAACAGAGATTTTGTCGTATTCCCCGCTGAGAAACTTCTCGGTGAGGAACTTGGCAATCGGCTTCGCATCATTGAAGGGCACCGGATCAGCGACTTCCCAATCAGCCACGATCTTCTTTCCGGTCTTACCAATGGTCTGACGCAGTTTCTTACCAACGGTGACATACTCAGCGTCATCCGACGCATTTCTGCGAACCGCCTTGTAAAGGTTCGTGTTGAGACCGCCGCAAAGTCCACGACCGGTGGAAATCACGAGCATCAGCTCCTTGCTCCCGTCGCGCTTTGCCAGAAGAGGATGAGATTCCTCTTCCGTGTTTTCCTTCAGATTGACGAGAACGTTGTTGAGCTTGTCGGCGTAGTCACGACCCGCAAGAGCCTGGTTCTGCGCCTTCTTCATCTTGGCAGCCGAGACGAGCTCCATCGCTTTGGTGATCTGCGCGGTGCTTTTGACCGACTTAATACGTCGGCGGATGTCACGAAGGTTGGCCATGAGTTTCGGAGGTCAGAAATCGGGGGTCAGAGATCGGTGCGCTTTGCGCTTATTTCCAAGAACCCTTGAAGTCCTCAAGGGCGGTTTTAAGACCGTCCTTGATCTCGTCGGAGAGTGCTTTTTCGTCGGCGATCTTCTGGAGAAGATCGGCCTTGCGAGTGGAAAGGAATTCCTCAAGGGCTCCCTGACACTCCTTGATGCGTTCAACTTCAACATCGTCGAAGTGACCGTTCTGCATCGACCAGAGCACAGCGACCTCCATCTCCATGGAAAGGGGTGAATACTGGTTCTGCTTAAAGAGTTCCACAATGCGCTCACCACGATTGATTTTACCCTTGGTGGCTTCGTCGAGATCGGAACCGAACTGAGCGAAAGCCTGAAGTTCGCGGAACTGGGCCAAGTCGAGCTTGGTTGTTCCGGCCACTTTCTTGATCGCCTTGGTCTGTGCCGCGGATCCCACACGGGAAACGGAAAGACCAACGGAGATCGCGGGCCGAATGCCTTGGTAGAACAGGTCGGTCTCGAGGAAAATCTGACCGTCGGTGATGGAAATCACGTTGGTTGGGATGTAAGCGGAAACGTCGCCAGCCTGAGTCTCGATGATTGGAAGCGCTGTAAGCGATCCACCACCCTCTTTATCGGAGAGACGAGCGGAACGCTCAAGAAGACGGGAGTGAAGGTAGAAAACATCACCAGGGTATGCTTCACGACCGGAAGGACGACGAAGAATGAGGGAAACCTGACGATAGGCAACAGCCTGCTTGGAAAGGTCATCAAAGACGATGAGGACATCCTTACCTTGGTCCATGAGATACTCGGCAAGAGCACATCCAGAGTAGGGAGCGAGGAACTGGTTGGTCGCGGAGTCTGAAGCGGAAGCGGAAACGATAATGGTGTTATCGAGAGCGCCGGCTTCTTCGAGAATGGAAACGGTCCGGGCAATGTTCGACTGCTTCTGTCCAATACCAACGTAGACACAGTAAACGGGCTTGTGATCCTTCAGACGACCTTCGGCGGCGGCCTTGTTTTGGTTGGACTGGGAAATGATGGTATCGATCGCGATGGTGGTCTTACCGGTGGAACGGTCACCAATGATAAGTTCACGCTGACCACGGCCAATCGGAATCATGGCATCGATTGCCGCAATTCCGGTCTGGAGAGGGACGGAAACCGATTTACGCTTGATGATTCCGGGAGCGATCTGCTCAACAGGATACTGAGCGGCAGATTCGACATCACCTTTGCCATCAATCGGCTGAGCCAGTGTATTCACAACACGGCCGAGGAAATTTTCACCAACCGGAATTGAAAGAAGCTTGCCGGTAGTCTTGCACTCCATCCCTTCGGTGATGTGCTTTCCGTCACCTAGGAACACAACACCAACTTCACCTTCCTCAAG
This sequence comes from Akkermansiaceae bacterium, assembly GCA_028822935.1. Classification (GTDB taxonomy): domain Bacteria; phylum Verrucomicrobiota; class Verrucomicrobiia; order Verrucomicrobiales; family Akkermansiaceae; genus SW10. Next base: position 77,687 of record JAPKCM010000004.1, read on the forward strand.
GTTCAGTGCGAGACCGGTAAGTCCGCCGGGGAACTCGATCATCTCGTTCAGCTGGGCGTCACTAAGACCTTCAACTTTCGCGACACCGTCACCGGTTTCACGGACGATACCAATGTTGGTTTTCTCAACGGAGGTGTTGACGTTGTTAATTTGGGCTTCCAGTTCCTGGAGAATGCTGCTCATGACAATAGTAGGGAAAAATTAGGACGATTAAAAAGCGTTGGCGAGACGGTCGAGGCGAGCCTTAACCGAGCCATCAAAGACGTCGTTGCCGACGCGGATGCGGAGACCGCCGAGAAGATCGGGGTTGGTCTTAAAATCAAAGGAAAGATCCTGGCCGTATTGCGAGCGCAGGGAAGTAGCGAGGGACTCAGCCGTATTGGCATCGAGTGAAGCGGCGCTTTCCACCGTCACCTGCTTGGAAGCAACCTCGGCTTGAACCAGACGACGAAGAACATGAAGAATACCGCGATAGTCCCGGGGCTTCTCAGTAGCAATCTTAGTGACCGCAAGATGCAGATGCCCGTCGTTCATCTGCCCGTCCGGAGAACAGAGGCGGAAGATACTGCGAGCAGTGCTGGTGGCGACCTTGGAAGCTTTCATCGTCGGATTAGTAAAAGAAAATTAGTTTTGGACACTCAAAAGAGCTTCCTGATTGATGCGGTCCTGATCGTCCTGTGTGAGGACCTTACCGGAAACCTGTGTCGTTGTTGCAACAACAAGACGACCAAACTCCTTCTTGAGGTCGGCGGCCATCTGGACGCGCTCGGCTTTGGCAGCTTCTTGAGCCTTGGCGATGATGCCCTTGGCCTTACTGTCTGCTTCCTGAGTTTTTTGCTCACCAAGCGTGACGGCACTATCCTTGGCCTCGGTGATCATGCGCTTGGCATCAGCATTGGCCTTTTCAAGGAGAAGGGCGGTGGTCTGCTCGCTCTCGGCGAGTTTCTTGGCGATCTCTTCGAGATTAGCCTCGCCGGCAGCGATGCGCTGGCGGCGCTCTTCGAGAATTCCCTGAATAGGACCGAAGGCGAACTTCTTGAGCACAAAGAGCACTAAGACAAAATTGATGAGCTGAGCGATGAAGAACGGCCAGTTCACACCAAAAGTCTCTAAGAACCCTTGTTGGGCTGCTTCAGTTCCGGCTACTGCGAGAATCGGGATCATTGTGAAAGAAAAGTGAGAGTAGAGTGATCAGGTGCCGTCTTTTGTGTCGAACGACACCTGATCGAAGTGAAATAAACTTCCGCTAGCTACTTAGTTGTAGTTAACAGCGAAGGCCGCGAGGATGAAAAGTCCCTCAATCAGTGCTGCGAAAATAATGGAAGTCACAAGAATTGGAGTAGCTGCACCAGGGTTACGCCCGGTTGCTTCAGCTGCTTTGGATCCAAGGATTCCGATTCCGATGCCACCACCGAGGGCGGCGAGTCCGACTGCTAATGCTTTAGTTACCATTGTTTTATTAGGTTATTGTTTTTTTTCGAAAGCCCCCACGGTTTGCCTATGGTCAGACTCCAAAAGTGTTTTTAGTGCTCTTCTTCTCCGTGGTCACACATGAGTTTAACGAAGACTGCGCAGAGCAGCGTGAAGACCAACGCCTGAACAAGTCCGACGAGGAGTTCCATGAAGTAGAAAGGAAAAGCAGGAAGGAAGGCCAGCCACTTTGGGACAAGCCCCATGAGACCTTCGAGAGTCTGCTCACCGCCGTATATATTTCCAAAAAGACGAAAGCTAAGTGCTATTGGACGGATTAAAATTGAGAGGACTTCCAGAAAACCAACAACGAAGAACATCACAATCATTCCCACCTTCATGAAACCGCTGAATTCGCCCTTAGGAGCGAAGATGTGAGCAAAGAAATTCTTTACGCCAATCTCAGTAAAGGACCAGTAAAGCCAGAGGCCGAAGAAAGTCAGCGACATTGCCGCGGTCATGTTCAGGTCGGCGTTTCCTCCACGAAGAAGGCCTTTAAAGTGGCCGCTCACCGGATCCGTATTGCCGATCGTGCCCACTCCAGGAATGAGACCGAGGTAGTTGACAGTTAGAATGAGAAGGAAAGTCGCTCCGAAGAACCAGAAAGTGCGCTTCACGAGATGCGTGCCCAAGATGTTTTCAAAGAAATTGTAGAGGCTTTCCACAAGCCACTCGGCGAAGTTTTGAACACCAGTGGGAACGAGCGACAATTTCTTAGTCGCAGCGCGGCAGAATAAAATAATGATCACCGCAGCTAACCAAACCATGATCATGGAATTCGAAATCCATGAGAACATCGTCCCCTCGAAAGGAGATTCAGGATAAAGCGGCAGCTGGTGCCCACCTGCTGCTGCTGCTGGCATAGCCGTAGCAAGAAGGAGAGCTAAGAGAGGTATAAATCTGGAAATGAAAGCCATGTTGGTCTTGCGTTCCGCAGGAGCGACTTGCGGGATTTAGCGAGAGGCGCGAGTTCAAGCAAGTATTCTTTGTGAAAAAAATCACAAAGTCCCTTTTTTCCCGTAGTTGTCGCATAAAACGCAATACGCGCACGTCCTGACATCCCCCCACATTTTTCATAAATCGAGTCAACACCCCAAGGGATTGGGCAGCCACCCAATTCGCCCTAGCTTCTTTATACGAATAGGTTCTTTTCCTTCAGTCTGCTCCTCAATGGGTTCGCAATAGCGGAGCCCTTTCTGGGAAGGATCGGCGAGACTCACCACCGAAACGATCGAGATCAAATTCTTCGCTCCCGCGTCATCTCTGTCCGGGAAGCCAGAGGGCTCCCTGGGACCTGCTCTCCCGAAAGCGGTGGTAAAGTGACAGTTTCCCCTTCCCTCTCTCCCCGCCTTTTCCATAATGCGCGGGATGAAACGTCTCCTTACCTTCGCACTCGCTGCCATTTTCGGCAATCTCTCCGCTCAGGAAAAAACGCTCCACTTCGAGGGCAAGATCGGCCCAGGCAAGGGCAAGCACATCGTTCTCGTCTCGGGAGATGAAGAATACCGCTCCGAAGAAACGATGCCGATGCTGGCCAAAATCCTCGCTACCAAGCACGGCTTCGATTGCACCGTCCTCTTCTCCTGGAGCAAGGACGGAAAATACATCGACCCCAACAACTCCGCCGGAGTCATCGGCTGGGACAAGCTCGATTCAGCCGACCTCATCATCGTGGGCACCCGGATGCGCAAGATCGCTGATGAAGCGGACCGCGCGCACATGACCAAATATCTCAACGCTGGAAAACCCGTCATTGGCTACCGCACTTCCACCCACGCCTTCATTGGCAATGAAAAGTTTGGCACCATCAGCCTCAATGACTGGGGCCTCAAGATTGTCGGCGAACGGTGGGTGAATCACCACGGACAACACAAAGGAGAAGGAGCCCGCGGGGTCATCGAAAAAGGCCAGGAAAAGCACCCTATTTTGAATTCCGTGAGCGACATCTTCGCGCCCTCCGACGTCTACGGCGTGAAGAACCTCACTGAAAAAGACACCGTTCTTCTCCGCGGCCAAGTCACCAAGACTCTCGCCCCCGATTCCCCTCCAACTGAAGGGAAGAAAAATGACCCCACAATGGCGCTTGCGTGGCTCCACACTTACACCGCTCCCAATGGAGAAGCCACAGGCACCTCCCTCTGCACCACCGCAGGTGCCTCGGTCGATTTCCTCAGCGAAGATCTCCGACGTCTCGTCGTGAACGGCACCTACCACCTGCTCGGACTCGAAGTCCCCGCAGAAGCGGACGTCAATTACATCGACCCCTTCTACCCCAGCTTCTACGGATTCTGGAGTGGCGGAAATGCTAAGATCTGGCAAAAGCGGGCCTTGGTCGCCGAAGACTTTGGCTTGGGTAAAGTGACCGAGACGCACGATCCAAAAGGAACTCCCGAGTGGCCTCATCGCCCTGAGAGAAAGTAATGAATTGGCACCATTTCCTTGCCGAATGGCAAAACGAAGCCAACGCGCAGGGATTCCAAGTCAACTTACTTTTAGAAAAAGAGGGCTACCCCATCTTGGCCTGCACCAAGGGCTCCCAGGACCTGCCTTCAATCTACCTTTCCTCGGGCGTCCATGGCGATGAACCCTCGGGACCCTGGGCGCTTCTTGGGCTTTTAAAAGAGGGCTTCTTCGACAAGCGCGCCCGCTGGATGATCTGCCCGATCCTAAATCCCTTCGGACTGGAACACGGCACGCGGGAAAACTCCGAAGGCATCGACCTCAACCGCGACTACCTCATGTGCCAGGCGCCCGAGGTCTGCGCCCACATTAAGTGGCTGGAAGCTCAACCAACACCCGTGCTCTTTCTTTCCCTGCACGAAGATTGGGAAAGCAGCGGATTCTATTACTACGAAATCAACACCGGCGCGACAGCGCCCTCCTACGAAGAGATGCTCACCGCTGCAGGTCCCTTTTTCCCACCGGAACCCGAAAAGGAGATTGACGACCACCCTGTAACAAAGCCCGGCTGGATTTTCCATCCTGATTCTCCTGATATCCCCGAGGGTTGGCCCGAGGCCATCTACCTTTCACGACAAGGTTGCCCACTCTCCCTGACCTTCGAAACCCCCAGCAGCATGGCGCTCAACGACCGAATCTCCTGCCACCAAGCCGTAGTGCGCTGCTCAGTAAGAAAACAGCTGAAGTTATAATATCCCCACGGTTCTATACTTGCGCAAAAGGGTCTTTGAGGAGATTCTTGGACCATGGAAACCGAAGAAAATCTTGTTTGGAAAGGTCGCTCGAGTCAGATCATCAACTTCGTGCCTTTTGTCATTTCGCTACTGATTACGGCAATCTTCATTGTCCTAGCGTTCTTCTTCTCCCCTTTCATTGCGATCGGAGCCCTTATTCCGCTCGCTTATGCCGGTTGGATCTGGCTGAACACTAGAGTGAAAATCTTCGAATTTACCACGGAAAGACTACGTATCTACAAGGGCGTTTTTAATCAGGAAATTAACGAAGTGGAACTTTACCGGGTCAAGGACACCACGACCCAGAAGCCCTTCTGGATCCGCTTGTTCGGCCTCTCCACTCTGATCATCGACACCTCTGACCGCTCCAGCCCCACCGTGAAAATCGCCGCAGTAAGAAATGGCAGCGATATCCGTGAAAAACTACGTGCGCAGGTTGAGATCCTTCGTGATCGCAAGCGCGTCCGTGAAGTCGACTTCGAGGGCAGCGGTGCCGACGACATGGGGGATATTGATGATTTTGACATGGCCTAAACGCCCAAGCTGTCCTAGTGTCTCGCCATGCAAAAATGGCTCCCCCTGATCCTCTTCGTCATCATTCTCGGGGCGACCCGTATCTTGGGCGCGATTACTCCTGATGACCTTCCGAACTTGCAGCCTTTCGGCGCGCTCTTTTTCTGCGGGATGGCATTTTTTGGAGTGAAGTGGCTCTGGGCTCCTGCGCTTGCTTGGTTCCTGACTTATCCGCTGACAAGTGCGCTGAATGGCTCCGACTGGAGCGCGCAACTCCTGGTGCCGGTAGTGGGATTTATCGCCATCGTCGCGTTCGCAAAATTCTTTAAAGGAAAGTCGTTAGGAAAGATCTTCTTCGGCTCGCTCGGTGCAGCGCTTGTCTTTTACCTGCTGACAAACACCCTAAGCTGGGTTCTCGATCCTGGCTACGCGAAGTCGCTTGGAGGCTGGAGCCAGGCACTCTTCACCGGACTTCCCGGCTTCCCACCGACTTGGACCTTTTTGCGCAACTCGCTGATCTCGCAAGCCGTCTTCACGGGCGCGTTCATGCTGGCCCACGCCAACCTGCCCGCTCTCTTGCCCCAAAAATTGGAGCAGGCCAGCGGAGCTTAGCGCTTAAGGACTCGACGCTCTGCTTGTTCCTCCTTCAGTGGTCACCGAAACCGTCGAAGCCTTTTAAGGGCTTGGTTCTCGAAGACTCCTGACTCCACTCGATGAGACCCCAAATAGCCGCGACCAAGACAATCCTTGGCATGGCGGGAAGGAGGGCTGCGATCTCGGGTGATTAATCTCCCTCTTGAAACGCCTTGTTAACGTCAGCGGATCGCGACGGCCTTTCCGGCAGAAGAAGGGTCGTATTTCTCGTCGGAGAACGAACTGATCAACAGCTATTCCCACACCAAGAAGGACACGTGGTTCAGTGCCTGCTGAGGCAAGATGGTGTGCTCGACTCTCGCAATGGCGATTGCTCAGCGTTTGCCATTTCTCCATGACATTTTCCTCAGGCGCCTCACCGCTCTAGGTGACTAGCCCGGAATTGAATCACTACATCTTGGGTCTCCCTTGTGTAGGGACCCTGACCCTGGAAGTCCGAGAAACTCCTCGCCACTGCCCGGTAAATATGGGACGGTTTTTGCCATGAATAACTGTTGGTTTATCGTGATTATTCTATTGTCCACCCACGCTCCCGCCGAGGCGCAGCTGGTGTTCGATTTTGAGGATGGCACAACTCAGGGTTGGACGACCGTATTATCTGATCCGGACATCCCACATGCCTTTACGCCCACGAACGAATCGACTGAGAATGGGACCGCGTTTCCGGTTCCATCCGGTGGAGACTATCAGGTATTGGGACTGGAGTTTGAGAATCTTGATGGAGGGAATACCCGAGATGGCGATCACAAGACGATGCTGGCGCGATCTCCCGAGTTCATTCTTGAGGCTGGAGACCTTTCTATTGCGATTGTCGGCGGAGATGCCCACGGCGCGCTGCCCGCTAAACCTTCTGACCTCGCGGAGTCGACCGATGCCGCGGAAGGTGTCAAGGCGATGGGATTCGGGCTGCGCCGAGTAAGTGACGATAGTTACGTGGTGACGGGCGCACGGAGTAGCAATGATGATCTTTATCAGGCGATCGTGGTCACTGCAGCAGAACTGGCAGGCTTTGTGAGCGATTCTGAGACGTATACGGTCGATGTCTTCGATTCGTCGTCTGGCGGATGGGGTTGGATCGGTTTTGATAGTGTGACGGTTCCCGGTTCCTTAGTGCAATCGACCGAACTGGTGTTTGATTTTGAAGATGGCACCACGCAGGGCTGGACGACGGTGCTTTCGGATCCTCTTCTTCCGCATGAGTTCAAGCCGACCAATGAATCGTCTGAGAATGGCTCGGCGTTTCCAGTGCCTGCCAGCGGTGACTACCAGGTGCTTGGCCTTGAATTCGAGAATGCCGATGGGGGCAATACCCGAGATGGTGCACACAAGAGTCTCTTGATGCGATCGCCGGAATTCTTCCTCGCGGATGGTGACTTTGCCATCTCCATCGTCGGAGGGGATGCGCATGGCGCATTGCCAACCAGTTCTGCGGAAGTCGCAGAGACAACGGATGCGGCTGAAGGTGTGAAGGCGATGGGCTTTGGGGTGCGCCGGGTCAGTGATGACAGCTATGTTGTCACGGGAGCACGCAGCACGAATGACGACATTTATCAAGAGATCGTCGTGGCGGCAGCCGATCTGGCAGAGCACATCAGTGCCACTGAAAAATACACGGTGGATGTCTTTGATTCGGTGTCCGGTGGTTGGGGCTGGATTGGCTTCGATAATGTGAAGTTGTCAGGGACGCTGGTGGATCCGATTGTGGTTGTGGGTCCTGACTTCGTAGACACTGATAATGATCAGATGGACGATGCTTGGGAAACCACCCACACGCTCAACGTAGGGGAAGATGATTCCGCCGAAGATCACGACAATGACGGATTGACCAATCTTCAAGAATTTGAACTGCGGACATTCCCACGTGAGTCGGATACCGATCAGGATGGTTTGAAGGACGGGGTTGAGACCAAGACGGGTATCTATGTGAGCCAGTCCGATACCGGCTCCCATCCTCTCCGTCCTGACACGGACTTCGACGGACTGACGGATGGTGTCGAAAATCCAGATATTGCCTACGATCCTGGCAGTCCGAGAGCACGACCAGGAACGTCGCCCGTAAATCCTGACACCGATAGCGATGGTGGTTTAGACGGATTGGAAGTAGGCGGTGGAACCAACCCCACCGTCGCCGGGCCATTGCCTTCCGCCGTGGAAGCAGGAGGAGTGTTCCAAACCACTCATATCTGGACCAACGATGCTCTTGAAATTGCAGGTTTATTCACTGTCGAGGAAGTGCTGAGTAATCCTGATCAGGCTGGGTTTGTGAGCATCGAGGCTGAGACGCCCTTCATCCATTTTCACGATAACGCGGTGCCACCCGTGTTTGCCGCCTCTTCACGGCCGTACCCGCTCTGGGATAACGACACCGATGGTTTTGGGAATCGTGACAATTTCCTCATCCGATCCGTCGGTCAGATCAACATTCGCAACGCCGGTTTAACGACATTTGTGTGCAACAGCGACGATGGCTTCCAGATATCGATCGATGGAGATCTTGTTGGCGAGGCTGAGAATCGTGGCCGGAATTCAAGCAGCATCATCGATGTATCGTTGTCTGCAGGTGTTCATGATTTTGAGTTCCTGCATTGGGAGCATACCGGGGATGCCGGAGTTTCCCTATTGATCTATCGTGGAATTGGCGAGGCACCTGACTACGCATTCACGGCGAGGCGGGAGCCGGAAACGAATCCGATCGAGGCCTACTGGGAAGTGCTGGGTGCCTTCCGCGGCAAGTCGGTGCCACTCGTGATTACCGACATCATTTACAATACTGGCGCTACCCCATCGGTTGATGTGACGTGGTTGTCTCAGGCTGGTGACTCATTCATTATCGAGACCAGCGCCGACTTGGAAGAATGGGAAGAAGTGACGGACGCGTATCCGAGCGGTGGGGATTCGACTTCGTTTAACCTTCCGCTCAATAATCCTGTGCCAGCGAAACGCTATATTCGTGTGCTTAAGGAATGAGCGCTGATCGCTGGCGATTGATTGCTATTTCAGCCCTGATCAGTGTGCTCGGGCTGTCGGTGGATGCTCAGGAGTTGCCTCCAGCATCGGCTCGGCTGCAGCTCGAACGCGACAGACTGAATCAGACCGTCTGGGCACCCGAGCAGCTGGCCCAGCGCTACGAGGCATCGATCACCGGTCTCTGGGATCGCCTGCGCGGTGCAGCGTCGGCGGTGGATGTGCTGCACTCAATTCAATGCGAGAAGTGGATTCTCCCAAAGGAAGAGGCTTCGACAATGCTTGGGATGGGGATTGGAAAGAAAGCTTTCAACTTCGCGCGTCCGCAGACGCTCAATCGAGCCAGCTTTGTGAGCTTTGTCTCTGGTTTTGCCGACAGAGGATATCGACTCGTGGCTTCGGAATTTCATCACACCTCGTTTACGCCTGACTCGAAGGAGGAGGCCGCATCGTCAACGGTTGGTTTTATGCTTCATCTGCAGAGTAGTGACCGGCGACTGGCAGTGGATGGCGTGGCACGAGTAACGTGGAGCGGTGGGCCTGGCGGCAAAGAAATCCGCGCGAGTGAGATTGCGGTAGAACAACTTAACGTGTTGGAAACTCCGTTGCGAAATGGCTTTCTTAAGGCTGCGACCTTCGAGAGGCGAGAGAACGAGTTCCAGTCCGCCCATCCGATCCTCGTCAATGATCTCGATCACGATGGTGATGCCGAGATCATCATCCCGCGCTGGAATCGACGCTATGACAATCAGCTCGCGACCGAAAAACCCCAGCTTGTCGACTCGGCTTTTCTGGATCACTGGAAGCCGCAGGAAGAATGTGGACTGCTGGCGGATCTCAATCTGGATGGACAAATCGACTACATCACGATGGTCAAGAATGAAGGATTGACCGTCTACGATGGTGCAGCGCTCGGTCGATTTCCAACACCTGGACGTGTCATTTTTACGCATCAGGACCTACTTGCCCCGATGGCGCTGACGGCTGGCGACATCGATGCTGATGGCGATCTTGATTTGTTTCTTTCGCAGTACAAGCCATCCTATGTCGGGGGTCAGATGCCGACGCCTTTTTACGACGCGAACGATGGTTTCCCGTCGTTCATGTTACGAAATGACGGAGGGCGATTTGTCGATGTGACAACAGAGTGTGGTCTCGGCAAGAAGCGCAATCGCCGCACCTATAGCGCGTCTCTGGTAGATCTCGACAGGGACGGTGATCTCGATCTGTCGGTGGTCAGCGACTACGCAGGAGTTGACGTCTATTCCAATGATGGCAGTGGTCGCTTTGTTGACACCTCTGCGGCATTGAACTCGAATCGCCTTTTTGGCATGGCGCAGAGTGTTGCTGACTACAACGGAGACGGTTGGTTGGATCTGCTCGCGATCGGCATGAGCAGCAGCACCGCGCGCCGGTTGGACAATCTGAGATTGGGCCCTGAGAGTCGCAAAGACTATCAGGAGAACCGCGCTGCCATGGGTTATGGAAACCGCCTTTATCTGGGTGGGGAAAAGGGTCTCCGGCAGAGTCCTTTCAATGAGCAAATCGCTCGAACGGGCTGGTCTTGGGGTGTCAGCTCGTTCGATTTTGATAACGATGGACGGCGCGACCTTTATATCTCCAATGGTTTTCGCAGTGGCAGATCAGCGAAAGATTATTGCTCGCACTACTGGACTCAGGATATCTATGCGGGTGACTCGAAGGAGAACGCGGCGCTTGTTCCAGTGTTTGCCAAGTCAATGTTGGCGTTGAACCTCGGGCAGATCTCGTGGAATGGCTTTGAACACAATCATCTCAAGTGGAATCTGGGTGGTGGTAGTTTCGCGGACGTGGCATTCTTGTTCGGAGCGAGCTTCGAATACGACGCGAGGGTCGCCATCACGGAAGATTTTGATGGCGATGGACGGGAGGATCTTCTCGTGAGCGAATACCTGTTCGTAGGTCGCGGATTTCAATCGAAACTGCATCTCTACTTGAACCGGAGTAATCTGGCTGCCGAACCAAACGACTGGATCGCATTCAAATTATTGCCATCTGCAGGACAGGCGATTTTGGGTGCAGTGGTGACGATCGAAACGTCGAACGGAACGCAGACGCATCCGCTCATTGCCGGGGACGGATTTCTCAGTCAGGATGCATTCACCGCTCATTTTGGACTGGGAAAACGAGCCAAGGTAGCGAAGGCGACAATCCGCTGGCCCGGCGGTCGCACCCTTGATTTGAAAGTGCCACAAAAGAATCGTGTCCACTCGATCCGTGCTGAGGCGGCAGAATGAGAACTATGGCCCCAGTCACCCGATCACTCTCCGGTCCCTGACTCCGTCATATTCTCAAATACTTCCTCCAACGCCAACCCGAATACCACCGAAATCCGGAACGCCACCTCCATCGAAGGAAAATATTTCCAGCCCTCAAGTGGTCCACCTAAAAAGAAAAATCCTAACAGTCAGCCTCACGGAGTGCGCTTAGTTTTTAGAAATGCGACCGTGCCGATGTTTTGTTTCCGAAATCGACTGCTCGAAAAGATAAGGAAGAAGCTCGAAACGTGCATGAGCCGTGACCGGAGCATGATCGTTTCGAGAATGGAGATGGACCGAGGGAACCCCCGGCGTGCGCAAAATCGTCAGCGAATTCTGATCCAGACGTGACTCAAGATCCTCATCACTTTCAATGAGAGCTGTCACCCCAAGATTCATCGCCATTTTTTGCAAGTCCGGGGGAATCGAATCCGCTGACGAAAGCGTTAGAGAAATTCCTGCGGTCGTCGCCATGATCAAAGAGATTAGAAAATCTGAATTCTGAAAACCGGGCGTCAATCTCAAAGTCGCAGCTGGCCCCGGAAGGTAGCGAAAGACATTCGACTCAGGCTCTAACGCCGAAAGATCGTGATCCTTCGAGAACTCATTCCTCCACCAGAAAGCAGCGTTTTCAGCAGCAGACTGAAGTCGGATGAGATCTTCAGGTGGAGCTCCAGTGAGGATCTTCAACATCAATGCTTCAACATCTGAAGAAAGCGCCGCAGTGAGCCGTGGATTCCCCACCTCCTCGATCGCCACGAACTGACTCACATAGTTCGGCCCCCCTGCTTTCGCTCCCGGTCCAAGCGAAGAGTTTTTCCATCCCCCAAAAGGTTGGCGTTGCACGATCGCTCCGGTGATCGAACGATTGATATAAGCGTTTCCCACTTCGACATTTGCGCGCCAGTAATCGAGTTCCACGGGATCGAGAGAATGGATTCCTCCCGTGAGCCCAAAATCGCTCGAGTTCTGAATGGCCACCGCCTCCTCGAGAGAATCGAAGGCAATGACAGAAAGAACGGGGCCAAAAAGCTCGGTGCGATGAATCCAAGAGCCCGCTTTCACTCCCACCCGGATTCCCGGTGTCCACAGGCAAGGATCCTCCGGGTCGGGCTGCGATGGCTCCAGCAACCAGCGTTCATCATCGTCCAGCTGCGTCAATCCACGAAGGAGTTCATCAGATGGCAGCTGCACCAATGGCGTCACCACGGACGAAGGCGAAGTCGCCGGACCCACAACCAACGAGGCAGCGGCTTCTCGCAAACGATCAAGAAAGCTTGTCTTTTCTATGAGCGAGCGCTCCACCAGCGCCACCGAAGCCGCCGAACATTTCTGCCCGGAATGCCCGAAGGCCGACTTCACGAGATCTTTAATCGCGAGATCAGGGTCTGCCGCAGAAGTGATCACGAGCGCATTTTTCCCTGAAGTCTCGGCATGAATTCGAAGATCCGGGCGCCACTCCAGAAACATCTCAGCGGTCAATGACGAACCAGTCAGGATGAGCGCCGAGATCCGGGGATCGGTGACAAGCGACTGACCAATCTTATTGTCCGGGACAGGGAGAAATTGCAGCGCGTCTCGCGGAATGCCAGCTCTCCAGAGAGCTTCCACCATCACCCTTGCTGTCGCGATCACTTCGGGGGCAGGTTTGATGATGACAGGGTTTCCCGCGATGAGCGCCGCCAAAATCCCACCACAGGGAATGGCGCAGGGAAAGTTCCACGGGGGCGTGATAAAGACGGGACCAATGGGCTTGAGCGAAACGCCATCCTGCCACGCAGCATCGAGAAAACTGGTCGCATAGTAATTAGCAAAGTCGATCGCTTCCGAAACTTCAACATCGCCCTCCGCAGGTGCTTTTTTGGCTTCACGATTCATCACGGCAATGAGATCCCCGCGGGACCGGGCAAGCTCAGCTCCTGCCATCCGAATGAGCCGTGCCCGCTCTAACAAAGGAGTTTCACCCCAAGCCGATTCGGTCGCCCTTTTTAGGGAAGCTTCGATCACGACAGGATCATCGATGAGGCTCGTATCCATTTGAGGAAGAGGTTCTCCGAGTAACTGGGACAACCATTCCTGATTCGCAGGGAGAGAGAAATCAGTATCCGCTGCATTGGCAAAACCTTCTTCCTGGCAACGCGAATCCTCAGTCAATCTGTTCTGGCAACGCCAGGGGCCGACAGAGATCAAATCTTGTGAAGCACAGGCCTCAAGGAAGGCCTCGCGTTGACGAGTCCAAGCAAGGTTTCCAGGAGAGATTTCAAAGAGATCGCGCAGGAAGTTTCCCTCCGTGGTATTTTCGTCAAGTCGGCGAATCAAGTAAGCGATAGCCGCTTCTAAATCGTCTTCACCCACCACCGGGGCATAGAACAAAACCTTTTCGGCCTTCTCCAAAACGGCCCGCGCTTGCGGAGAAGCCATCCCCTCAAGCATCTCGATCTCCACAAAACCCTCTACTCCCTGTTCTTCTCTTACGACAAGCGCATAGGAGAGATCGAAGAGGTTATGCGAAGCCACCCCGAGGTTCACATGGGGAGCATTTTCAGGAAGACACGCGAAGTTGAGCATGCGCTTAAAATTGGCATCCACTTCTGTCTTCGTTCCATAAGGGGCCTGCTCCCAGTGATGAAGAACGGCATCGACCCGCTCCATCGCGAGGTTCGCGCCCTTGACCAAGCGAATCTTAATCGGGGCTCCCCGCTCCTTCGCCCACTCTGTCAATTCTTGCTGTATGGGAAAGGCATCCGGAAGGTAGGACTGAAGAACGACCCCTGCGCGCAAAGAGACAAATTCAGGTTCCGACAGCACCATTTTGAAGACATCAATCGTCAGTTGAAGATCGCGATATTCTTCCATATCAAGATTCACAAAAGCGGAAGGCGTCTGTGCTTGCGCAGCGCGGTAGAGCAAGCGAAGTCGCTCGGCCAGAACGTCGCGAGTTTCGTCGTAGGCCGTAAGATTGATCTGTGAAAAAATGGCGGAAAGTTTCACAGAGATGTACGTCGCTTGCCCCGAGGAAAGCGCGTCCATATTTTGCTGCAGGCGATGCTGCGCTTCCTTTTCACTGAGAACAGCTTCACCTAAAACATTCAGGTTAATCTCCGCGTGTTGCCTCTGACGGAATGCCGTGTGAGCGGCCAGCGACTTTGGGTCGGCAGGCAAGATGACGTCTTTAGATTCCTTCCTGAGTCGTCGGCTGATCGCGGGCATCACCACCGATGGAAGATAGCTGGAAGCAGCGGCTCCCAGTTTCATTAAGAAACGATCAAAGGGCTTCAAATACGCAGGAGCACCATAGGTCTTCAGCAGGTCTCGAAAGAGCTTAGCAGCCCGCTTCGACACCGGGATCCGAAGAATGCGATCGGTGAGATGAAAGGTGAGTTCCTTCCCTTGCGGATCATCCATCAGCGCCGCGAGCTTTTCGCCTTCACTTCTTTCGCTCGCAGTCTCAAGCGACTTCGAGCGCACAAGAAGTTCTTCGGCCAGCTCGACAGCTTCGGCTGTCAGATTTTTGGAGGCAATCATGCGGTCAGGAAGAAACATACCCTAAAGGTAGCACAGCCCGTCTTGACCGATCCGGCTGCAAAGACAGTTTTTATTGTCAACGAAAAGAAGTAGACTTTTGAAAATGACGGCTCGAGAACTCAGGGATCAATTCTTATCCAAGGTAGAGGATGGAACGCTAACGGAGCGCCTATTCAGCGAAATCCCGGATGTCGTTTTTTGTCTCAAGAACCTCGAGAGGGTTTATGTTTCGGCCAACGATGCCTTTGCCGAACGCGTCGGCCTTGGATCCCGTTGGGAAGTGGTGGGAAAGACAGCCGAAGATCTCTTCCCCAAGGTGCTGGCCGACCACTATCAAGAGCAGGATAACGAAGTCATCGAAAGCCAAGAGGGATTTCGCGAACGCCTGGAACTAGTGCCCCTCCGCGATGGCAGCCTCGGGTGGTTCCTTGCCAGCAAGGTCCCCATTTATGGGGAAGGGCATCACGTCATCGGACTCGCTTCCATTTCCCGCGACCTCAAAATCCCCTCCGGAAAAGAACAGGGATTTGCGCAACTCGTCGGAGTTGTTAGAGAGATCGAAAATCATTTTCGCGATGATCTCTGCCGTCGTCATTTGGCGACTCAAGCAGACATGAGCGAAGCGCAGCTCGAACGGCGAATGAAGCGCGTCTTTGGCATGAGCCTAAGTGGTCTCATTCGGAAGACCCGGGTTGAGCATGGCTCACGGCTCCTTGTCGAAACAAAGAAGAGCCTCTCTGAAATCGCGCAGGATTGCGGCTACAGCGAGCAGTCCGCTTTCACGCGCCAGTTCAAATCCACCGTGGGAATTCCGCCCGGGAAATATCGCGGCGAATTTGGCGGATGGTGGTGAGCGCTAAAGCTCTCCCCGGTCCTGCTTGCCCTCATCGACACGATCTTCGTGATTTCGCGCCTTCACGGCATTTCGCTTAGTCCAGCGCTCGACGATCATCTGGCGTTTTTTCTTTCTGAAAGAAAGCTCCTCGATCTCTTCATCAAGACGAAGAAATCCTTCGTAGCGCGCGGAGTTGAGTTCCCCCGCTTTCACGGCCGCCGCGATAGCACAGCCCTTGTCGCCCTGGTGCTTACAGTCACGAAATTTGCATTGATTCGTGAGATCTTCGACATCAGCAAAACTCTCCCGAAGAGTCTCTTCATCGGTCCACATTTGAACCTCTCGAATCCCCGGGTTATCGACCAACATTCCGCCATCAGGTAAGACGACGAGTTCGCGTGCCACCGTGGTGTGGCGCCCTTTCCCGGTCACCTCGTTCACTTCTCCGGTCCAAAGCCATTCCTCACCCAAGAGCTGGTTCACCAAAGTCGATTTGCCGACACCACTCGATCCCACCATCGTGAGCGTCGTCCCGGGCGTGAGATAGGATTGGATCACTTCGAGTCCTTCCTTGCGGGTCGCGCTGGTGACGTGGACTTCTGCATCACTCCAGAGAGCCTGAATTTCCTCACGGGCTTGCGCGTTTGTTTCCTCATCAAAGAGATCCGACTTGTTAACCAAGACGACACATTTGGCACCGCTTCGCGAAACGATCGCAAAGTAACGCTCCATCCGACGGACATTAAAATCAGCCCCTGCATCGGTCACCACCACGACTACATCGACGTTGGCAGCCATGACCTGTTCCTGGCTACTTTTCCCCGGAGCCTTTCTCGAAAAACAAGTTTTGCGTGGAAGGCGGGCGCGAATGAGATGTTCATCATCCTCTCCCCCACCAAGTTCGAGCGCAACCCAATCGCCCACCGCTGGCAGATCAGCATCGCAAGTGGCCTCATGCCAGACCTTGCCGCCCACGACACAATCGATCTCTTCGCCGCCGTCCAGAAGAGCCGAAAAATTGATCTTCGTCTCCGTTGTCAGCCGGGCCGGAACCCACTCTTTTTTAGACACCTTTTCAAAGGCATCTTCGAAAAAGCCGTCCCATCCCAGATCACTTAATTCCACGCCGTAGATTTCTACCCGAGGAGCTCAGAAAAAAAAGTTTCATTTTTTTGCACGAACATGATTCCAACGGTCATTCGATCGAAAAGGAAGACCGGAGCTTTCACCTCTTCTGCATTTAGAAAAGGTCTCGCTCTTTTGATCCCAGGATATCGCGGGCAATCTGCTCTTTCAGCGCCTCGATTCCCGAGAATTTCATTTCGTCACGGATCTTCTCGCAAAAACCCACTTCCAAAAACCAGCCGTAAGCATCTGGGACCTCTTCGCTGAAAAGATGCACTTCGAGCGAGCGCCGGCTTGAGTCATCCACCGTAGGTCGAACGCCGACATTGGCCACGCCTTTGACCCACTCCCCCTTCCATCGCGCCTGAACGAGGTAAACTCCATTGGGCGGGAGTTGTTCGTGCGGGACGGATACGTTGGCCGTCGGAAATCCGAGCTGGCGGCCCAACTGACGTCCCTGCTTCACTTCGCCGTAGACCGAATAGTATCGTCCCAGCAAGGATGCCGCAGTCGCCAGATCTTGGCTTTTAAGCGCTCCGCGAATTTTGGTGCTACTGATCCGCTCCCCTTCGAGTAACACAGGTTCTACCCCTACCACCGGCACGGAGCCCGCCCACGCTGTGAGTTTTTCAAGATTTCCTGCTCTCCCTTTTCCAAAAGCCCAATCGCTTCCCGCGGCCAAACGTTGCACTCCGGTAGCAAAAAGTTCGTCAGCAAAGCTCTGGGCCGGAAGAGCAGCAAAGTTTTTCGTGAACTCAACCACGCACAGAAAATCAACTCCCAAGGATTCTAAAATAAGCTCCTGATGGGCCAAGGAAGTCAGGATCCGACGGGGAGCATGGTCCGGCGCAAGCACTTGGACCGGATGAGGATCGAAGGTAAGAACACCCACTCGCTCACATCCACGAGCAGCATCAATGACCGCCTGATGACCAAGGTGCAATCCATCAAAGACACCAAGAGCCAGACCGAAATCACTCTCCGTCGTCGAAAGTTCCTGGAGTCCATGAAAGCACTGCATACCCAAATTCTAGGCAGAAAAAGCGCCTCCTAAAAGCCCTCTTACTTCAGGCGACCTTTCCGGCGAAGATAAGGCGGAATATCGAGATCTTCCCCTTTTTCAACATTGGGATCTCCACCGGCAAAACGACCTTTCGGCCCGCCTTCGAGTGCCAGCTCTCCTTGACCCGCTGACTTCTTTCCCACCGGCGCTTCGTGAAGTTCTTCTTCCGGGGATTCCGATTCGACCACTGGTTCAAGCTGAACCACTTCTTCGTCGATATCGGGAATTTCATCATCCTCCACAACCCGGAGTTCTGGGACGGCAAAATCTTCTTCAGGCTCAATCCTGGCCTCCTGCACCTCAAGCTCTTCCTCGGTCTCCACGGCATCTTCTTCGACCTCATCCACCGTTTCAAAAACAGCCCCCATCTCTTCTTCCTCAACAGATTCGATATCACCCTCTAAGCCGCTCTCTTCCTCAATTTCCACTTCTACGACGAACTCTTCCGCCTCTTCCATTTTCGGCTCAGAGGCTACTTCTTCGACTTCCTCAGCGAGGACAGGCTCCTCCACTTCGGGAAGGTCGGTAATTGAAACCATCTTGAGCCGATCTTCCGGCAAGGCGCTGATAATCGTCACACTCAACGAGTCTTTCATCGCCTTATCCGTGGCCGCGCCAAAGAGAACGTGGGCGTCTTCCGGAAGATGTTTCATGAGGCCTTCCATCAGAAGTTCGATTTCGAAAAGCGTCATGTCATCGCCTCCGCAAATATGCACCAAGACAGTGGTGGCATCTGCCAAAAGGGATCCGCGATCCAGCAGCGGACTATTCAAAGCCGACTTGAGCGCGCCTTGAGCCCGATTTTCGCCGCGTGCGAGGCCCGAACCAAAGAGACAACGCGAACGAGTCGTCTTCAGCGCCGACATCAGCTCATCAAGGCCCACATTGATCAGTCCGGGACGAAGAACGAGGCGAGAAACTGCCGTAATGCTGTCAGAAATCATGCGATCCGCAGCTGAAAAGGCTTCATGAACTCCCTGCTTGGGAAGGACCAGCTCGCCCATGCGCCCATTGTCAAAAGTCACTAAAGCGTTCGCCAGCACCGCAAGCTGATTGAGCGATTCTTCCGCTTGTTCGCGCCGACGGCGCCCCTCAAATCCAAAGGGCATGGTTGCAAATACCACCACAAAAGCACCAGCCTCGCGCGCCAAGCGGACCACAATCGGAGCAGCTCCCGAACCTGTTCCGCCACCGAGTCCTACGCAGATAAAGACGATTTGACGGTCACGAAAAGATTCACGGATCTCCGTTTCAGCCTCAAGAATAGAATTTTGGCCCAACTCAGGATCACCTCCAGCCCCAAGACCCTTCGTCAAATCGCGCCCTAATTGAATCTTCTCGCCCGCCACTGAACTGGCCAGCGTCCGCACATCAGTATTCAGCGCCAGAAGCTCTGCACCCTCAATTCCATCAAGGGCTACGCGATCCAACATATTGGCTCCGGCTCCTCCCAGGCCCACTATTTTGACAGCACTCTCAGGGATAGTCTGCTGGCGGTCGCGTTCGAATTTGATCATAATAAGTTGAAATTTAAGATCGGTTTACCAATGGAAATTCTAAGATGCGAGAGAAAAAGACAACAAAAAAACCTTAGAGCATCGTTAAATAGGAGTGACTCTTCCTAAATTCTCGCTGGTCCCAGCACGTTTCACCTGCAAGAGTCCCACAAAGGACATTGTGTTTCCAGAGAACACCTCATCGCCATGCCTGATTCTGATCCATCACCGCAACTGACTCCCATTCCTAAGGAGCTCAAGAAACAGCTCGCTGAGTTCCAACGCCAGTTGTGGCGCACTAAGATAGTCGAAGCAATACTCGCAGGGTTCTTCGGCTTGATTATTTCCTTCTTGGTCGTCTTTGTCCTCGACCGCTTCATCGCCACCCCACCGCTTGCCCGTCTCGGCATTCTTATCGCGGGAACTTCGCTTTTCGCGATCTTCGCGCCGCTCATGATGCGCCGCTGGATCTATGGCCATCGCAAAGAAGGCCAGCTTGCCCACCTCATTTCTAAAAAGTTCCCCAAACTCGGTGACCGGCTCCTCGGAGTCGTCGAACTTCAGGACCAAAAGGAATCCCACAAAACCCTCTCTCCCGAACTCCGGGCCGCTGCGATGGCACACGTCGCCCGCCAAGCCGGGAAAAAAGACATGGGTGAGGCCCTCCCGATTTCCCACTACAAGAAGCTCGGTCTGGGAGTGGCTCTGGGAGCTCTCTGCGTCATCCTGGGTTTCTCCTTCGCTCCCAAGGCCGGATCCAACGCGCTCAAGCGCTGGCTTCTTCCGCTCTCGGACACCGAGCGCTACACATTCACCCAGCTGGACCTCTCAGGACTACCTGATCCCTACACCGTCCCCTATGACGAGCCTTTTGTCATCATCGTCCCTCTCAAGGAAGAAACCGATGATCGCCCCGAGATCGCCGAAGCGCGCTACGGCTTGCAGGACTGGCTCGAAACCGATTTGGGTGAAAAGGGCTACCGTTTCGAATTCCAAGGTCAGCAGAGTCGCGACGTTCTCACTCTTCGCGTCGGCGATGCTCTCCACCGCATCCGCATCGAACCCGAGATTCGTCCAGAACTCACCGCCCTCGACGCAAAGGTCACTCTTCCCGCCTACCTTCAGCTCGAACCCAAGACCATCGACATCCGCTCCGGCACCCTGAGCGCGCTTGCCGGAAGCACGATTAAACTCGAAGGAACCTTTTCACGTGACCTCAAAAGCGCCACCGGAACCGTCACCGCTCTTCCTTCCGATGACGAAGTCGTCAGCACCTTTGAGGAAGCTTCAGAAACAGAAACGGAACAGCCCGCTCCCCTTCCCGATCCGACCCCCCTGAAACTCACCATTTCCGAAGACCGAATCACCTCGTCTCCGATCGAGTTGGGCGAATTTCGTGTCGAAATTCCCCTTCAATGGACCGACGTCAAGGGCCTCGAATCTTCCACAAGCTTCAACCTCAAAATCCAGACCGCCCACGATCAAGCGCCTCTTGTTTACACCCAAGGCATCGAGCGCCAGATCGTCATCCTCGCCGGAGAAACCCTCGAATTCGAGGTGATGACCGAGGACGATTACGGCATCCAAGAGATCGGACTGATGTGGCAAGGTGAATTCACCAAGCCTACCGACGAGTCCCCCGCCTCCGGGGAACTCCTTCTGAAGCAGGGTTCTCCCAGCAACTCGCGTCTTTCCGAGCTCGCCATCTTTTCTCCCAAGACCCACGGAATCGTCCCGCAAAAATTGACCCTCGTTGGCTATGCGCAGGATTTCAAACCAGAGCGGGAACGGAGCCTTTCCGAGCCCATCATCATCTACATCCTCACCGAAGACGAACACGCCCAGCTCCTCAAGCAACGATTCGACCGCCTCATCGGTGAACTCGAGGACGCCGCCCGCCGTGAGCAAAACAACCTCGACACAAACGAGCGTCTCGACCAGCTGAACAAGCCCGAAGATCTCCAAAATGAGGAGAATAAAGAAAAGCTCGCCCAGCAGGAAGACGCCGAGGATCAGAATGCCGAGAAGATGGAAGAGATCGCCAAGAAGATGGAAGAACTCTTCAAGGACGCCGCCCGTAACAAATCGATCGAAAAGGAGACCATGAAAAAAATGGCCGACTCGCTCCAAAATATGAAGGAGCTGGCCAAGCAGGATCTCCCTGAGATCGAGAAGAAGCTCAACGAATCCCAAGACAACAAGTCCACCCCTGAAAAAGCCAAGAAGGATCTCCAGGAAGCGATCGAGAAACAAAAGGAAGCGCTTAAAAAGATGCAGGAGACCATCAAGAAGGCCAACGAAGCCAACAACAACTTCGAGGCCTCCACCTTCATCAATCGACTCAAGCGCGCCGCCTCCGACGAAGACGGAATTTCCAACAAACTCGTCTCCTCAATGACGGGTCAGAATTCCGAGAGCAAGAAGGCCGCCACGCCCCTCCTCGGAGCCGCTGCCGAATCAGACACTTTCGATCCAGTTTTCCGACGCATGATTGAAATGCTAGGCACCCAGCAACGCCGCACCGGAAGCGACGTGAACTGGATTCAAGAAGACCTCGCCAATTTCTACGCGCGCACTCAAAAAGAAATTCATAAGGAAATCGTGGACGACATGAAGAGGTCCGAGATCAGCCTGAAGCTTGAAGGTCTCCAAACCCGGATTAGCAAGAATCGGAGTTTTACCGCCGCTCTTGAAGCCAAGAAGTGGGGAGCTCAACTCCGCGAATGGGCTAAGAAACTCGAAGGCACCCCACCCGATGCCGCTGGTGGTGATGGCGGCGGTGAAGGAGGGGCCAGCCCCGAGGAGAAAGATTTCGAATTCATGCTCAAAGTGATGCGCATGGTGCAAGCGGAGCAAGATATCCGCTCCCGCACCCGTTCTCTAGAACAGCTCATGCGCTCCGTCGAACTTCGCAAAGCCGGACAAAATTAAAAAACCTCAAACCAAGAACAGTAGATGAAAAAAACGATACTTACCTCCCTGCTCGGACTCGGCCTTATGGCCCCCTCCGGAGCTGAGGAGAGCAAAAAGCCAACCGAAGCAGCAAAGGCGGAGGCCACCGTCAAACACGATAAAGGCACCCAGAAGCTCGCCGATGACCAGGACACTGTTTCCGCAGACGTTCAGGAACTCATCGACGAGCAGACCAATGCCAAAGTCATCGATCTTCTCTCCCAAGTAGAGTCGCTCATGGCGGAGACCACAGACCGTCTCGACGAGAAAAACACCGGCGGCGAGACCATCGCCATCCAGACCGAGATCATCGAGAGAATCTACGAAGCAGCCAAAGAAAAGAGCCAATGACAAAGCAGCGGTAGTTGACCGAATAGTCAACAGAGCATGGGTGCCATGCTCCAAATGATGCAAGAAATGATGGGTAAAGGCGATAAGCCCGGAGATAAGCCAGGTCAAAAACCTGGCGACAAGCCAGGCCAAGGCCAAACGGCGGAATCCGACGCAGCCAACACCGCCAATGTTGGGCCATCGAAGGGAATCACTGCCGAACGCCGCGTCCCCAAGGCCGCAGGTCGCTCTGGTGCCGGACTCCCCCCCGAATTCCAAAAAGCGCTCGACGCCTACAACAAATCCACTCCTAAAAAGTAAGTCCTCCTCCCATGCGCTTCCTCCCATCCGCACTCCTCTTTACTTTAGCGTTGCCCCTCTTCGGGCAATCGGTTCCTCGTCGTGAAGAGGACCCGATCCCAGCTAAAGTGGAGAACATCTACACCCGCGGATTACGCTACCTCTCACAGTCTCAGAATACCGAGGGAGCGTGGGATGACAGTCAGGGAAAAGAACCCGGAGTCGTGGGCCTCTGCATCATGGCCTTCCTGGCCCATGGAGAGGACCCGAATCACGGACCTTACGCCGAGAATATCCAAAAAGGAATCTCCTTCATTCTCGAGCAACAAAGCAAAACCAACGGCTACATTGGCACTAGCATGTATAGCCACGGCTTTGCCACTCTCGCTCTCGCCGAGAGCTATGGCATGTTCCGAGACGATCGCATCGCTCCTGCTCTGAAGCAGGCCGTCGATCTGATCCTCTCGTCGCAAAAACGAAACTCACGAGGAGCCTGGCGCTACTCACCCGAGAGCACCGACGCCGACTCAACCGTTTCCGGCTGCCAAATCGTCGCCCTCTATGCCGCCCGCAATGCCGGAATCCCGGTCCCTGAAGAAGCCTTTACCCAAGGCCTCAAATACATGGCCAAATGTCGCGGGGGCGATGGTGGATACGGCTACACTTCCGGCATGGGAGACAAGCCCACCCTCACCGCCATTGGCCTTCTCACCCAAGCTCTCGCCAAGCAACACGACACCCGCAGCTTTAAGGCCAGCACCAAGTATCTCAGTAAAAAGCTCAACTACCGCGAGAAGTATTACCCTTACTACTTCGAGTATTACATGTCCCAAGCCCTCTTCCACGCCGATGAAAAATCTTGGAACGATTGGAACGCCAAGAACATCGCTTACATGTCCGTTCTCCAGGGGCCCGACGGCTCCTTCCCGGGCAACAAAGGAAAAGCATTCTCGACCTCCGGCGCTCTCCTCTCTCTCGCTCTCAACTACCGCTTCCTCCCGATCTACGAAAAATGAATCTGCGCCTCCTCACCCTTACCGCGCTTCTCGGAGGCTTGTCTTTGCAGTCCGTATACTCCCAGCGCCCCTTACAATTCCAAAACGTCAATAACTTTCGGATACCAAACCAAGCAGGCAACGACGAGATCCTCGACCTCCCCGAGTCCGACCCCTCAGGCACTGACCTCCTTCGCTTTACCAACGGCGACATCATGCACGGCAATTTCGCCGGCTTAAAAGACGGCATCCTTTGGAACCGGCCCGACATCGACGAGCCCATACGCTTTGAGCTCAAGAACCTCCGCCAAGTCGTCTTCGATGGCGGAAATAACTCTCCCGCCCAGCCAAAATCTCCCTTCGTCTCGCTCGTCAATGGCGACGAGATCCCAGGAAAAATCATCTCCCTCGATGACAAAGCGCTTGTGATCGACAGCCCCCTCACGGGTCAAATCAGCATCCCGCGCGACCAACTCAAGACTCTCAATCCCAATCCCTTCGGCGGTCAACTCCACTATGCCGGCCCCTTCAGCAGTGACGAATGGGTCATGATCGATACCGAGAAAGAAGAAGTCAAAGAACCCGAGGAAAAGGAGGCTGAAGAAAAGAAAGAAGAGGACGAAGAGAAACCCAAACCGAATCCTTCATGGCTCTATTCAGGAGCCTCCCTCTACTCCACCAACACCCACGCGGTC
Organism: Akkermansiaceae bacterium; assembly: GCA_028822935.1. Lineage (GTDB taxonomy): Bacteria > Verrucomicrobiota > Verrucomicrobiia > Verrucomicrobiales > Akkermansiaceae > SW10. The sequence goes on from JAPKCM010000004.1 coordinate 102,095, forward strand.
GCCCTCGATGGGAAGCTCCCTGATGTGGGCCGCCTTCGATTTAAAATCGCATGGCGCAAGGGCTTTTCCTCCACTGTCGCCTTCCACGCAGATTTCAAGCGCCCCCTTCCCAGGGAAGAAGTAGCTCTTGAGCCCGAAATCGACGCCGATGCCGGGAAAGCCGAGGACCAGCCCATCGTTCCTGAGGAAGCAAAGGAACCCGAACCACTCAAATACCAGCACCTTTTTGACCTCAAAAATGGCAAGGCCTTCCAGTCATTAGGGTGGCTTCCGGTCAATACTAGCTCCAGCCATCCCCAAACCTACGGCAGCTCCTACGTCTTCAACTTTTCCTCTTCCTACGTCAACCTCTGGCGCTGCAGCTTTGACGAAGATGGGAAACCCTCCACTAAAAGCCTTCGAAACCAACGTCTTCCCGTCAATCTGGGACAAAGCGGAGAAGCGGAATTCGATCTTCGTTTTGACCGGACCAAGAACGTCATTTATCTCTACGTGAATGGCCTGTATGCCTCCCAGTGGAATGACCTCGATGGCTATGTTGCCCCCGGTGATGGCCTCGCCTTTGCCGGAAATGGAAATTCTCGCATCAAGGTATCAGATATCCTCATCACTTCCTGGAGCGGCACTCCTGACGGAGCCCGCTCTCTAGAGCACGAAGATCGCGACATCGTCCTCCTCACCAATGGAACTGATCGGTTCTCCGGCCAGATCACCAGCATCGCCGATGGCAAGGTTACCCTCAAAGGGCCCTACGCAGACCTCACGCTCCCTCTTGAGGAACTCTCGGAAATTCACTTCCAACGCTCCGGACTTGCTGATCTTCAAAAAATTAAATGGCCGGACGACACCGGAATCCTCCTCTTCAATCCCATCGGCCGCATCTCGCTCGTTCCCACTTCTTCTGACGAAAACCATCTCTCCGGAAAGTCCCCCATTCTGGGCGACCTCAAGGTGAAACTCGACTCTGCGGCGCTCCTTCAATTCGCCGAGACCCCCGATACCCTTAGCGATTGGGTCACCGATTTTTAAGCCATGCGTGCTCCCTTCCTTCTTTCCGCTCTCGCCTGCTTCGCCTTCCAAAGCGCATTTGCAAACGATCTCGTCGTTCTCAAAAATGGAGACCGTTTTTCGGGAACCATCGTCGGGCTCTCCGGCGGCCTTGTTCAAATCCAGAGTCCTCACAGTGATCAACCGCTGAGCATCGTCAGCGACGAGCTTGAAAACTTGAGTTTCGAAGAGGTCGAGATAATCGAGCCCCCCGCTCACTCCCACCAGGTCAATCTTCGCAATGGCAATGTCATTCCCGGAGAAGTCACTGGCCTTGATGCTCAAAATCTTCAGTTCAAAACTTGGTTCGCAGGACCACTCAGTATTCCCCGTAGCCAGATTAAATCGGTATTCTACGGAGTCACCCCTCAGCGCCTCCTCTACCAAGGACCCGACAACCTGGAAGAATGGGATCCCGATGAGGCCTGGGAATTTCGAGATGGGTCCCTCACATCCAACAGCCAAAGTAGCATCGCACAGAACCTCGATCTCCCTGACCGCTTCATTCTCCGCTTCCACCTCAGCTGGCCGAACTCACCCAGTGTCCGCATTCATTTCTGCACCGATGCCGACGAAGGAAAAGAGAATCACGATGGCTACTCCCTCTACTTTTCCAGCCGTGGCGCCACTCTTCAACGCGCCATTCCTCCGGGCACCGATGAGGACAAACCCCAGGTCCAAATTCTGGGAGGATCGTCCAAACGCACCAGCGACTTCATAGGACGCCAAACCACCGTCGAACTCCGTGTTGATCGTATCACCCGGCGCATCATGCTCTATCTCGATGGCGAACTGCAGGGCAGTTTCCTTGATCCTAATCCCGCTCCCGCAGGAAAGAAGGTAATCTTCGAAAGCCAGTCTTCGGTACGAGGACAGATCACCCTAAGCGAGATCAAACTTCATGAGTGGGATGCCGTGACGCAGCGACTCCGCGTAGAACCACGCCAGGACGAAGAGAGCGACACTCTCACCACAGACGAAGGCGACCGCTACTCCGGCCAGATCCTGGAACGCATCGAATCTGGAGAGAACAGCTCCTTCAAAGTAAAGAGTCCCCTCCTCGCGCAAATCGTGACCATCCCAGAAAAGCGCTCGGCCATCCTCTACTTTGCCGAAGGAACTCTCCCCAAGGATTCCAAGTCATCCTACAAGCTCTCACTCGCTTCCGGAGGTGAAATCGACCTTTCCGAAATCCAACTCACCAAAAAATCGCTCACCGGAAAACACCCCTGGCTCGGGAAGCTCACGATTGACAGGCAGGTCGTGAGCAAAATCAGTCGCCTCAGCGAAGAAAAGAAAACCGTAAACAAAGAAGCGCCCAAAGCCGATGATCCGAAAGCGCTCAAAGGCGCCCAACAACTCCGCATCGAGATCGAAGCGAACTAACTTTGCATCCCATGAGATCACTTTTCCTCTTCCTCACTCTTCCTCTTGCACTCGCGGCCGACGAGACCCTTTCCCGTCTCACCTTTCTCGACCAGACCATCATCTCGGGAACCGTCACCCACATCGACCCCGAGAAAAAGATCCTCAAGATGACCTCCCCCTTCCTCAAAGGTGAAGCGGTTCTCAAGATGGACGAGCTTCTCGATATTCAGCTCAACAAGGATGCCGATATACCCGAATCCGATCATCACGCACTCGCCACCGTCGAGCACCATTATGACAATCCCTTTGAAGACACCATTCGGGGATCACTCATCGGCGTCGATGACCAATCAGTCACTCTCGACACCTGGTATGCCGGCAAATTGAAGCTCAACCGCTTCATGGTAAAGGCACTCGATATCTATGCCAACTCTCCCAGCCTCTACCACGGCCCAAATGGCCTGGATGGCTGGGTCTCAAGCGGCAACCAGCTGGAGAATGATTGGTCCTTCAGAAAAAGAGCACTCGTTTCCCAAACAAATAACTCGATCGCCCGGGAGGTTGAAATGTCGGAACGAAGCAAATTCTCCTTCCGGGCCCACTGGCAGGACGATGCTTACTTCCGCGCCACCTTCCTCTCGACCAGTGGAAAAAGCCGCAACCCCAGCTCCGGCTACTCCCTCCAGGTCAATCGCACCTACTTGAACCTGAGCCGGAACGGGCAGAACAACCTGATGCATCAAAGTGCGCCTCAACTCAAGGAACAGACGAATGCCCTCTTTGAATTCTATATCGACCGGCGCCCTGAAGGAAAAAACGCAATCTACATTGACGGAAAAAAGTTCCACGAATGGGACGGAGTCGATGACACCGAAATGAAGGGAAAATGGATTCTCTTTAGCCCCCAGACCTCCAACAAAGCAATCAAGATCTCGGACATCATCGTCAGCCTTTGGGATGGCCGCCTTCCGACCATCACCGATGCAGAGAACCCCGATGCCACCGGACTCTTTGAAGGAATGGAGGGACAGCGCATCGACCTCGCAAATGGCGACTCTCTCTTGGGGGAAATCATGGGCGTCAATGAAGGCGCGACTAAAGTGAAGACCAGCCTTGGTGACGTCATCATTCCCGTCAACCGCCTCCGTTCGTTCCAACTCCACGAATCGGAGGAGACCCTCGAAGAACCCCGAATGTACGGAGAAGATGTGCGCGCTTGGTTCACCGACGGCGGCTTTGTCACTCTCAAACTCGCCCGCCTTAACGATAAAAAAATCGCCGGCTATTCTCAGGTCTTCGGTGATGCCGAATTCGACCTTGCTGCCTTCTCCCGGATCGAGTTCAACATCTGGGAGAACGACCTAAACGAAGAGCGCGACGGCGGAGGAGACGACGATTGGTAGGAAAGCCGGATGAACTTTCTTTCCTCGTCCTTCTCCTACCAAACATAAAAGCGAGGCCCCACGGGACCTCGCTCTAAAAATTTTGTTGCTTGCTAAATTAAACTCTCCGACGACGCGACGCACCGAACATCAGCGCTGTTCCCAACAAGAGAGCCGAACTTGGCTCAGGCACCAGTGCCCAACTCGAAGGAGCGGGCAACTGCGCAGGAGATTGATCAATTTCCGTGTATAAGGTTCCAGCGAGAGAATCCGCACCCAAGGCATTGACTCCCCCATTAAAGTAAGACGCATTTTGAAACTGAGCCATGTCAGGTGACCCCGGCTCGATCGATTCGTCGAGACCGGCAAGATCCGCTGCCACAACGCCGAATCCAGTATCGTTTCCTCCCGCAATCGCAGCGGCATTAGCGGCCAACGTGAAATTGTTGGTGAGAGTGACCGCACCGTCGGTCGCAGTCAAAGTGATCACATCAGTGGCCGTCGAAATATCAGCATCCAGACGGATGGAGATCACCGAGTTCGCGAAACCCGAAATATCCAAAGTCATGATTCCATCACCAGTCGGTGAAGAAGCAACGTAGCCACCTTGGTCGTAGTAGTAGACGAGACTGTTGCCGACCAGAGCCAGAGCGCTACCAAGGCCATCGCCACCCGCTTCGAAAATGATGCGATTCGGATTGGAAGGAAGAGCTCCCACGACCAAACCGACGTCGAGAGTCCAGTCATTGACTCCGGTCACCGGATCATCGGTCCGTGGTCCAGGAGTGAGCGTGATGACCGCAGCCGAGGCTGGCACGAGAGCCAGAGCCGAAAGGGTTAAAATATTGGGAATGTACATGTAAAGCCCTAGTAATTAGACATTTCCTCTCATCGTGTCAACCACCCATCTCCCCCTCCTTAGCGAGACTGAAAGATTTCACTCACGAGAGCCTCGACTACCAGAGTCCGAAGCCCTCCGCCTCCTGACTCGACCTTCGCTTGGATGTCTCGAATGGCAAACTGATCCACGGCTTCCATGTGCCGGCCGGTGGCGTGAGCCAGCAGCGTCGAAATCAAATGTCGCTGGAAAACCTCCGCTCTCGTCGACACCAAAATCTCCTTCAAGCCCTCGAAGCCATCGAATTTCTCGCCCGATGGCATCTCCCCCGTCGCATCGACCTTGAGAGCTTTCGCCTTCTTGTTCGCCTTGGGATAACGATCCCGCCACTTGCCCAGTTCATCAAACATCTCCAACCCAAATCCGGGCGGATCGATCTTCCGATGACACTCCGCGCACGTTTTTGAGGCCAAATGCTTTGCCAAGCGCTCCCGCAAAGTCTTCGCACCCCTTACATCGGGCTCAATCTCCGGCACCTCATCAGGCGGCGGAGGCGGGACGACTCCCAAGATATTCTCGGAAACAAAAACCCCGCGCGTCACCGGCGACGTCTCCACCCCATTCGAACTCACCGTCAGTACCGCCGCCATTCCCAAAACTCCCCCTCTACCACTCCCATCCGGCAGCTTCACCCTCCGAAACCCATCCTTCAACCGAAGAGTCTTCCCTTCCGCCAAGCCATAGTGCTTCGCCAAGTATTTATCCACGAAGGTGTAATCTGCATCGAGCAACTCCAGCACCGGCCCATTCTCTTTCAGCAAGTACTCAAAGAAATGCCGCACCTCCTCCTTCATCGAAGCCGGCCAATTTTCCGCATAATAGCGCCGCGCCCGCTCCCTCGGTGGAGGCATCCCTCCCAAGTCCCGCAGATTCAGCCAGCCATCTAAAAAGCTCTCCACAAACCCTGCCACCCGCTCATCTCTCAACATCCGCTCCACCTGCCCACGCAGTATCTTCGGCTCATTCAAACGTCCCTCTTCCGCCAACTTCAACAACTCCTCATCCGGCGGCCCCGCCCAAAGCGCATAAGAAAGCCGCGCCGCCAAATCGTAGGGCTTCAGCTCCGGCTTCTCCTCTGGCGTGATCTCACTCAGGTAAAAAAACGAGGGCGAACAAAGCACCATCTTCACCACATCAAGCGCCGCCTGCCGTGCCTTCGCGCCCTCCTTCAATCTCTTCCCGTAAAAACTCTCCAACCGCTTCCGATCCTCATCATCAAGCGGCCTCCGAAAAGCCCGCTCCGCAAATCGACCCAACTGCTCCAGCGCCTTCTTCTCCTCAAATCCACCCTCTCCAAAAACCGCCTTCTCTTCCAAACTTCCACCGTCTTCAGCCAGTGGACCAAGCACCTTAATCTCAGAAATCCGAAGATGCGGAAGCTTCCCCTCCCGTAAAAGCGTCGCACGACTGACATCCTTGCTGGGATTCTTGAACTCATGCTTATAGCGCTTGTTCACCTCAATCACCGATCGCCTCGACTCAAAGGGACCATTCGGAAAAATGAAGCGCGGTGTCTGTCCCTTTTCCAACCACACCCTAAACTTCACCCACTCCGGCTTCTCATCCGACACCACCGATTTCGCCAGCACCGGCTCAATCCGCTGTGGATAATGAATGTGACCCTTCGTGGCATCCCCCGGCACCACCCCCAAAATAAAAGGCTCGCTAAAATCGATTCCGAAAATTTTAGGGTCGTAGTGCGTGTCCCGATGCATCGCCTGCACCAGCACCTCTAAATCATAGAGTCCCGACACCGGAACTCCCTCCAAAAAGTCCTCGATATGCCCATAGCTCCCCTGCCGCGTGTCCGTATCCGGCTGCTCGTAGATACAGAGAAATTTGTATTTAAAAACAGCCTGATGACTCCCCGCCAGTTCCTCATACTGCTTAAAGTTATCGCTAAAATGCCAGCTCTTCACTTCCATCTCCGGCTTCCCGAGTCGATTCTCCACGAGCCGCTGCGCCGACTGGAAATACTGATCTAAAAGAAAGCCCGAAGTCACGAGACTCTCCCCCACCGTATCGAGATGGTGGCTCGTCTTCTCCTTCGGAAAATCAAGCGTCAGTCCAAGCGTGTCCACCCGACGACCAAACAAAACCGCCATGGTATTCTCATACTCCCGATCCGAGAGCCGCCGCATCACCGTCTTACCGCCGTTACTTTTAAAACGACTCCGCGCAGCCGCCACCTCCCCCTGCAACGCCCGAATGACCGCCAATCTCTCTTCGTCCTTAGGCTGTTCCTCTTTCTTCGGCGGCATTTCCTTGAGCGTTATCTGATCGATGATCTCCTGCGCCATGATCAAGTCATGCAGACTCGTCAGCGGAAGATTAAGACTTTCAAACTCCCGCTCCCCCTTCTCCGTGGCCGAATCGTGACACTCGTAACAATGGTAGTCCAAGAAATCGACAATCACCTCATGGGAACCCGGCTCTTTCGCCTGCCCAAATCCGCAGCCCAGAGTCACCCCCAACAAAAAAGAGGTGATCCTCATATTCCGCTTAGGAAAAGTTTCCCGTGCTATTTCCAAAGGACTCAGTCTCCACCCCCATGCGCTGGGCGAGATCGACGAATAAATTACAAAGCGGCACCTTTTTAATCCCCTGCCACTCCACCTTCTTAAACTCGCCATGCCGATACCCACCGCCCGCAAGTAAGACCGGAAGATCCGAGTTCTTGTGCGAGTTCGCATCGCCAATCCCGCTTCCAAAAAGAACGGAAGTCGAATCCAGCAAAGTCCCCTCCCCATCCTGCACCGAGGAAAGCTTGTTCAGAAATTTCTCAAAGTGCTCGATCTGATAAGCCTCCAGCGCCAGCAAATGGCCCACCGCTTCCGCATCATTCCCGTGATGAGACAAACCGTGATACGATTTCTCAATCCCAAGATGCTGCGGCAAAAAGGAGCCGCCAATCTCGAGCGTCGCAACCCGCGTCGAGTCCGTCTGCAGCGCCAGCGCGATCAGCTCATAAAGCATCGGTAAATCTTCCACCGTATTGGCATTCGCTGGCTTTGCAAAAGGAGCATCAGGCTTCGGCTGATCGGTCCACTGGCGTCGCAGCTCAAGCCGCTTTTCAACGTCACGAATCGAAGTGAAATATTCGTCTAACTTCTCCTGATCCTCGCGATTCACCTTCTTCGCTAGACCCTTCGCCTCCTCATTGATGGTATCCAAAATCGATCCTTGAAGTCCGTTCTCCTCCACCATCTCACGGCGCCGCTTCGGCGTCTCACTTGCGAACAAGCGATCAAAAAGCTCCGCCGGATTCGTGATCGGCGGCACCCTCACTCCGGACCGCGTCCACGAGAGCTGACATCCGCCATGAATCCCCCCTTCCGAGCCCACCGTGAGCGAGGAAAAGCGCGTCTGGCTCCCAATCTCCTCCGCGAGATATTGATCGATCGTGACATTACCATCCTCCCGATCCTTCGCTTCCGAGTTCAGCACCCCTGACAAAAATGAATGCACGGCAAAGTGCCCCCCCTTAATCCCGTGATCCAAGCCCCGGTAAACCGTCATCTGGTCACGCATCGCCTCAAGCGGCTTGAGCAACCTCGTCGATTCATACCCTTTCCCCACCGTTTCCGGAAAAAGACTCTTCGTCTGAAAACCCAACAAATTCCCCACCCCCACAAAGCGCTTCGCCCCAATCCCTGCTCCCCGCGTCGCCTGCACCGCCGCCAACGACCCAGCCGTCTTCGCCATCAGAGAAGTAAGCCCAGGAAGCGCCAAGGTCGCACCAGCCGCCCTCAGCAAAAAGCGACGGCGATTGAGTTCAGATTTCATCAGGGAAGAATTAAGTTTCGGCCCATAGGGTCAAACTGCAAGCCGCAGTATAAGTGACGCACTCCAGCCGCCAAGTCTTTCATTTGGCTGGGCACCGTCATTAAATTAGAGGCCTTCAATATGGTGCTCAAAGAGCGCCCGCCAGCTGAGTCCAATAAATGAACCTTCCCCTAGCTTCGTCATCTGTCTCACCATTCCCCTTCTCGGAGATCAGGTTCCCAGCCCCAATGGGGGCTGCGCAACTCAGCCCATCGGTAAACGAGGGACAAGAGCAGCCCAGGAATTTCATCGCTAGAAAGGAATAGCGCGAGCCTTTGATCTCGATTCGGAAACGGAGGGCCCGAAGCGTGCCTCTCCAGTATCGCAGCAGAAGAAGAAGCGGGCTGCGGGAATACGGCACTCGTTTCAACATCAAAGGCTTGCCCCCGACCTTTACGAAACCAATACCCAGGCCTTCGACCTAGGCTGAGTTATGCCGACCCTTTGGGCCTTTGAGGGTTGCTCTGAGAAAAAATTTGGAACCACGCAGAATCACTCTTGCTCAGCCAATGTAACCTCTCTCGAAATGGTGAGATCTTGAGTTTCACAATCAGGCCTTATGGCCTCATCTCCAATTTAAGAATTTCATCCCATTCGAATGAATTGCACCGCCAACCGCCCCGAAAGACCGTAACTCCATCCGACCCAACCAGCGTCGATCCTGTTCATCTGTGGTTCAAAATTCCCTAGTGTAGGAACCCTTCCCATCGTAGACCAAATATAATTTTGGCGAGAAAAACTAGCCGGCATCTCGATAAGCCTAAATAATCCCCTTCACCAATTTGCCATGAACATCCGTAAGGCGGAAATCGCGGCCCTGGAAGCGGTAGGTGAGCTTCTTGTGATCGATGCCCAGTTGATGGAGAATGGTGGCGTGAAGGTCGTGGACGTGGACGATATCTTTCACGGCGTGGTAGCCGAAGTCGTCGGTTTCGCCATAGCTGATTCCCGGTTTGATCCCGCCTCCGGCGAGCCAGCCTGAGAAGCCCTTGATATGGTGGTCGCGGCCCGAACCTTGGGCCATGGGGGTGCGTCCGAACTCACCGGCCCAGATGACCATGGTGTCTTCGAGCATGCCCCGCTGTTTGAGATCTTTCACCAGTGCGGCCGATCCTTGGTCCACGAATTTGGCAGTCTGCTCCATTCCTTTTTTCAATCCGCCGTGGTGATCCCAGCCGCGATGGTAGCACTGGATAAAACGAACTCCCCGCTCCGCCATGCGGCGGGCCATGAGGCAGTTTGCCGCGAAAGAACCATCGGCGCCCTCCGTGCCATACATGTCGAGGATGTGCTTGGGCTCATCGGAAAAATCGACCAACTCGGGCACGCTTGTCTGCATGCGGAAGGCCATTTCATATTGATTGATCTTGGTGGCGATCTCCGGGTCATCGAGCGCTTCATCCCCAAGGGCATTCATGCGCTGGGAGGCCCGAATGACATCTTCTTGTCCTGCGTCGGAGAGGCCCTTAGGACGACTGATATAATGCACCGGATCTCCCGACGACTGAAACTCAACCCCTTGAAAACGGCCGGGAAGAAAACCATTATTCCACTGACGCGCCGCGATCGGTTGCCCCTGACCTCCGCCCGCGGACGTGAGGACGACAAAGCCGGGGAGATTCTCCGTTTCACTACCCAAGCCGTAGGTGAGCCATGAACCCATGCTGGGGCGACCAGGAATGATCGACCCGGTATTCATGAAGGTGTGCGCCGGGTCGTGGTTGATTTGCTCAGTATTGAGGGATTTGACGACGCAGATGTCATCGGCGATCTCTCCGATCTGCGGAAAGACATCGCTGATCATCTGCCCGCTTTTTCCATGACGGGAAAAGTTGTGCTGGGGACCGAAGCATTTCAGCTGGTTCGCTTGGCTCTGAAGCTGGGCAATTTGCTGTCCCTCGGTGATCGACTTCGGCATCGGCTTGCCGTTCATCTCAGCAAGCTTCGGTTTGTAGTCGAACGATTCGAGATGCGAGGGACCTCCGGCCATGTAGAGCCAAATCACGCGCTTGCATTTCGCCGGGATATGAATGGGCAAGGCATTGCTGGCCCCTTCAGAGCCGAGGGAATTTTGATTCAGAAGTGAAGCCAGCGCCAGTGTGCCAATCCCCTTGGTGTTTCGCTTGAGGAAATGGCGGCGTGTTTGGTCGAGAAGAAATCGTTGGTAGTCCATGGCTCTAGTAGCGGGCGATCATTTCGTGGAGATTAAAGAGGACGCGGGAGAGCGACATCCAGGTGGCGGATTCAATGGGATCTTTCGCGCTCACGGGAGAGTCGCCATTCTTGAGATATTCGGCGGCCGCCACGGGATCCTTTTCGAAACGGGCCCGCTGTTTCTCGTAAAGTATCTTCATCTCGCTGGATTCGTTCTCGTTCGGCTTACGGGACACCGTTTCTTGAAAGGCCCACGTGAGACGGCTTTGGAAATCCTCTCCTCCTTCAGAAAGGATACGCTCGGAAAAGACGCGGGCAGCTTCCAAGAAAGTGGGATCATTGAGCAGAACAAGCGCTTGCAGCGGCGTGTTCGAGCTAGGTCGGTCCGCCGCGCATTCCTCACGCGAGGGAGCATCGAATGACTTCATCATGGGATGCAGGAAAGTGCGCTGCCAGTGGGTGTAGACGCCCCGGCGATACTGATCGTTTCCTTTCGATGCCTGATAATTCCGGCGCGGGAAATTGAGATGCTGATAGTATTTCGCTGGCTGATAAGGGCGCACGCTTTTGCCTCCGACGTCACGAACCAAAAGATCGCTGATCGAAAGCGCCGAGTCGCGGACGAGTTCGGCATCGAGTCGGAAACGGGCCTGTCGTGCGAAAAGCTGATTGTAAGGATCCACTTCGCGAAGCTCGGAACGCGGGTACGAGCTCTGTTTGTAAGTCTCCGAGTTCACCATCGTCCGCACGAGTTGCTTGATGTCCCATCCGCTCTCGACGAACTCCAACGCAAGCCAGTCGAGGAGTTCGGGATGCATCGGCCAGTCGCCTTGGCTGCCCAAGTCGTCAAGATTTCCCGAGATTCCAGAGCCGTAAAATTGCTTCCACAAGCGATTGGTAAAGGTGCGCGCCGTGAGCGGGTTCTCCGGGGAGGTAATCCAGTTCGCCAAGTCGAGCCGGGTCAGGCGTTCTTTTCCCTCTGGCAGATTAATCTTCCCCAGAAATTCGGGAATCGCAGGGAGCACGATCTCGCCAGAATCGTCCATCCAGTTGCCACGAGCAAGAACCCGAACGGTGCGCGGCTTGACCGCTTTGGAAATGACCATGCTAAGTGCTGCCCCGTGGACCTTCTTCTTTTCATCTTCGAGCTTCTTAAGAACGGCACGTTCGGGATGTTCTTTGGGAGCATCCTTGGGAATGCGGGCCTTGCTTTCGGGAATCGCTTTGTCCAACTCCGCGAAGCGCGCCTTTTCTTCATCGGTGTAGAGAAAAATCTGAGGAGGTCGGGTGCGCGCGCTGTAGACCCCCTTTTCTTCGAGATCCGCAAAGAAGGCCGCCATGGTGTAAAAATCCTTCGTCAAATAGGGATCAAATTTATGATCGTGGCACTCCGCACAGCCGAGGGTCGCCCCAAGCCAGACGGAGGACGTGGTGCGGACCCGGTCGCCGGCGTACTTCGCGAGGTATTCCTTGGCCTGCGCTCCGCCCTCTTCCGAGGTCATGTTGAGCCGGTTGTATCCCGATGCGATGAGCTGCTCCTCCGTGGGGTTGGGGAGAAGATCTCCTGCGATCTGCTCGCGCGTGAATTCCTCGAAGGACTTGTTCGCGTTGAAGGAATTAATGACGTAGTCGCGGTAGGGTGAAACTGTCACCAGTTGGTCGCCGTGGTAGCCCACCGAGTCGGCATAGCGGACAAGGTCGAGCCAAGGGATGGCCATCTTTTCTCCATAATGGGGCGACGCCAGGAGGTGATCAACGAGCTGAGCATGCCCCATTTCCAATCCCTCTTCCATCTCCTGAGTCGTTGGAGGAAGACCGATGAGATCCTGATAGAGACGACGCACCAAGCGCCACTTCTTTGCAGGGGGCGAGGCCTTGAGATCTTGTTCCTTGAGTTCCTTCGTGATGAAATGATCAATGGCATTCTTATCGGAAGAATGGCGCACGGGTTTCAGGTAGGCCCAGTGACTTTCATACTCCGCTCCTTGCTCGATCCATTTGCGAATGAGGTTGCGGTCGGCATCCGTGAGTTTCTTGATCGTTTCTGGTGGAGGCATGATCTCATCGGGATCATGTGCCGTGATGTGCTGGAAGAGTTCGCTCTTGTCAGGATCGCCGGGCTTGATGACGCTAGCGGCACCTTCTGCGGTATCGAGTCGTAGTTCGGCTTCCCGGGTGTTCTTGTCGAATCCATGGCAGGCGAAGCATTTATCCGACAAGATAGGCCGAATATCTTTATTAAAGGTCACTTTTTCCGGCACCGCGTGAGCCAGAGAAATCGCGAAGAGGGCAGGGATAAATCGACAGAGCACGGGAAGGATACTGGGCTTAATTGAGAGGTGTTTCATGCATGCCGGATGAATGCATAACTTTCTATCGCTGCATCCTTTCTACTTTTGGCAAAATGAGCGAGAAAACACTGTCGGATTTTGTCGAAAATGAGCACGATTTGCCTGATGATACGTGTGTTCGTTTCCGGTTGCTACGATTTACTCCATGCAGGCCACTTACAGTTCTTTGAAGAAGCCCGTGCCCTTGGCGACCACCTTACGGTGTGCTTTGCCGACGAAAAAATTCTCTGGCAGCACAAAAATCGCCGACCTTCCCTCCCAGACGATCACAAAATGGCTCTTCTCAGTGCCTTTCCCATGGTCGATCAGGTGGTCACCGGTGATGGCCAAACGACTGGCTTGGACTTTGAGCCCATCTTTCGAGAGCTCCGACCCGACATTCTTGCGGTGACCGAAGACGATCAGTATGCCGATCTCAAAATCGCGCTCTGTCAGGAACTCGGAAGCCGTTACGTGAGGCTTCCTAAATCTCCCCCTCGCTTTGAGCCGATTTCCACTAGTGGAATTCTGGCCGGTTTAAAAGCGCCCTCGGAAGCTCCTCTCCGCGTCGATTTCGCAGGCGGGTGGCTCGACGTCCCGAAGCATTCGCGCCCCGGCGGCTTCATCGTCAACTGCGCCATCACGCCTCAAGTCAGCCTCGCTGATTGGCCCTACGAACAAAATGCAGGTCTGGGAGGCAGCGGAGCTTGGGCTCTTCTCAACGGCCGCGATCCGGTAGCCGCCGAACTCGATCTCGGCGTTGGCTGGCAGGACCCTGCCGTCATTCGTGAAAGCGGGCTCTGCGTCTGGCAAAGCGGTGCAAGACCCCGACTCGACCTGAAGCGCGACCCTTCTTTCCTCAAAGGCCACATGGCTCTCCTCTGGACCGGCAGTCAACACGACACTCCGGGATCGGTCGATTTCAACCGCGACTACGACCTCATTGAAAAGGCCGGAGCCTGCGCGCGTGAAGGCGTCATTTCAGAATCACTCGAGACCATCGCCAAAGCGGTGGGGCTTTCCTACCAGGTCCAGCTTGCCGAAAAAATGGACCCACTGCCTGAAATTGAGGGCAACATCGCCCGGAAATACTGCGGCGGCGGACATGGCGGCTACGCTCTTTATCTTTTCGCGAAAAAGGAAGACCGCGAGCTAATACTCAAAGTCGATTCCGAAATTGCGAAGAACTTGCGACCGATCGAACCCCACGATCAATGGGCGGACTAGCGCTTAGCGTCCCCGTCCACGATCCATAACCCTTTTCTGGGCCTCTGCCGAAAGTCCACTACTTGCGAGCCACAGCTGTGCCGCTTCCTGATCTCTCCGGTAAAAGGCCCGGCCCGCTTCGACAGTCGTACGTTCCCGGGCTTTCGGATCATTGACTGATCCCGCCCATTCTAAGGCTGCTTGAGGATCTTCCCAAGCCAGTCGGGAAACATAGCCATTGATGGCCGAGTCTCGCGCAGGCGATGGAGTCATTGTATTAAGCTCGGTGGCCGCAGCAACGGGATCTTCCCGCGCCCATTCAGAAAAGGCACGGTCCAAACCACGCTCCTGCGCCTTTCCATCAGGAAGAGTTTTGAGCCACGAAACGGCACCAGGTGCATCTTCCTCGGCATACTCTTCCGCGACTCGGCGCACGGCCGCTTCTTGAATTTCTCCTTCAGGAAGTCCCTGGGTCCATTGGGCGGCTTCAGCGGGATCGCCGGCGCGGAACACATTGCGCGCGATTACATCCATCATCCTACCGGCATCCTTGTCGCCTCCTTCCAGACGTGACACCGCAAAATTCGTCGCGGCATTAGGATCCGCATCGGCGAGTCCAAAGACCGCGCCCCACTTTAAATCGTTTCCATTTCCCCTCTCCTCGGCTGACAAGGAATCGAACCAAGCAAGCGCAGCTGCCGGATCAGAGCTGGCCCATCCCGCGAAAGTCGAGGCCATATCGCGCTCTTTGGTCTCTTTTCCGTTCAACACGGCGACATCTCCAGCGAGGGCTCCCCAAGCATAGTGGAACTCGCGCCACTCGTCGCTTCGCTCAGAAAGGTGCAGGAGTTGCTCCCGAACGGTCTTGGCATTTTCAGCTGTGAGATTTTCAAGCAGCTTGGAAAAGGCCAGACGCCTCTCAATCGGCCCCTTTCCTTTCTTAAATTCTTCCGCAAGGGCGAGAAGGCCTGCATCACTCAGCTTGGTCGTTCCGCCCGTTGCCGTCCGGATTTCAGATCGCGCGCCAGCGCCTCCTTCACTTGTCCCAGATCCGACATCCTGTCGCGACGACACCCGGACCGATTGCCCCGAGGCCCCTGATCCGACTTTAGGGTCAGGCGCCCGAGAGCTCGTATCATCGTCCGTAAAGAACTGCGATCCAATCGCAAACGAGGCCACGCAAGCGGCGCCCCAAAAGCCATGAACAAAATGTGATGATTTCATTTGAAGTCCTTTACCGATAATGGACGAAAATCCTTTCATAGGAGCTTTCAGCCAATTTTCTCTTTCGGGAAAGGTGTGAGATTTTTCGGTAAACTACCAGCCACCGCATTTCCCAAATTTTCATCCTCCAAAGATATCGCATTGAAAAGAGATGCCCACTTTTCAGATCAATTCGCAAGGAGCGCGTCCACCGCGATATTCATGAACGAATCGGGGGCACCGACGTGCTTGATCTTCCCATCGACATCCAAAACAAAAACCTTAGGCCAGTCCTTGATATGATATTTTTTGGCAATCGAGCGGTTTGAATCTGAAAAATTACGCCATGGAGTCGCCCCGTCGGCCGTCATTTTACGAAGCGTCAAGGGGTGGTCCTGATTGACCCCGATCACGACCGCATTCTTTCCCTGAACTTCCTTATGAAGATTGCGGAGTAACACAATCGAACGATCGGCTTCCGGCATCCAGGTGTGCCAAAAGGCGAGAACGACCACCTTCCCGCGATAGTCGGAAAGAGAAAACGGTTTCATCGTGATATCGACTCCTTTAAAATCGAGTGCCTCTGATCCCACATTGAGATGGTTCATGATAAAGATCTCCACCTCGGCGAGGCCGATCACAGTATTCTTTCCTACCGGGAGATCATTTCCCTGAATGATGGCCTTCTTCAGCTTTTCCTGACGCTTCCGGATCACTTTCCAGTCGCCCCCCAACATTCTCAGACTAATCGCCTGACCAAGAGCAGCCGCACCCTGCACCCTGGGATCGGGGTTCTGAGCCTCGATCTTTTCGAGAACCGCCAAATTCTTGTGGTTGGGAATATTCGAAAGACTCACCGCGAGATAGGCAACGCGAGGACTCCCGACATGAAACCGATCGACCGCCTTTAAGATTTTCATCGCTGGCGCAACTTCACCGGCCCGGCGTTGAGCCAAGCTCGCAGGAGCATTTTCGTAGAGCCATGCGGCATAATCGAGGGACCACGATTCGTTGAGATTGTTCCGAATCTCGCTCCAAAGCCTCCGCCCCGTCTCATCGGGGTTGGGACGGGCCGCCCAAGCGGCTCCTTGTGCGTCGCCCCCCTCGGCACCCTGGACCTGCGTCACCCAGTTCTGGAAGGATTGTTCGTAAGCACGAGTTAAGTTTCGGGCCTGGGTGGCAGTTCCCGCGAAAAGCGGAACCGTCAATGAAAGTGAGAGGGAAGCAATGAGTGTGCGCATGCGAATGGGTAGATGTGTCATGCCTAGAGCGACAGGAGATTCAATCATTGTTTATCCTTCAAGCGCTTCTGCAGCGGCCTTCTTTGCCTTTTTCTGAAGTTTGCGGAACTTCTTTAGGTAATCCTTTCCGACAATGTAGCCGAGGCACTTCGGAGATCCACACAGGCAGGGATGATCAGCGTAGGAATCGGCAGGAAAGCCGTAATCGAAGGTGATTTCCTCGTCCTTCTTAATCGGACGGGTCGCGCTGATATAGATCCGCTTTTTCACCTGGGTCGCCTCGCAGTTTGGATCGCAAGAGTGATTGATCAGCCGAGCGGGATTCCACTCCACATCGCCATCGAGATCCCACTTCTTGGAAACGTTAAAAATATAAACGGCGGCACCTCCCGATTTCTCCGATTCTGCAAAAAGAGCCCACGCTCGCCGCTCGGATTCTTCCTTATCAATAAAGTTGCCGACATACTCGATGACGTGCTCTTCCGGCTCGGTATCACGAGTGGCGTAAACCCCACGTCCGTGAATCACGGAGCCGCGAACTTCGACGCATTCGCTCTGCCCCCGCTTGGTCAGCTTCGCAATGCGCTTCGCATCTTCCTCCGGAGTGAGGGCCTTCTTCTTTGGCGTCTTCTTGTTCTTTTTACCCACAGGAAAAAAATGTTTAGCAACCCTTCTTCTTGCTGACCTTCGGGGTGAAACCTCTCATACCGCGTCCTTTCTATTTTTCGAGGAGTCTCCCTCCCCTGTTGGGAAAATGAAGATCTTCGTCCTTCTTCGGGAGAAAGGGAAAAAGTTGGCGTAATTGCGCTGCCGTAATGTGCGCTCCATCGATGAACGTCCAGTCATTGGTTTCTTTTTTACAAAGAGCAATTTGAAAGCCGTTTAGAAGAACATTGTGCATCTCGGGCGGGCGCACATTGCGATCTACTGCGGTGGCGTGGCTCACAGTCGGGACCATAACCATCCATTGCTTATACTCCTGCCCCACCGCTTGAAGCTCCCCATTGACCCTCTTCTTGATATGACCGTAATCGACCTCGAAGGCGATGTTTGGATGCTTTGTTTTCGCCGCGGTCAGGGTAATTCCCTTGGCCTGCAGCTCGGCGAAGCCTTGCTTGATTTTCCTCTCCAGTTTCACCACTCCGCCATTCTTGCGCGCCTCGATTTTTTTCCACTCGGGATTCATGTGCTTGAAGGCCGCATCGGTGTCACCTCTGACCACTTGATTGATGAGAGCTTGGGTCGCCTTTTGAGCCTCAATGAGAATCACTTCCGGAGCGGGTTGTCGGGGCGGCATGACCGCTCCGCCCTGCTGGGAAAAGCCCAAGGAGCAAGAAAAAAGGAGAAAAAGTGCCACTTTCATGCCCTTTCTATGGCCCTTGCAGGCCTTTCCGTCAAGCTCACCGAGCTCTTGATCATTTCGAATGATTAATGACGCAATCGGGCTTTGCATTTTCCCAGTCCTTTGATTACCAAATTAAGATCTATGGCGAAACAGGCATTGGGAAAAGGATTAGGAGCCCTCATTAAAGGGACAGGATCCACATCGGATTCCGGTAACAAAGTGGACCTCCGGCCCGGCGAGCGGGTGCAGAAGGTCGATCTCGACGAGGTCACCCCCTCTCCCCTGCAGCCTCGGAAACGATTTGCAGAAGGTCAACTCGACGAGCTGATGCAGTCAATCAGGGAGCTCGGCATCATCCAACCGCTCATCACCCGTCGCGTTAACGGCAAGCTCGAACTGATTGCGGGCGAACGACGTTGGCGTGCCTCCCAAGCTCTCGGACTAAAAACCGTTCCCGTTATCGAGCGGGAAGCGACCGATAAAGAAGTCCTCGAGATGGCTCTCATCGAGAACCTGCAGCGCCAGGACCTCAATGCCATCGAAGAAGCTGCCGGCTATGTCAAGTTGGCGAAAGATTTTTCAATGAAACAGGATGAGATCGCCAAGCGAGTTGGTAAATCACGCGCCAGTGTCGCGAATGCCATGCGCCTTCTCGATCTTCAAGATCCTATCCAACGTCATGTCGCCGACGGCCTCCTCACGGTGGGCCATGCCAAAGCCATCCTGGGAATCAAGGATGGGAAAGAGCAGATCGCTGCCGCCGAGCATATTCTGAAGAAGTCCATGACGGTGCGGGCCACCGAGAAGTTTGTTCAGGAATTCAATGCTCCGGAAAAGAAGTCCTCCAATAAGAAAAAGATGGGACCGGAAGAACTCCGCGACCCTCATCTCATCGCTCTTCAGAACAGATTACGTGCGCGTTTCTCAACCCACGTCCACATTCAGCACGGGGAGAAGAAGGGAAAGATCGAGCTCGAATATTATGGAGACGATGACCTCCATCGGGTCTTGCTTCTTCTTGGTCTTCAAGATGAAGTCTAGGAATGAAATCCCCCCTTTTATTCATCGCCGTGGCCTTGGTGGGCTGCGGAAAGCTCGAAGAAGCACCTGAGGATTCCAAGAACAGGATCGTTGTCCAAACAGTTTCGATTCCTCAAAATCTGATTGACGAATTTTCGGGCGAAAAATCCCTCGAGGAAATCAAAACCCTCACCAGCTTTGGCCCCCGCCCCCCTGAGTCAGAAGGATACCGAAAGAGTCTCGTGCATCTCGAAAAAACACTGGGAGCCCTCGGCTGGAAAACTCACCAACAAAAATTCTCAGCCGTCACCCCGGTGGGTCAGGTGAAATTCACCAATCTCATCGCCCGCTTTTCTCCAGAAAAGGAAGTCGATTGGAATTCATCAGTCCCCTTTGTTCTTGGATCCCACTTGGACACCAAACGCTTCCATTCGATCACTTTCTTAGGCGTCAACGATAGTGGTTCCTCAACCGGAGTTCTCGTCGAAATGGCCCGGGCTCTCTCGCAAGCACCGGAAGCAGCAGGACAGATCGAACTTGTCTTCTTCGATGGTGAAGAAGCCTTTCTGACCAACATCGACCCCAAGCGTGATGGCCTCTACGGCAGTCGCTACTACGCAGCTGAGCTCAATCGAAGAACAAGCCAACCAGAAGCCGGTATTGTTCTCGATCTGGTGGGAGACATGAGCGTTCCCCTCTTGATTGGACTCGATTCAACCAAGTCTCTTCGCACCCAGGCAATTAATGCCGCCAACAAACTAAAGTTTACGCCCAAAGACATCCAGATGGCTCCCAGTCCCATCATCGATGACCACCTTCCGCTTCTCACCCGGGGAAATCTGGCCACGCTCCACCTCATCGGTGACTTCAACAAAATGCCCTACTGGCATACCAAAGACGACACATTGGAGCAGATTTCCGCCGAAGCACTTGCGCAGGCGGGAAGGCTGACGATGCAGATCCTCGTCCAGTTGACCTCCGAAAGCGGACGCTGAAATCGGGCTCTTATCGTCGAGCCCCCTGGCGGGCTCTTACCTTTTCCCGCTGAATGAAGAGAGGGAGGAGCAGGGACTCGATGTGATCGAATCCCGCTTGTAAACCGTCTTTGGCATAAACCTGCCCGATCTCAGCTTCAACTGCAGTTGGGTTACCTACGATCCGAAGAAAATCGTTGGCGGTGAAGCGAATGAAAGCTTCGCCATCGATCTTCCCCTTTTCCCGAAGGAGCCACTCGCGCACAAAAAGAGCCAGCACAGCATCACCAACCCAGGCCTCTTCGCGTTCACGATCTATTTCCTCAGGACTTCGTTTCATTACGGGGTATCAATTGGGTTCATCTCCGCTTTCTTGCGCATCGCAGCTCGCAGCGCATCTTCGGACTCGTGATCCCAGTAGCCGGTGTCGAGTTCGATGAAAACATTTGAGTAAGGCAGCGCAGTCTTCGTCTTGATCACCAAAATGGCGAACTTTTTGGAACTGCTCTGGGCAAGAAGAGTCAGAGATCGATTTTCCATCTCGTGGACTTGATGCCCGTGAAGAGAGGTTTTGAGCCTCTTTCGGAAGAAATCGATTCCAGGCGCACGGTCGTTCTGCACAAATGGCAGCTCGCGCGCGGTGCTAAAAGTGGGCGTGACATTTTCGGCGTTGTCGTAGCTATCAACGATATAATCCACGACTTCAGGGATCTCCGCATCAAGGCTCACCGTCCGCACTCCGCGCCCCGAGTGCACCGGAAAGGACGCCTCCGCCACCACGATCCAATTCCCAAATCCCAAGGCATTCAATTCTTGAGTCACAGCGGGCCCCCATCTCGGTGGGATCGGTTCCAAGTTCTCGGCACCACAGCCCACCAAAAGGAGGGAGCAAGCAAGAGTGGCGATTTTCATAATAAGAATGACGTTGATAGCGGAGAAAACCTTACATCAGGTGGGCTCCCGCTTCGGCGAGTTCACTGCGTTCACCCCGCGAGAGTGTGACATGAGCCGCAAAGGCTTGGCCACGCATTTTTTGCCGCGTGAAGACCAATCCGTTGCTTCGGCTATCGACATAAGGGTGATCAATCTGGGCGGGATCCCCCACCATTACGAGCTTGGACCCCTTCGACATGCGGGTCACCACCGTTTTGGCCTCACGCGGAGTGAGCTGCTGTGCTTCATCCAAAATAAAGAAACGCTTAGGAATGGAGCGGCCTCTAATATAAGCAAGAGCCTCCACTTCAATCACTCCTTGGGCAACGAGATCATCATAGGGCTTCTTGTTCTCCTGCTCCTCCGTCTTGTTGGCGCGCTTACGTCGCGGTCCCTGTGAGGTTTCGGGAACCATCAAAAATTCGAGGGCGTCATAAATCGGCTGAAGCCAGGGACGCATTTTTTCCTCAAGAGATCCGGGAAGGAAACCAAGTTGCTCTCCCATCGCGACCACCGGACGCGAAACAGTGAGACCATTGTAGTCTCGCTGGAACGTACCATGAAGGCCTGCCGCAAGCGCTACCAAGGTCTTTCCGGTTCCCGCTTGGCCATAGCAGGTCACGATAGAAATGTCGGGATTGAGCAACGCATCGATGAGACATTTCTGTCCCAAATTCAGCGGCTTGAGATGATTCCCATCCGGAATGCGCAGGACCTCGGGAATGACGAGGCGAACAAACTTTCCTGAAGGAGCAAGCCGCGCCGGCATCGTCTGTTTTTCACCTACCTGAAGCAGAACATACTGATTCGTGTGAAACTCGCTCCGACGCTCGGTCTCCACTTCCAGTTCCCCGGAACTTGCGAAGCGCTGGAGATCGTTCGCGTCAACTTCAAGCCGCGCCATCTCCTTCTTAGCGGCTTCCTGAGGATCGACTTTGTCATTGAGATAATCTTCGCAGGAAATCCCAACCGCTCGGGCTTTGAGCTGCATATTGAGATCCTTCGTGACCAGCACCACGGGAGGGTCAATATAGTCTCCAAGTAATAAAGTGCAGGCGAGAATACGATGATCCACGCGATCACGATCTGGAAAAATCCGATGAAATTGACGCAAGTCCGCCGAGTTTTCCACGCACATATTCGGGTCATAAATGACGAGCCGAATGGTCCCTCCGCCCGCAGTGGGAACTCCCTCGGTCACTTTGTGATCGCTATCGAAAATCGCAGTCAGCTCGCGATGGACCGCTCTCGCATTGGCTCCGCGATCCGACTGCTCTGTCTTGAAGCGATCCATTTCAGAAAGGACATCTACCGGAATGCAGATGTGGTTATCTTGGAAACGATTTAAACAAGCCGGATCGTGAAGCAAAACGTTGGTATCCAAAACGTAGTGCTTTCCGGTTGCCCGAGGAGTTTTCAACCCAAAGCGCTCCAGTTGTTCAGAGGTGAGGCGCATCTCTGTTTTAGAATCTTGGATAGGATCAGCGGATTTACTCATGGGGAGGGAGGTAGGATATTCTCTTTAACAGAAAAAAATTCTAATGGTTTAGCTTAATTGAAAATGTAGGTTTGCAAGGGAAAAGCAACCCTAATCACGGCTGAACTCGCTCAGCATTAAGCGATTGATTTTTCCAAGTTTTGTATACGGAAGCTGTGCCAACAAAGTCCAATCACGGAGTCGCTCCGGACCCGGAAAGCTTGAATTCCAAGCCTCAACTTCAGAATCATCACCTTCGTAAAACAAATGAAGGGTTTTCCCCCGACGCTCATCCGCCCGAGCAATAATGGCGACCTCCCCGCCCGTCTTCTGAGACCAAAATTTCTCCAACGCGGCAAGGTCCACGAGTTCACCTAAGATCTTCACCTTGCGATCGGCCCGGCCCAAGACCTTCAGCGAACGGCCCTGAAGATCGACCAAATCCGACGTCAGAAACCATCCCTCCACCTTGGGGTCGTGAATTTGAAAGCCATCCTTTCCCACGGTCACGATGGCACTCAAAAGCCCTTCCCCTTTCACGGCAAGCTGATCACCCTCCATCCGAGCCTCCCAGCCATCGATAAGAGGAAGGCCTGATTCACCCGGGGCACATTGGGTCGCGATCTGAGAGGCGGCTTCCGTCATTCCATAACTCGCTAAAACCGGCCAACCCAAAGAAATCGCCTTTTCAGCCAACTCGGATTCGAGCGCCCCTCCCCCGACAACCAGGGCGCGCAATGAGGGCGGCGAGGGAACTTCAGCATCTACCAGATCTCGAACTTGGGTTGGGACAAGCGAAGCAATCGTCACTTCCTCCTGATGACAAAAATCTGCAAACGCCTTCGGCTCCCATCTCTCGCAAAATTCCAAAAAGCAACAAGTGGCAATCTGTGCTCGGGCCACAATCCCGAATCCCCCGACGTGATACACCGGAAGCGCAAGAACGAGAACGTCATCGCTCGTGATCTTCAGATGCTCAACAACCCGCTCAGCCGACCACCAAAGAGCCGATTTAGAAAGAGCGATCCATTTGAGCGTCCCGGAACTTCCCGAGGTTCGGAAAAGAAGATGGGATCGTAGTTCCTCCTGCGTCTCCGACCAAGCCTCCAGCTCAGGATGTCCATCCATCACGAGCGGTTCTTCATCCTCCCAAAAATCGGGATCCAAGACATCATCCAAGTGAATCACTCCCAACAATCCTCCCCGATGAGGATTTGTGCAAGCGCTTTAGAGCTTCTTCCAGGGAAGTTTTTCCAGCAGGGAATCAAAGCCGAGGCCCGTGCCCGGCGGAGGCGAAAAGGAGGGCGCGACCGGTCCGAGAGCCTCAGTGAACGCATTCTTTTCAAAGAGCCCATGCGTCTGAAGCCCGCAACACTCTGAGATTCTAAAACGAGCTGCTTCGAAAGCGGCAAAAGTCTGCCCCAAGGGATGATCCATATAGCTGGTCACGACAATCCGCGCGGAACGATTCATGAACATCGAGAGATCATCCACCGCTGGCTTTAGGATAAGAACATCTGACCCTAGATCCGCGGCGGCCTCTCGATCATTCGCGAGCGGAATGCCCAAAGATTCCTTAAGTTCCTTCCAATGATCAGGCTGAAAAGAAATCGGGTCTTCGAGAAAGTCGACACGAGCTTTCTCCTCCTCCGACCACCTTAAAAACAACGCGACCAACTCCTCAGCGCGACCGGTCCCATTCAGATCAATTCGAAATCGCAGCGTGGAAAAACGAACAAGTAATTGGCGCAGCAATTCAAGATCCGGCGACTTAAGTTTCACGATATTAAAGCCCGCTTCAACGGTCTCATCCAGACGCAAAGCCGACATCTCAGGCAAGGTGGCGTGACTCGGTGGAACATCCACATTGTTAAAAAGGGATCGTCCCTCCGAGCGCGCGAGTCCATCGACTTCCGCGCAGGCCATCGCTCGTCTCACCATGGGAAGCACCTGCTTCGAGCGAAGGTCAGCAAGACATTCTGCCAAAGATGGATCACCCAATTCCGGCCAAGAATGAATGCAGGCATATCCCGCTCCCTCTCGAATCAAGGCTCCCGAAAATTGCCGCCTCTTGGAAACGGCATTCAGTCGCGATGCCGATTCCAGGACGTAAGGACTGACCCAGAGATCGCTCATCTCGTTTAGTTCCAGAGGTAGGATTTTTTGACCGCCATAAGCTTCCCGCCCTCATAAAGGGTGGTCTGCCATGCGACCACATCTCCCCCTTTTAAGTAGGCTTCACCGATGATTTGAAACTCAGTCTTTCCTTGCCGTGAAGGCGGCAAGGCTTCCTCCAGTTTTTTCTCGCGAGCCCCACTGCGGGCCTGGCGATACTCAAAAACGATCCTAATCGGAGAAGCACCCTTAAGAGTATCCCACGACACAGTGTAATAACGTCCTTTTTTCGCTTCCCGTTCCTTGGCTGAGACCGATCCGTAGACGCGCTTGTTGATCTCCCCACGGACAAAGCGATTTTCTTTGCTCGAGCGATAGTAGTCCCGGCTGACCTCCGTGTCCTGCAGATGAAATTGGCGCACGCGCAGCACCTCATCATTCCCGCAGGAAACGAGCATCAACATCAAAGCACTAAGTAGCAATCTCACTACATGAGCCTCAGGGGAGATCGGTCAGGATTCAATCTCTAAGGAGTTGCGAAAGAATAAAAGTGTCACTTTATTTTTGAGGCACTCCTAAACCGGCAACTTCCACTTGTCGCGATCCGGTTGATTGATGAGGGAGTCAGCCAGCGGATTATCCACAAACTTAATCGCCTTCGGATCAAACTTGAGGTTTTGGTTCAAGCGATGGGCAATCTTCCCAAGGTTAATCAGCGTGCATGAATGGAATCCGTTCTCTTCATTGAGTGCGAATTTCTTCTTCTCGCGAATCGCTTGATGGAAGTCGGTGACTTGCGCTTCGGGCTCGGGGAGCGACTTGATCTTTTCATCAAAGCCGGCCACATCAGATTTAAAGCCTTTAAAGATCTTTCCTTCCGAGCCTTCGATGAAGGCCGCGTCTTTGTCCTTGTTCTCTCCGTCGAGAACGATGCTCGTTCCATCGGCGTAGGTGTAAGTGATCCGTCGAAAGCTCCCGACAGCATCGGCATCCTGAGGGTCTGCATCGACCTCCACCGACACGGGAAGCTCTTGATCTTTTCCAAGGATGTATTGAACAGGGTCAAGGTAGTGCTGACCCATGTCGCCGAGTCCACCACCATCATAATCCCAATATCCGCGGAAGGTTCCGTGGGTACGGTGGGCGTGGTAAGGTCGGTAAGGCGCTGGTCCCAGCCAAGTGTCGTAGTCAAAGTGATCAGGCACTTGCTGCACTGAAAGATCGGTTTTACCCGACCAATTAAATTTCCAGTTGAATCCCGTCACCCCGCTCAAAGTGACCTTAAGGGGGCCATCTCCGAGTAACCCTCCATCGACCGCCTTTTTTACCTGTCGCGCAGTGACCCCTGAACCATAGAAGGTGCTCTTAAAACGGAACCAAGTGTTCAGACGGAACCTGACGTCAGCTTCTTGAATCGCCTTCACCATGGCCTGTCCTTCACCAATCGTGCGGGACATGGGCTTCTCACCCCATACGTGCTTGCCCGCTTTGGCCGCCGCGATCGCCATGTGCGCGTGCCAGTGCGGCGGGGTGCAGGTGTGAATGATATCGATGTCATTGCGCGCAATCACCTCACGGAAATCGTCATACATTTGCGCGTCCGTGTTCCCCTTCTGGATGGCCTGCTTGGTCCGCTGCTGGAGTCGTTGGGAGTCGACATCGCAAAGAGCGAGAATTCGACCCGGCATATTCAAATGCGAATTACTGATTCCCCCGCACCCCAGAATTCCGCGTGTCAGTTCTTCAGAAGGAGGCGTCTGCCCATTGAGTCCCAGAACACGACTGGGAACAATGGAAATGGAGGCGAGTGAGGCCAGGCTTCCGAGGACTTTCCGGCGCGAAACACTTTTTGGTTGATTCATCTCCTTACCATACGGAAGTGATGACGGAATAAAATCAACAAATCATCGCAATTTGATGAATTTCAAAGCCGCCTCCGCAGCGAGAGTCCCGGAAGCAAAGCAACCCTGCAGAAGATAACCACCCGTGGGAGCCTCCCAATCGATCATTTCTCCCGCAACAAAGACGCCGGGGAGCTCTCGCAACATGAGCTCCAGGTCGAGCGACGACCAAGTGACTCCACCTGCGGATGAAATTGCCTCTTCGATGGGCCGGGATTTTGTCAGCGGAATAGTGAGCGCCTTGGCTGCTTCCGCGAGTTGCCGGGCAGACTCGAAGGGTCCATGGAAGTGCTCCAGCAGAAGTCGCGCGACCTCACTGAGCTTCCATCGCTGGGCCGATTCCGCGAGGAAGTTGCGTTTTACCGATTCCATTTTTGCGGTAAGTTTTTCAGCGGTGAAGGTGGGTTTGAGATCGATCTGGATGAGCGGCGACTCCATCTCCCGCAACGCAGGCCCGAGCTTGTAAATGGGTCCTCCCTCCATCCCGTAGCGAGTAAGCATGAGTTCTCCCCGAGCGTCTTCGCCAGCACAGGAGAGGATGACATTTTTCAAAGGTTGCGCTTCAACCTGCGGAACCAGTTCCTCTGGCCATGCCACTTCCCAACCGCAGTTCGCGGAAGAAAGGGACGACACCGAAATGCCCGCTGCTTTCAAAACTTCGATCCACGCGCCATCGGAACCGGTCTGAGGCCAAGAGCCTCCTCCCATTGCAAGGATGATCGCATCCGCTTCGATCGTCACCGTTCCCTCGGGTGCTTCAAACTCCGCGCTCTCTTGAGAAAGAGAAACGAGCCGATGATTCATGCGAAGCTCAACTCCTTGGTCGCGCAATTTTTCGACCCATCGACGGAGCAAAGGCGCGGCTTTAAGCGACTTCGGGTAAACCCGGCCCGACTTCTGCACGAAAGTTCCCACGTCCAGGCGAGCAGCCCATCCTCGGATCATCTTGTTGTCAAAGCGCCCCACTGTTTCCTTCCAAAAACCCTCGGGTTGATCGGGTCCCCGGTATTTTTTGACGAAGGTAGCGAGCTCTTCAGAATGAGTGAGATTGAGCCCACCCTTTCCGGCAATGAGGAACTTCCGCCCCACCGAGCGCTTCTGCTCGCATAAGGTCACCTTTGCCCCGCTCTCTGAGGCAATCTCAGCAGCTCGCAGTCCCGCAGGACCTCCACCAATGACCAAAATATGGGGCATGCCAGAGATCTTGGAGGAGGATCGACGACAGACAAGATTTCGTGTTGGGAAACTTTTTCACAAAGAAGATGCCCCTTCGTTTCAAAAAATGGAATAAAGCTCAACGCTTGCACGCACAACAAAATGGAGTCGTCCGAATCTTCTTCTAGGAGACCGGGCGGCTCTTTTTTGCACTTTTTTGGTCATTAAAGAGGTCCTATTGTTAAGTGATAATAACGATGGACTCTTCGAGCGCCCAATTTACCCGACTTTGGACCGGCACATTGCCTAAGGTGGCTGCTTTCGTCGGCTCGATGGTGCATGACGTCAGCGACCGCGACGACGTCCTCCAAGACACCGCCGTCGCCGCGATGAGCGCCTTCGAGCGCTACGATCCCGAGCGCCCTTTCGCCGCTTGGGTGATTGGCGTCGCTCGCAATCAAATCCGCCTCTATCTCCGTAGAAAGTCGAAAGACCCGCATCTCTTCGATGACGACGCCTTAGACAATCTCGTCCACGCCTTTTCAGGAATGCAGCCGGAAGAAAACGACCGCCTTTCCAAACTCGAGTTCTGCATCGAGCAACTCGAAGGCCGAGCCCGCCAGATTTTCGAATATCGGTACAGCCACGACCTCAAGCCGGCTGCCATTTCTCAAAAAATGGGCATCAGCCCCAACACCGTCGCGAAAGCGCTGCAACGCCTCCGCGAGCAGCTCCGCACCTGCATTGACTATTCCCCCAGCCCCTCACGATGAACCTTTCCACTGAAGAGCTGATCCATCGGCATCTCGACGACACCCTTTCAGGGCCCGAAAGCGCTGAGCTAAACGCGCGTCTCAAAGAAGAAACTGGAGCGCCAGAACGCTTCGCTAAAATAGCCTCGCTTCATCAGGCGCTCAGCGATGGCTTTCAATCGGGCACTCTTTCCAGCAAATCGACCAGTAAAGTCACCGCGATCACCGACAACCGGATCGATCACAACAACTCGTTCATTTCCCCTTGGAAATTCGCAGCCGCAGCGGCAATTGTCTTAGGCATCTATCAGTTCGTCACTCGCCCAACCATCCTGACCCCGATTAATCAACCCGAAGTTGCCGCTCAAGAAATTCACGACACTGGCTTCGCCGTCCTCACTCGCGTCGTCGATGCCCAGTGGACTGACTCGAATGCCCCCAACCAAGGCGACTTCCTTTCCGCAGACTCCTTTTCACTCGAATCTGGCCTCGTTCAAATCGAGTTTCTCAGCGGAGTTTCGCTCGTAGTGGAAGGAGATGCCGAATTCGAAATCCTTTCCTCCGAGGAAATGTATCTCACGCGGGGAAAGCTCCGCGCACACGTGCCTCCACACGCCATCGGCTTCCAAATTCACACGCCACGAGGCACCGCGCTCGATCTTGGCACCGAGTTCGCCCTCGATCTCGATTCTGAAAAATGTGAGCTCCACGTCATCGATGGCGAAGTCGAATGGCATCCTAAAGATGACATCGAAACTCTCCTCACCGGAGGAACCGGACTTCGTCTTTCCGACGCCGCTCCTGCTAAAATCTCCGCCGAGCCGACTCGCTTCACCAGCCCTAACCAACTCGCCGCGCAGCTCGCAACTCGCCAAGGAAAACGCCTCAACGAATGGCGCGCTCAATCCGAGCATCAAAATCTCGTCGCTCACTTCCCCTTCGATCAGCAAGGACTCTGGAACCGCCAACTTCAGCCGACTCAAAGCAACATCTCCCCCGGCTCCATCGTAGCTGCGGAAAAGGTCACCGGCCGCTGGCCAGGAAAAGACGCCCTCGATTTCTCGCCAAACGGCTCCCGTGTCCGCGTCACCATCCCCGGCGAATATCAGCAAATCACCTTCGCCACCTGGGCTCGCATCGACTCACTCGACCGCCAATTCAACGCCCTCTTCCTCACCGATAACTACGAAGAAGGCAAACCCCACTGGCAGCTCACTTCCGAAGGGCAGCTCTTCTTCTCCGTCCGACTCGACGAGACAAAGCTCCACCACATCAACCTCTCTCCACCAGTCTGGAATCACGCCTCCAGCCAGCAGTGGCTCCACCTCGTCACCACCTTTGACGCGCCCTCTCGCACCGCCGTCCATTATTTAAATGGTGAAGAAATCAGCAGCGAGCAAGCCCCCGTTGACAAAGCCGTCCCAGCCATCCGTATCGGGAACGCACAGATCGGAAACTGGGGCCTCCCCACCAAAAACGATCCCGAGTTCGCCATCCGAAACCTCAACGGCCGCCTCGACGAATTCTCTATTTTCTCTACCGTCCTCAGCCCTACTGAAGTCCAATCCCTCTACCAATCCGGAAAACCATGAATTCCTCCTCCTCGGCCTCTCATTCCGCGCCCCAAAGAGCCAAACTAGCGTAGCCCAGGACATCGCCCTAGGTAACCAGACACCACAAGTTAAAAGCCCTAAAAAGGCGATCTAATCTTCCGAATATGAAACGTATTCTTCCCTTCCTCCTTATCGCAAACCTCTCTGTTGCACTCACTCCTGACGAGCACGCGACCCTTCACGCGCTTCCCATTCTTTCCTCAAAATGCGCCGCCTGTCACGGCGAAGATCCAGAGGACATTGATGCCGAATTAAACCTCCTTTCCCGTGAAGGCTACCTCAAAGGAGGCGAAACCATCGACGACCTCCTCGTCCCTGGCGACGCCTCCAAGTCCTTCCTCATGACCGTTATCAAGTGGGAAGACGACGAATACGAAATGCCCCCCAAGGAAAACGATCGTCTTAATCTCGAGCAGATCGCCCACATCGAAACTTGGATCAACAACGGCGCCCCATGGCCCTCTGACGAAGTCCAAAAACAAGTCCGCCTCGCCGAGCGCACCAAAAAAGTGACCGATGAAGGAATGATCGTCGACCACTCCGGCGGCCTCAACGATGACTGGACCTATCGCCGTTATCAGCCCGAAGACATCTGGGCCTTCCTCCCTCTCGAAAAGCCCGAAGCTCCAGCTGAAGGAACCATCGATCACTTCGTTGGCGAGCAGCTCACCGAAGCAAAGCAAAAGCCCGCCCCACAAGCCGACTTCCGCACCCTCATCCGCCGCGCCAGCTACGACCTCACCGGACTCCCACCCACTCCCACCGAGGTTCACCACTTCAACACCGCCGCAGCTAAAGATTTCGACGCCGCTTGGTCCGAACTCATCACCCGCCTCCTCGACTCTCCTCACTACGGCGAGCGCTGGGGCCAACACTGGCTCGACGTCGCCCGCTACTCCGACACTGGCGGACTATCCAATGACTACGAGCGCTCCAACATGTGGCGCTACCGCGACTACGTCATTCGTTCCTTCAACGACGATAAACCCTACAACAAATTCGTGATGGAACAAATCGCCGGAGACGAACTCGCCGACGAATCCCTCCGCACCCGTGTCGCCGATGACGCGAATTACGAAAAACTCCGTAAAAACGGAAGCTACAGCGAAAAAGAAAGCGAACAAGTCGTCGCCTCCTCCTTCCTCCGCATGGGCCCTTGGGACCCTGCCATGGTGAAAGTCCCGGAGGCCCGACAGCAGTATCTCGATGACGTCGTCAATGCCGTCGGCCAGACCTTCCTCTCCACTACCATGCGCTGCTTCAAGTGCCACGATCACAAGTTCGACCCCCTTCCTACCAAGGACTACTACCGCATGTATTCCGTCTTCGCCGGCACCCAACTCGCCGAGCGCCACGCCTCATTCACCTCAAAGGAAAGCCAAGAGCGCTTCGATACCGAGAAAGCTCAGGTCGAACGTCTCTACAAATTCGCCAACGACGAAGCCACACGGCTCCAGACCAAAGTCGAAGACACCGCCAAGAAGTGGTATACCGAAAACGACCGTGAATATAAAGCTCTGAAGGCTCGAAATAACGACCCCGAAGAAGAAAAACCACCACGTCACGCCGGACTCGATGAGACAGAAAAAGGCCAACTCAAAGTCCGCGAACAAGACGCCTGGATTTGGAAACGCCGCCTCGAGCGCTTCGAGCCCATGGCCCAATCCGTTTACAATGGCAGCGAGCCCGGCTTCCTCAACGCACGCAAACTCCGGATCAACGAAAAGGACAAAACTCCTAAAAAGCCCAAGTCCTTCATCCTCACCGGAGGAGCTCTCGAAGCCCAAGGAGAGAAGGTTACCCCCGGAGTTCTTAGCGCCCTCGCTATTCCAACTGAGGATGCCTCAGCCGAAGACGCTTATCAGATTTCCGAAGACGTCAACGGCCGACGCCTCGCTCTCGCGAAGTGGATCGCTCACCCAAAAAATCCACTCACCGCTCGCTCCATCGTGAACCGCGTGTGGCAATATCATTTCGGTAAACCCCTCGCCGGAAACCCGAATAACTTTGGCGTCAAAGGAGCCAAACCAACCCACCCCGAACTCCTCGATTGGCTCGCTTCTGACTTCGTCGAGAACGGCTGGAAAATGAAGCGTCTCCATAAAATAATCATGCAATCCGGCACCTACCAGCAATCTGGCATTCACCCAGACCGCTACAACCTTGCCGAAAGAGACCCTACCAATTCACTCCTAGCCTACTTCCCGAACCGACGCCTCACCGCCGAAGAACTCCGCGATGGCATGCTTCACATCACTGGAGAACTAAATCCAAATGGCGGTGGTCTCCCCATTCGCCCTGAGATGAACATGGAAGTCGCCCTTCAGCCACGCATGATTCAGTTCTCCATCGCGCCAACCTACCTCCCTTCTCGCACTCCGGAGGAACGAAACCGTCGCTCCATCTACGCATACCGCGTCCGTGGTCTCGCTGATCCATTCTTGGAAACCTTCAACCAGCCGAACCCGAACGATTCGTGCGAAGCCCGCGACGCCGCCTCAGTTTCGCCACAGGCATTCACCTTAATGAACAGCGACCTCGTCACCGCTCGTTCCATCGCCTTCGCCCTTCGTCTTGAAAAAGAAGCCGGCACTTTGCCGAAGAGAATCCAACGAGCCTTCCACCTCACTTTCAGTCGGAATGCCACAGACAAAGAGCTCGAGCAAATGGTCGCTTACGTCACTGAAATGAAAGACTATCACGCCGATCAAACTCCCGAGAAGCGTCAGTATCCTACCGAAATCACCCGCTCCCTCGTCGAGGAATTCAGCGGCCAGCCCTTCGAGTATCAGGAAATTCTCCCCATCTTCGAGGACTACCTCCCCGACACCCAAGCCGCCGACGCCACACCAGAAACACGTGCCCTAGCCGACTTCTGCCTCCTCCTCTTCAACTCCCACGAATTCGTCTATTCTTACTAAACCTGTTGGGCCATTTGACCTCGATTCTCACACTGCCAACTGTAAACTGTTTACTGTAAAACTTCCTCATCATGAAATCTCCCATCTGCTCCCGCCCCTTCTCCGATGCGCATTCGCGTCGCGAGTTCCTCTACGGACTCGGCGCCTCCATGGGCTCCATTGCGATGACCGACCTTCTCGCAAAAGAAGCCGCGCCCATGGCACCCAAGCCAGCTACTGGTGAGCCCAAGGCTAAAGCCGTCATCATGCTCTTCATGGAAGGTGGCCCCAGCCACATGGACACCTTTGATCCTAAGCCAAAGCTCACCGAGCTTCACAAAACAGAATCTAAAAACGACCGCGGGCTCGCCGCCGGAAGTTTCCAATTCTACGTCGGCTCCCCCTTCAACTTCCACACCGTAGGAGATAACGGAATCGAAATGTGCGACCAGTGGGAACACCTCGCCGATCCCTACGTTGCGAATGAACTCTGCAACTACCGCGGCTGCCAAGCCGAGTCCCTCAACCACCCCGAGGCGCTCTTCCACATGAACACCGGCAGCCGCCTCGGTGCTGATCCAGCTCTCGGCGCATGGGCCACTTACGGCCTCGGTTCTGAAAACCAAAACCTCCCCGGCTACGTCGTCATGACTGAAATGGCGCTCCCTCAAGGTGGTTCCAAAAACTGGTCCAATGGCTTCCTCCCCGCCTTCTACCAGGGCACCACTCTCCGCCCAACTGGCTCCCCTCTTCTCGATCTTGAATCACAACCTTACAAGTCCCGCGACCACCAGCGCGCTGCACTCGATGCGCTCGCCAAGCTCAACGACGAACACGCTCGAAACAATCCCCAGCACGCCGACCTCGCCGCGCGCATGGAGTCCTACGAACTTGCTTACCGTATGCAGATGGAAGTGCCCGATGTCGTTGATCTTGATGGAGAACCTCAGAGCGTCCGTGAAATGTATGGCATGGACCAAAAGGAAACCCACGACTTCGGCCGCCAGTGCCTTATGGCCCGTCGCCTTGTCGAAAAAGGAGTCCGCTTCGTACAAATCTTCGCCGGTGGCTGGGACAGTCACGACTACCTCGAGCGCGGTCACAGTTCACGGATCAAAGCCGTCGACAAACCAATCGCCGCCCTTATTCGCGATCTCAAGCAGCGCGGCATGCTCGATGACACCCTCGTCATCTGGAGTGGCGAATTCGGCCGCACGCCGGACAATAACAAGCGCGGCGGAGTCTACTCCATCGGCCGTGGCCACAATGCCGACGCCATGACCATGCTCATGGCCGGAGGCGGAACCAAGTCCGGCGTCGTCGGAGCCACTGACGATATCGGAGCCCAAGCCGTCGATGTCGTCCACCCCATCCGCGACTTCCACTGCACTCTCCTTCACCTCCTCGGACTCGATGACAACAAGCTCACCTACTTCCACGGAGGCCGTTACAAACAACTCTCCCAATTCGGAGGGAAAGTCATCCCAGAGCTCCTAGCGTAATAACGTGGCCGCTAGCGTCGCCGATCACCACTATTCCGCATTTGAAAATCGGAACAAAGAATGGAACCTTCCACACACACCGTGCGGCTCCTCCTCGTTCCACTCCTCTTCCTGTGCTCCTGCATCGCTCACATCGACCTACCGAGCCCAGCTCCTAATCTTCCCAAGGCCTCTCTAAACTGGCCCTCATGGAACCCCATCGCTCTCGCTGAGAGCAAAAAAGAAAAGAGGTCCCCTAACTTCCCTGAGACTCGTCACACCCCTGCTGGACCCGTCACCACATACGGCCCGGACAAAGACGGTGGCGAAGAATTCATGATCGTCTCCAAACGAGGAGACGAGGCACCCGACGGCATCGTGCCCCTCAATATGCAGTTTTTCCCCACTTCGATGCTCGCTGGGAAAAGCCCCTACAAATCGAGATTCAACAAACTCCACGGCCCGAACAACGCCTTCTGGTTCTTCAGCGCCTTTCCCTTCCGTAGCACTTTTTTCAAAACGTTCCCCGCCACCACTCCCGGGAGTAAAGGGATGATTCACTATCAAACCTCCATCATGATGCTCTCGAAGGTGGAACGCTTGATTGTGAAACGTCTCCAAAACCATGGCTGGAACGTCCTCGTTGGACTCCCATCCGATAGCTTCTACCGCAGTCGCCTTCCCGCCTTTGCCACAAAAAAAGAAAAACCCGAATCGGCCGCTCGCTTCCTCGCCGGTCAGATGGACCTTCACTACGTCGAGCAAGCCTACGCAACTCGTTGCGCCCTTGCATATCTTTCCCAAACCCGCCCTGACTGGCTCTCTAAAAAACGAATCCTGATCGGCACCAGCGCAGGCTCCTTCGCCACCCCTGCCGTCGCTCTCCAGACTCCCGGCTGGGATGCCATCGTCTTTGTCAGCGCCGGGACCAATCTTCTCGATGCCTACGAGCGGGACGCCGCCGACGTCTTCCAAGGCGCGATGGACTGGATCGAATGGGTCCGATCTCATGCGCCTAAAAGTGTCAGCCGAATCCCCAGCGAAAAGGAATACCGCCAGTATTTCCGAAAAGCGTCCCGCCTCACCGAGCTGCACTCCGGCAGGATCGCCTCCCACCTCTCCGATGAACGCCTGCTCTTCATTCACGGCACTCTGGATTGCATCATCCCTGCGGACCATTTCACAGAACTCTACCAAGCACTCGGCTACCCCGAACGCTGGACCTATCCGCTCGGGCACCACTTGGTCGCGCTCCAACTTCTAGCTGATGTCCCAAAGCTCGACGCCTGGCTCATGACCGCGTCAGAGAAAAAATAGATCTCACACTGCCCGCTCCAGCATCTTAAATCGATGGAGGAATAAACCTCATTCTCAGCTGCCGAAAAATCGGCAGCCCATTAAGCCATCTCCTTGATTATTTGTAATCAGGGCTATTTTTTGGTAACCACACTATCCGCGTCAACCAGTGCCGATCTGGACATAATTGGTAACAACCTACGAGGACTGATCATTTTCGATAGTTTCTTCAAACAATATATCGCTAAATTTTACGCGCCAGAAGCGTGGGGGGAAAAGGCAAAGGCTGATGCTGCCGAGAAAGGCGTGTCGATGAATTTGGTGCGGAGTGGGAAGAGAACATGAAGGTATTTGATCAGATCGACCCTGAGATGTGGAAATGATTCTGGCACTAGATACCAGTGCTTCTTCTAGCAGATGAAATCTAAGTTCTCATCCCCAAAGATGAGGATCTAGCGTAGCCTAGGTCAGAGCGGAGGACCACTTCCCTTACCGACTTCCTCGACATTCACTCCTCTCTCCTCTATCCACACGCGTGCCTGCAGTTCTTTTCACGCCCGGTCAACGATGGATTAGTAAAACCGAACCTGAGATGGGCCTGGGAGTCCTCCTCGAAGAAGAATCAGGAAAGGCCACCATTCTCTTCACCGCGGTGAAGGAGAAGCGAATCTACTCGCTCGACTCAGCCCCTATTCTACGGGTTCGCTTCAAGAAGGGCGATGTCGTCCTCATCGATGTCGATGACTCCATCACAATCGACGAAGTCACCGAGGAAAACGGCATCCTCACCTATCACGCCGGTGACCGTGCGGTGATCGAAGGCGAGCTTTCCGACACCATTTCATTTTCCAAACCCGAAGAGCGCCTGCTCAGCGGACAAGTTGATAGCTTACGAAAGTTCAACCTCCGCGCCGAATCACTTTTCCGCAGCAGCCAAATCCGACAATCTCCCGTGCGCGGAATGCTGGGTGGCCGGGTTGATTTGATCCCCCATCAAATCGCCATCGTGCAGGAAGTCGCTTCCCGCATTGCCCCTCGTGTCCTCCTTGCCGACGAAGTGGGTCTCGGAAAAACGATCGAAGCCTGTCTCATTCTTCATCGTCTTCAGCTCACCGGCCGCGCCGACCGCGTTCTCATTTTACTACCGGAAGCACTCGTTCACCAATGGTTCGTCGAACTTCTGCGCCGCTTTAATCTCCTTTTCTCCATCTTCGATGAAGAGCGTTGCCACTCGCTCACGCAGCACTCCCCCGAGACCAATCCCTTCCTCGAGAACCAACTCATTCTCTGCAGCACCGACTTCCTTCTCGATAATCCCGCGCGGGTTCCACAGGTCATCGAAGCCGGATGGGATCTTCTCATCGTCGACGAAGCCCACCACTTGGAATGGTCGCCCGAAGAAGCGAGCGAAAGCTACGAGCTCGTACAAGTTCTTGCCGAATTGACTCCCTCAGTCTTGCTTCTCACCGCAACGCCGCAGCAACTCGGAGCCGAAGGTCACTTCGCCCGCCTCCAACTACTCGACCCGGATCGCTACAATGATCTCGACGCCTTCATCGCTGAGTCCGAACACTATGAAGTGGTCGCTGAGGTGATCGATACCGTAAAGTCGAAAAAGACCATCGATCCAAAAACGGTGGCCTCATTCGCTGAGCGCTCTCCTCGAATCGCCGATGGCCTTGCTCGCATCGATGATGACGGCGTGCGTGATCAGGTCGTCGCCGACCTGTTAGATTCCTTCGGGACCGGTCGCGTGATGTTCCGGAACACGCGCAAACAGCTCAGTGGCTTCCCCGAGCGGAAACAGTATCTCATTCCCCTCGACGACATAGAAAGCAAAGAGTCCAACGACCCCGGCTTCACCGCCAAGGTAAACTGGCTCGTCTCTTTTCTGAAAGAGCATCCGGACAAGAAAGTGCTTCTCATCTGCAAGACCATCGATCTGGTCGAGGAAATCGCGGGAGCGATTCTCGATCGCATGACTCTCAATGTGGCGCAATTCCACGAGGAGCTGAACCTCATCCAGCGCGATCGAAACGCCGCTTACTTTTCCGAAGAAGAAGGTGCCCGCGTGCTTCTTTGCTCGGAGATCGGAAGTGAAGGCCGCAACTTCCAGTTCGCCCACCATCTCGTCCTCTTTGATCTGCCAGAGAATCCCGAACTCCTAGAACAGCGGATCGGGCGACTCGACCGCATCGGCCAGAGCGAGACCATCAACATCCATGTTCCCTTTGTCAAAGGAGATCGCGGAGAGCGCTATGCCCGGTGGTATTCCGAAGGACTCAACGCCTTTGAAAAGAACCTCCACGGGGCCCAGATTCTCGTGAAACGCTTGCAGGCCCTCAAGACCGACACGCTTGACGAGTTCATCGAGGCCTCCAAAACCCTCAAGCAAGAGACCGAAAATGAGATGGAGCGCGGTCACGATCGCTTACTTTCGATGACTTCGGATGGAGGCGACGAAGTCGATGACACTCTCGAACTCATGGACAAATGGGACCATGATCGAAACTTCGAGGACTGGATCATGCGCCTCTTCGATTACTTCGGCCTCCACGTCCAGGAACTCGGAGCACGCGGTTACCTTCTCAAGCCAGGCAATGTCATCACCGATTCCTTCCCCGATCTCCCTTCCGAAGGAATGGGCGTGACTTTTGACCGCCATCGGGCCCTGAGCCGTGAGGAAATCGGCTTCATGTCAGCCGACCACCCCATGCTCGTCTCCGCCATTGATCTTCTCCTCTCGAGCGAAGCCGGAAACAGCTGCTTCGGAGTCTGGGAAACCCCCGGCGATGTCGCCATTATTTTGGAAGCCTACTACGTCATCGAGTGCATCGCACCGGCTTCCCTCCAGACCGATCACTTCCTTCCCGCCATCCCGGTTCGGGTCGCGGTCGATCATGAAGGGACCAATCTCACCACCGACGCCAAGCTCATCCGCGCCGTCCTCCGTCCTGGAGCCCATCGCAAATTTCTCGATCAGCCCAAGATCAACCAGGAAATGGTTCCGAAAATGCTCGAGACTCTCGGATCCCTCGTCGGCCAACGCCGGGTCACCATCGTCAAAAAAGCACTCGCGAAAATGAGCGAGACGATGGATGGCGAAGTCGCACGTCTCGAGGATCTCCGCGAGGTGAACCCGATGATCGACGACAGCGAAATCAACGCCGTGCGCGCGCGTGAGCAGGAACTGAAGAAGGCAATCGCCGGTTCCCGCGTGAGACTGGATTCACTCCGCCTCATTTACAAGGCACCTGGGAAGTAGGGATCACTTCTTATCCTTCATCATATTCTTTACGATGTTGATGCCCATGCGGTGAAACTCTTTCATCTGTGCTTGGCTATCGAAGAAGGCTTTCGATTGGTCGTCATCGAGAACCCCTTTTAATTCCTCGTGATAGGCCTCTTGGCCTTTGGCCCAATCTTCTTCGAAGATTTCCACGACATTCTCCTGAGCCATCGTCTCCATCGCTTGCGCTCCTTCCCACTTTTTCGCACTATCGCCAGTGGTGCGGATTTTATGCATCGCCTCCACTAGTGCCGTCTCCTGCTCGGATCGGAGATCATTTTCAGTCGTCGCAATGGCGGGCCTTAATCCCGGGCATCTGTTGATGCTCAGTAAGTCGTTCATGGTAGTCATCGAAGAATTTTTGATCCTCTTTATCGTTCAAAAAATCAGCAACCTCCTTCTTCCGGGCTTCCTTGTTCGCTTCCATCTCCTCCGCGAGAGCGGTTCGTTCTTCGGCATTTGCAGCCCCCATCATTTTCATCCCAAGCTGCTGTTGATCCGCAAAATCCCCCGCCAGAAGGCCGAGAAAATACTTCTCCTCCTCTTCGCTCAAATTCAGCGACTTAAGGAAGGGACCGTAGATCAATCCTGCGGTCGACATATGCCCTTGGGCAAACATCGCTTTCGCGGCAGGATTGGCGGCCATTTTGCGCATCGCTTTTCCAAAACCCTCCAAAGGAGTGTCAGATTCCCGCTCCCCGGTCTTCGAGCGCTGAGAACCACTGGCATTTCGATCACCCAGAGAAGATGAGTTAGAATATTCCGTTCTCCGGTCCTTAACTCCAACCGGTGCCTGATCTGGACTTTTCGTAGCCAACGATTCCTTCAAATCACTGATTCTCATTTCTTCTATAATGACCCCTCCAAGGAGAGCTACAACCAAGGCGATGATGATGACGTTGTTTTTTATGATGAGCAAAGCTTAGCTTCTCGTGATGACGCTTTCATGACCAGACGAGAACTCTTTTTCTATCTATCGAGATCGATCCTCTAATTCTGCC
>JAPKCM010000120.1 GCA_028822935.1 Akkermansiaceae bacterium
GGCATCTCTGGAAGCGAGAGTTTGGGTGAAACGTCCTGTGCGAAAACGGCGGAGGCGAAGGCGATGGAAGCTACCGTGAGGGTTTTAAGCATTTTATGGAAACGCTCGGGAACTTGCGGATTCTTTCAAGCTGTCTTAAATCCTATTTGCCAATGCCCGCCGACACTCACAGCCACATACGATCAGAGATGAACGAGGGCCTTTAGCGGTGCCTCTGCGGCGACGGTGATGCCTTGGTTCGACGAGGATCAATCTCAGTTTCACGGAGGAACCGCTGCCCGAATTCCTTTCTACTCGCGGAGCCCCACGCGATACCGCAAGAACCAACGGTTCAGCGGCCTGCTTTCGATGCTCGTATAGGTGACCCGCGAGTAGCCGTCGATCATCGGCCCAAATCGGGTGCGATCAAAGAAGGCCTCGGCCGACTGCCATTGCCCCGCGCCCGCTTTACGTGGCAAGTGCGACCGAAGATCGCTGGGCCGATCCCAGGGGCGAGCTCCTCGCGGCACAAGCGGCTACGCCGGTCTACGAATTGTATGGATTGAAGGGGCTGCCCGCCGGGGAGATGCTGGAGCCGGATCAACCCGTCGCTGGACGCATCGGGTATCACCTTCGCAGCGGGAAACACGACGTCACGGCATACGACTGGGAGCAGTATCTGGGATTCGCCGACAAGCACTTCCTCAGGCAGCCCTAATCGATGTTTGGCGGCACTTGTCCCGGTGCCGAGAAAATATCCCCCGTTCGGGGGATAGACAGAGCAGGACAATAGGGCTAAGTAGCGGCTTGAAACGGACTGGTCCCTGAGAGTTGAGGCTCCCGGAAGCCCTGATCCAAGAACCCGATCCTTTTTCCCGCGACAAGCCCAACCACAACTCTCCCCGAACCTGATAACAGCAAATGCACATAGCGAAAATCTGGACCTCACTAGCCCTGCTCTGCCTTATCACGACGACCACACGGGCCGGGCAATTTGGCCTCTTCACTTATGAAGTCGTCGGTAACACGATCGAGATCACCGACTATCAGGACGACGGGACCGGCCATGTGGACATCCCATTGGAGATTGAAGGGAAACCGGTCACCGCAATCGAAGGGACTGGAGCAGGAATGACCCGCCAAGGGGCTTTTCAGGGGAGCGGCATCACATCCGTGAGTATTCCGGACAGCGTGACCGTTCTCGGGGAAGCGTGCTTCGCCATTTGCTTCGGCCTTGAGTCGGTCGTCATCCCGGACAGCGTGATCACCGTCGGTGATTCTGCTTTTTATCAGAGCAACGGTCTGACTTCCATTATCATCGGCAACAAGGTGGAGACCATCGGCGCGCTTGCTTTTTTCGTCTGCTTCCGAATCGAAAGCCTCGTCATACCAGACAGCGTCACCTCCATCGCAGAGCGCGCCTTTCGCCGTTGCTCCAGCATGACTTCCCTCTCCCTCGGGAGCGGCCTGACCTCCATCGGGATCTCGGCTTTCGGCGAATGCTCCAGCCTGACCTCCGTCGAGATTCCGGACAGCGTCACTTCGATTGAAAACCTCGCCTTCTACCGCTGCACCTCCATCACCTCAGCGAGCGTGGGCAGCGGAATGACTTCGCTTGGACCCAACACCTTCAGCGATTGCACCAACCTCACCTCCGTTTCCCTCAGCCCGAACATCACAATCATTGGCAGCGGTACCTTTGGCGACTGCGAATCCCTGCCTTCCATCACCATCCCCGACGGAGTCGTCGCCATCGAAAATTCCGCGTTCGCCGGATGCGACTCGCTATTCTCCGTGGTCATCCCCGCCGGTGTCACCACAATAGAAAAATTCGCCTTCGACCGCTGCGGCAGCCTCAGTGCCGCCCTTTTCCTCGGCGACGCGCCCTCCACCTTCGGCGTTGAAGTGTTTGAAGACGCGGCCGCAGACTTCGAGCTTTGCTTCCTTCCAGGCAGCTCCGGCTTCACCGAACCCACCTGGCAGGACTTTCCCTCCAAAGCGCTCGTCACGACCCCGACCGAGCCCGAGGTCTGGCTTCTCAACAATGGTTACCCCATGGACACCAACCTCAACGACGACCCCAATGGGGACGGAGTCAAGCTGCTGATGGCCTACGCCCTCAATCTCAATCCCCGAAGGAACCCCGGCGGCGGGTTGCCCAAACCTGAACTTGACTCCGCAAATCTCAGCATCACTTTTTTCGGCGACCGCGACGACATCACCTACCGGGTCGAGACCAGCACCGGTTTGCAAACCTGGACGACAACAGGGGTGACCACGGGCGCTCCGGACGCCGACGGCCTGCGCACCGCTTCCAGCAACCTTGGCCCCGGCAGGCAGTTCCTCCGTCTCGTGATCCAGGCAACCTTCTAGCAATCACCGTATGAAACTCATGAAGCCACACACCACCATCTTTCCGAACCTGCTCCGGACCACTCTTACCGCGGGACTCCTCTTTACCACGGTCGCAGCCACCACGGCCAAAGACCATGTCCTCACCATCGGCGGTGGTTACTCGCCGGCGGGAAATCAGATTTCACTCGAGCGCAACGTGGTGTTTTTCCGAAAGCTCCTCGGTGAACAACTGCCACAAACAACAGCCCACGACATCTTCTTTGCCGACGGAAACTCGAAGAATGCCGACCTTCAGTATGTGCCCGAGAAAAACGAGGTCCCCAAGGCCAACCGGATCGCAGCCATGCTCTTTGGCCGCGAGGACTATCTCGATCTGAAGTACCGCAATACCGAGCTCGGCAAGGTGAATGGAGTGTCCAGTCCGGAGAACATCACGAAGTGGTTCAAAGAAACAGGATCTCAGCTCAAGTCGGGCGACAGGCTCATCCTCTACGTCACTGCTCACGGAGGCCGAAGCAGACAGAAGGACAATCCCCACCACACCACTCTCATGATGTGGAACGGAGA
The DNA here is from genome assembly GCA_028822935.1 of Akkermansiaceae bacterium. Taxonomy (GTDB): domain Bacteria; phylum Verrucomicrobiota; class Verrucomicrobiia; order Verrucomicrobiales; family Akkermansiaceae; genus SW10. The sequence continues at coordinate 2,902 of JAPKCM010000120.1, forward strand.
GTGGCTCACCGCATCCGCCCTCGCCGGACATATCAAGACCCTTCCCAAAGGAGTCAGCGTGTTCACGGTCATGGTTCAGTGCTACTCCGGCGGGTTCTCCCATTTGATTTTCAATGAGAACAACGTCAAGAAGGGGGACTCGGAGCGCGACATCTGCGGATTCTACTCAACCGTGCACAACCGGCTCGCGGCGGGATGCACTCCCGAGATTAACGAAGAAAATTACGACGAATACAGCAGTCACTTCTGGGCGGCTCTTCGCGGCAAGTCTCGCACGGACAAGAGCGTGGAGTCGGCCGACTACGACGGCAGCGGCGAGGTTTCCTTCGAAGAGGCCCACGCCTTTGCGGTGCTGGTCTCCAGGAATGTCGATGTTCCCGTAAAGACCAGCGATGCCTACCTGCGGGCTCACAGCCGATTGCAGAAGCCAGCGAAGAAAACCGAAGATTCCAAGGGCAAAGAAAAAGAAAAGCCGGCGAAAAAAGCGAAGGACACGGACAAAGAAAAGACCGACGAGGAGAAGGCGAAAGCTATTGTTAAAGCAAAAGCCCTGAGCGAAGAGAGGGAGAAGGAGAAACACCTCCTCTCACGCAAGACGCCCTACTTCAAGCTCCTGAGTCTGGCGCGTCCCGTGGAACTGGCAACCCTGGAAGGACTGACCGGGCAACTCGGTCTCACGGGGAACGGGCGCATCAAGAAAGCCGAAGAAGCGGCAGCCGCCCTCGAGAAAGAACGCAAGGATTTGGCCAACAAGGACAAGGAACTCAAGAAACAATACGAGTCGGCCAAGAAAGCAGTGCGAACGGATCTCCGCAACCGCTGGCCCGATCTCTCGAACACCCTGTCACCCGGAGCCCTCCGCCTGCTGACCAGTGATGCAGGAGAGTTCGTCAAGGCCGCCGAGTCTCACGAGAAGTTCAAGGAACTCACAAAGCTGTTCAAGGATCACAAGGAGATCGAGGGCAAACGGTTTGAACTCGACAAGAAATGGGCGTGGCACCAGCGCTTCTTGCGTGCTGTCGATAACATCGCTCTGGCTGCCAACCTTCCCAGGCTTGCCGACGAAAAAGTCCTGGCCCGCTACCAGAGACTGCTCGATGCCGAGTCGACCTCGCTCCGCAGTCCCTTGGTCAGTCACTCCGTCATCGCCGAAGAAACGAAAACCGAGGCAAAGAAGGCTGGTTCTTAGGAGGAGCCCATGCCTGCAAATCACCGCAATTCGTCACATTCCCGGGACCACCAATCCGCCCTTGCTTCCCGATGCCGGTAGCGGTCAGACTTCGACGACATCATGCCGCTGCTTCGTCTCATCGTTCTCGCCACTCTGTTGGCTCTGCCGGTGGTCCGGGCGCAGACAGAGAGTCCGGTGCCGCTCGCCCGCCCCTCCTCCGGCCAAAGCTCCCTCGGCTAGTGGAACGGATTCACCCCATTCGGAACCGACCTGCAATCAATCATATAACTCTTCACTCCCTGACCACCCCATGAAACCAAGACATCTCACCTTCCGCAGCCATTTGATCGGGATCACCCTGGCCCTCTCGATCAGCGCGAACGCTCAGCAAAAACAGAAGTTTGTTCCGAACTATGACGAGAAAACGGTGCCTTCCTACACCCTGCCCGATCCCCTGACCTTGCCAGGCGGTGGAACGATCACCAACAAGGATCAATGGGAAACACAGGGCCGTCCAGCCACCCTCAAACAGTTCGAGGAACACGTCTACGGAAGGGCGCCACAAGGAAAACCACCGGGACTGCACTGGAAACTCGACAAGGAAGAACCAGATGCACTCGGAGGAATCGCAATCCGCCGCGAATACGTGGTGACCTTCGGCGCAAAGAACGGCCCGGAAGTCCGCCTCTTGCTCTACATTCCAAAAGATCGCTCCGGACCGGCTCCGGGGTTCATCGGACTCAACTTCCGGGGCAACCAACGGGTCGAAGCCGACCCGGCCATCACGATGGAATCCGGCTACGTCATCGGGAGCAGCGGACTCGTTCAAAAGAACCGCCCCACCGAGAAATCCCGCGGAACAGGCGCAACCCGCTGGCCGGCAAAGATGATCGTCCAACGCGGATACGCCCTCGCAACCGCCTGCTGCGGAAACATCGATCCGGATTTCCACGATGGATTCAAGAACGGCGTCCATCCCATCTTTCCCACGGAACGCAACGGCTCGAGTTGGGGCAGCATCTCAGCCTGGGCATGGGGCCTGAGCAGGTTGTTGGACGTGCTCGAGGAGATTGAGGAGGTCGACGCAGGACGCATCGCCGTGATCGGACATTCCCGCTTGGGCAAGACCTCCCTCTGGGCTGGTGCCAGCGACCCGCGCTTCGCCCTGGTGATTTCCAACAACTCCGGATGTGGGGGCGCCGCTCTAAGCCGCCGGGCGGTTGGAGAAACCGTCGGGCGCATCAATGCACGCTTCCCCCATTGGTTCTGCGGAAACTTCCAACAGTTCAACAACAACGAAGGCGCTCTACCCGTTGATCAGCACCAACTCATCGCCCTCATCGCCCCACGCCCCGTCTACATCGCCAGTGCCACCGGTGATCGCTGGGCCGACCCGCGCGGCGAGTTCCTCTCCCTGCGTCACGCCGCCCCGGTCTACGCCTTATTTCAAAAAGATCCGCTCGGTGTCGATAAAATGCCCGCTCCCGATCAATCCACCGGATCACTCATGCGCTACCACCTCCGCACCGGAGCTCATGACCTCACGAAATGGGATTGGGAACAATACATGAACTTCGCAGATCAATGGATGGGAAAAGGGGGGTGATCGCGCGGAGCCTGTGGCGCGTAGTTACGAGCTCGGGCTTCTGTCGCCCCAGAGATGGATTTCAAACCATCCCCCGGGTGGGGGATAGCCAGACCGGGACAATAGGGCAGAATATCAGCTTGAAACGGATCGGTTCCTGAGAGTTGAGGGTCCCGGAATCCCTGATCCAAGAACCCGACCCAAATCCCGTCATCGATTTCTTAATTGCAGATGC
>JAPKCM010000069.1 GCA_028822935.1 Akkermansiaceae bacterium
GGCAATGAGTAATATTATTAGCCTTTATAAGAGTTTTCCTCCACTAGTTGTATGGCTTGTTTTCGTCTCGACTGGAACAAATCATTTTTTATTGCAGTTTTTCCCGTAGGAATCGTAGGTGGATTCAAAGAGCTTAGGAATATGGAGATTGGGAGTCTTGACCCTACCTTAAGCTGATTATTTGCGCTCCGCGAGTTGTGCATCATGTTTTTGACAAATTTTTTACCTACTGGGACAAAAGAAGACGTTGATTTCTTATTTGCCCCAGTAGCTGTATCTCTCTGGTTCCTCGATGAAACCTTACGCTGCAGCAACTTTTCCTGCGTGGAAGACCACCACCGCCAAGGCGGCGAGCGCTCGAACTATCTTGAGTGTTCCGAAGCGACTGGACTTGGTGTTGACCATATGTGATCTGCGTTGGGAAGCTTGGGTTCAGGGGCACCTCTCCCATTCGGAAGTCAGGCAATCATTCCTGCAGCAACCGTCTCGTTTGTGCCGGGATCAATTAGAATAAAGGAGCCAGTATGACGATTATTGTTATAGGAATCGAAAGTTATCGGGGAGGCGGTTCTTATCTTAACCCGTCCGATCTCGTTTAAAGAGAACGAGGAAGTATCTTCGTTCTTTCTCAGTGTATTGATATCCACCTTGTAGCTGATCTCCGTAACAATTACTTTGGCCTCTTTTGTGGTGTGCTTAATGATAAACCTACCTCGCGGGTTGAGATTGGTGTGGGAAAACCAACAAATCATCGCGTCGAGATCCTGTGATTGCTGTGGGGGGCTGTTGGCTTTGACGATCATGTCACCACGGGAAATATCGATGTCATCTTCCAAGGTGAAGGCTACTGACTGCGGAGCGAACGCCTCCTCGATTTGATGCTCATCCTGATGAATCGCTTTTATTTTAGTCGAGAACCCAGAAGGCATGACGGTCACATTGTCGCCCGGCTTAAAAACCCCTCCTGCCACTCGCCCTGCAAATCCGCGAAAATCGTGAAATCGATCACTCTGTGGACGAATCACCCACTGGACGGGAAAACGGGCTTGGATATGATTTTCATCGCCACCGACATAGACATTCTCGAGGTGGTAAAGCAAACTAGACCCTTCAAACCATGCCATATTACTTGATTTTTCGACAATGTTATCTCCATCAAGGGCCGAGATTGGAATCGGAGTGATATCGACGATGTTATCGAGACGAGAGGCAAACGATTTGAAATCGGCAATAATCGTGTCGTAGACCTCCTGACTATAGTCAACGAGATCCATCTTATTGACAGCGACAACGACATGTTGAATTCGAAGCAGATTGGCGATGAACGAATGGCGTTTGGTCTGCTCAATCACCCCTTTACGGGCATCGATGAGAATGATTGCGAGATTCGCCGTAGAGGCTCCAGTGACCATATTTCGGGTGTACTGGAGATGCCCGGGAGTATCCGCGATGATGAATTTGCGTTTAGGAGTAGCGAAGTAGCGATAAGCAACATCAATGGTGATCCCTTGTTCTCGCTCGGCTTTTAATCCGTCGGTCAATAGCGCCAGATTGACATTCTCGTCTCCTTTTTTGCGTGAGGACTCCTCAATTGCCTCGAGTTGATCTTCGAAAATCGACTTTGAGTCGTATAAAAGGCGCCCAATGAGGGTAGACTTGCCGTCATCGACAGAGCCTGCGGTGGTAAAACGAAGAAGATCCATTGGTTAAAAAGGGAGAATACTGCCATTTTGAGCAATGGCTTTTTGCTGATCAATCGATATCGATGATTCTGAAATCGCGCCGTCTTTGTCGAATCGCTCGACGATGCAAGCGGTAAATGCGATGTGAGAAATAGTAACGTCTGAGATGCTCACGTAGTCACCTGCTATGGCTGCAAGAGGCCTCTTCTTGTCAGACCTCAAGTAGAGCAAAAGATAGTCGTTCTCATTTAAAGAAGTAGAAGTGAAATCCAGTTCTGACCAAACGCCTGTTTTTTGGGTGATGCTCCCACGTATCGGGCCGCCTACCCCTTGGACAAATTGAAGCCCTTTGATCGATTTATTCTGTTTCGGCACAAAGTAGCGAAGATTAACTTTGTAGGTTCCTTTTTGAGCCAAGGCAGGGAGCGCCTCGGATATTTTGCCATGAGGATTTTGCGCATTGGCAGGAATCGTGATTCGAGTGCCCACTTCGCCTTCGTCCTCCTTCATCAATCCAAGTTCGAGAGAGGTAAGACGAAGTCTTCCAATATCTTTCTTTCTAAAATCGTTCGAATAAGAGACGAAGGGATCGACTATATATCCTTTGGCTCCGATGAATTCACCAAGATTTTTCGCGCTCGTTTCACCCTTCTCTTTCTTTCCGCCGGATTTCTCCACCACATTCTCGACAGGACTTTCCAGACTGACTTTTCCTCTAGCGTCATATCTTACGTGAACCTCAAGATCGTCTCCAGCCCTACGGATTCGCAATGCCACTGAGGAGGAGCCATCTGATCTCACCCGATTAATCAAGGTGTGCGCTGCAGTAATCACCTGATCTTCCTTTAGCTTCTTACGGTATTCTCGAGCCTCGGTTGCCTTTTCCAGATTCCCTAATTTCGTAAGCTCTAATACTTTTTGGGACAATAGCTTGTCCATTTTTGTTGCGAGTCCAATGAGGGTGTTTCCAGATTTTTTTCGGATCGCGATAGATTGCTTGAAGAAGATCTTACGTGCCGATGAAAGCTCAACAGGCGGCTTTTCTGCAAGAGGTGGAAGCGGAGAGGTATCTCCCTGAACCATTGTTATCTCTTCTTTGATCTTCAGCGCATCGTCAAGGCGTCCTGCTCTTTGGTATTTCGTCTGTATTTTTGAAAGTGCTTTTGAATAGTTAGCACGGAGCGATGAGATCTTTGTGTTCTCATCATTCTCGACCTTGAGCCTCTCTACTCGAAAGGATTTTTGTAACTCCTGAAGAGTAAGCGCGCAGGAGCAACCAACCGATAGGAGGTAGACGAGGATTAGGAAGCTAGTTTTCACGGGCGCGAATGAGATTGATGGGGTTTCGTGTTCGTCTAAAAGTATCCCTCTTTTTTGCGATCTTCCATCGCTGTTTCGGATCGCTTATCGTCTGTCCGATTTCCCCTTTCGGTTTGGCGGGCTGCCGCGACTTCTTCGATGATTTTTTCCATGGTGTCGGCGCTGGATTTTATCGCTCCGGTAATCGTCGCATCTCCCATGGTACGGAATCGAATCATTTTGCGCTCAACGACTTCCCCGTCCCGCGGCTCCACGAATTCTGAGACCGCGAGAATCACTCCGTTTCTCGTGATAGTGTCGCGCTCGTGAGCGTAATAGAGGCTCGGAAGTTCGATTCCCTCCTGCTTCATATACATCCAGACGTCCATCTCGGTAAAGTTGGAGAGTGGAAAGACGCGAAAATGCTCCCCTGGTTGTCTCCTCCCGTTGAAAAGGTTCCAAAGTTCCGGACGTTGATTTTTTGGGTCCCATTCACCAAAATCGTTTCGGTGGGAAAAGAACCGCTCTTTCGCGCGGGCTTTCTCTTCGTCTCTTCTTCCGCCACCCAGAACCGCGTCGTATTGCTGTTCCTCGATGGTCTCTAGCAGCGTGACCGTTTGCAGTTTGTTTCGGGAAGCATTGAGCCCCGTCTCCTCAACTGCTGTTCCACGGTCGATTGAATCCTGGACGAGGCCGACAATGAGCCGGGCTCCGATTTTTTCAGCGTAGGCATCTCGGAACTCAATTGTTTCAGGAAAGTTATGACCGGTATCCACATGGACCAAGGGAAAGGGGATCTTTGAAGGGTAGAATGCCTTCCTGGCCAGGTGGGCCATGACTATGGAGTCCTTTCCTGCCGAAAATAACAAACCCGGATCTTCAAACTGGGCCGCTGTTTCGCGGAGAATGAAGATGGCTTCGGCCTCGAGTTGATCGAGGTGGCTGAGATTGTAATTTGACATTAGCTGAGTAAGTCACTCATGTTAGTCATGTATTGACCTGGGCGACGATTAATTGAGTGAGACGAGTCAGGCAAGCACTTTGTTACTCTAACTTGAGGGGCGAGCGCAGGTCAATTTTATCGGCAGCGGAATCATTGAAGTAGGGTGCAAGACCGTCGTCGGACGGCGCATGAAGCAATCTGGTATGTTTTGGGGTAACCCCGGAGCCAACGCCCTCTTGGGAGTTTGTTGCCAAATTCTCGGCCCCAACTTCGAAGCTGCCTGGCAAGCCCGCAAACCCGTCTTCGCCACCCAACGCCGCAAAGCCCTCCAATGGTCCAATTAATCAGCCTTAACTATTCTGTCCGGCACCCTTGAGAAGCTTGAGGAGTTGGGCGACCGCTTGGACGGAAGAGTTCGTCTCGGTATCGATCTGAAGTTCAGGGTTTGAAGGTTCCTCAAAGCCACTGTCCTTGCCTGTGAATTGCTTGATTTCACCGGCAGCGACCTTGGCATAGAGCCCCTTTGGATCTCGTTGGGCGCAAGTCTCAAAGGAGGCCTGAATAAAGACATCCCGAAAGGATGGACCCACGATTTTGCGAGCGAGAGTCCGGAGATTGTTCTTGGGAGTGATTACGCTCACTATAACAATGATTCCTTGATCGGAAAGCATCTTGGCCACCTCAGCGACTCTCCGGATATTTTCGGAGCGATCCTCATCACTAAAGCCAAGGTCGAAATTTAGTCCGTGGCGGAAATTATCCCCGTCAAGAATGATCGAAAAGCGTCCCGCTTCATGGAGATTACGTTCAAGAGCGGCGGCAATGGTTGATTTCCCTGACCCACTTAATCCATAGAGCCAAAGAACGTGGCCTTTTTGGCCCAACAACTCTTCTTTTTCGGCAAGCGAGACAAAACGGTGAAATTGGGTATGTATATTTTCTTGGCACATTGGCGGGGAGATCCGGGGCTTTTCGCTTTCTATAAGAGATATTAAAAGAAGAATAGAGCGGGAAACACGAAGCACCCTAAAAGGCAACGAGATCCGCAGAGGAGGCAGTAAAGCCAAAGAATGTCGCACTTCCCGAAAGTCTTCGCCTACTCCTCTTCACCGGCGCGTCGTCTTTTCCGTCGGGTCAACTGATTGGGTAGCGTGACAAAGCTTTTTCAGACGGTCCATTCAATGGGGCTCCAAGATCTCTATTTCCCCCGATTTTTCTCGATAGGAATTCCAGCAAGAAGGCCCAACTGCTCCCCCATCTCCAGGTTGCCTTCCAAGCAAAGATGGATCCCGTCCGAAGTCGCTTCATCACTGATCGCCAAGTGTTCCACAGGGCGGTTGGGAAATGCTTCGACAAAAGATTTCCTCCACTGCTGGTGACGGGGTTGTCCGACCACTTCGGCATCAATCGGAGTCAGGTAAAATATCACCCGGGATCCAAGACCTTCCAACTTCTCAACATTCTCTTGAACCAGTGCAAGTGCCGCTGACAATTCTTTACTGGAAAGCCGAACCGCCGCAGATGCTAGATGAACGGAAAGTTTCTTCGCTTTGGTGGTTGCGTTCAACTTTCTCGATGACTGAAGATTCACGGAAGGATCTCGATTCTCACTTTTTCCTCTAATTGCCCCGAGCAAAAGGCTCATTGGCCGGTAGCGATCTTGTAGCATAGGAAAGGTCACTCTTTGATCTGATTCAAATTTCTCAACCATCTCTCGATCTACAGGCTGATAGAGCAGGTTAGCTTCAATGAGAATCGTCTCCGGGAGTTGCTCGGCAATGCAAAGTATTTCGAGCGCCGTTAATGCTGATCCCCCTCGAAATGAGAGATTGGCGAGATCAGGATGATGGACGTTGGCAGATAATGAGGTTCCAACAATGACACCAATTTTCGCCGAATGGTTCTCATAGAGAAAATCTTCCATCCGCACCCTGTTTTCTACTTCTTGACTCTCGGCTTTGTAGCGGGCTTTTCCAGCAGTGCTGAGATAAGCCAGATGAAGAACCGAAATTATCAGGAAAGCCCCCACCGATATGATCAAAATAGATCTTATCGATATTTTATCGGAGCTAGAACTGGAAGTAGATGAATGCATCAGCAGAAGCACTGTTCACCACGATTGCATAGAGCATGACCCCATATGCGACCGGAACCAAGTATGGCCTGGTCTTCGTGAATTTCAGTTTATAATTAAGGTGGTAAAGTAAAACCGGCAGGCAGTAGGTTGCCACGACGATCACTTCCTTTTTCTGAGCCACACTGCTTTCCCAAGCCGTAAAGGCTTGTGAGATGAAGAGTCCGGCATGGGTAATATCGGGTAGTTTAAAGAAACTCCAACCAAGGCTCACGAGTAGAAAAATGACCACATACCTCGTCCACGTTCCAAGCATACCCGGAACCATGCCTTTACGAGCGCTTGCTAGACCAGTCGCTCGCTCGACTCCCAGCAACAGCCCGTGATACGCACCCCAAACGAGATAACTCCATGCCGCTCCGTGCCAAAGCCCCCCCAAAACCATTACTATGAGAAGATGGAGATAGGTGCGAAACGAACCTTTGCGATTTCCACCCAACGGAATATAAAGGTAATCCTTCAACCAAGAAGACAGTGAAATATGCCATCGCCGCCAAAACTCTGCAATTGAAGCTGAGAGATACGGGTAGTTGAAATTATCTGGTAAGCGATATCCAAACAAAGCGGCAATTCCAATTGCAATCAAGGAATAGCCAGCGAAGTCGGCAAAGATCTGACAAGAATATCCAATCAGAAGAGTCCAAGCCCGGTCAGCTGACATCCCAACAATATAGGGATATTTGATCCAGAATGTTTGGTTTTGAAGATTATTCGCAATAACCAACTTCAGGAAAAAGCCGACGACAAGACTATGAATAACGAGTCGCCAATTGATCTGGGATATTGATTTTACGTTGATCTGAGGAAAGAAGTCTTTTGCTTTTACGACAGGTCCGGCTACCAACTGGGGAAAGAAGATGACGTAGAACGATCCGTAATAAAGTGATTCTCCAAGTGACTGTCCAGATCGATAAACTTCGCTCGCCTGCTGAGAGTTCCGGGAATCACGAAACGTATCAATCAGCATACTGATTCCTTGAAAGGTATAAAATGAAATCCCGATAGGAAGCGGAAGCATGACGAGCCATTCCGCACCTGAGAGCGAAGCGCCGGTCAAATCTTCCAACGATCTCACAAGTAATCCGGCATACTTGAAAAAGACGAGGACAAAAATATTGAGCATCACGCCAACACAGGCGATTATTTTCCGCTTCTTTGCTGTATCAGCTTGATTAATTTCGTAGCTGGACCAACTCGTGAAGATTGCCGACGCCAGTAGAAGCAGAGTAAGCCAAGGCGAGGAAAACGCATAAAAGACAATACTGGCAATCAGGAGAATCCCAACCTGGGCAAAAACACCTCTTACAAGGTAGAAAAGTGAAAAAGCAATTGCTACCAGCATTGCAAATTCAATTGTCGTGAAAAGCATAGTTTTACTGTAGGAAACAATCGCTGGGATCAGTTCGCTCCACCATCGTCAGCTTGAAAGCTTATCTTTGAGAGTATAGTAGAGAAAGAGGCTGTTGTAGACCGCATAACGCTTCCAAAGGCGTCTGGGTTCGGCAAGAAGCCGAAAGAGCCACTCCATCCCAGTCTTTTGGAAGAGTGCCGGGGCCTGTTTCACCTCACCCGCATGGAAGGCAAAAGCAGCACCAATCCCGAAATAGACTGCAGGCGGCAAGTCATCAAGATGCCGCGCAATCCATGTCTCTTGTTTTGGGCATCCAAGCCCTATCCAAACATATTTGGCACCTGAGTCGCGGATCAACTCAATAATCTTTTTGTGCTCAGCTTTCGGCCAATCTCCGAAAGGAGGCGAATAGATTCCCGCGATTTCATTGGCCTCAAATCGTTTCGAAAGTTTATCAAGAGTGCTTTGTTGTCCCCCAAGAAAGAAGTGAGACTGTCCCAGAGCACCCTCGGTCGCTTTCAAAACATGAAGCATCAAGTTGGGTCCATAGACCCGATCGGTCAGTTTTTCTTCCTCAGGGAGCTGAGCGTTGACCGTCCAGATGAGAGGCATGCCATCGGGGCAGATCAGATCGAACTTTCGCATTGCGTCCCCAAACGACGGATCGTGTCGTCCGAGAGCAAGGACATGAGTGTTCGCCGCCTCAACGGCATAGGCACGATCCCGCGCGAGTCCTCGCTCGGCAATCCAAGCGACGGCTCCTTGATAGTTCGTCACGGCCACAGGAAAGCCGAGAACAAGACGTGTCGGAAGATTGTTCACTCGCGGCTGACAGAGACGGAATGTCCATGCAATTTAAGAAGGGCATGTTGCTTCGCAACTTCGATATCATTGGCCACCATTTCGGAGCACATTTCTTCGACGGTAATTTCAGGAATCCAGCCCAGTTCATTCTTCGCCTTTGATGGATCACCCAGAAGCGTTTCCACTTCGGCAGGTCGGAAATAGCGCGGGTCAACTTTGACGATCACGTCTCCCACTTTTACTGATGGTGATTTTTCGGAATCGACGGCAGAGACCGTCGCAATTTCATCCACTCCCTCACCTGTATAAGAAAGCTCGATGCCCGCTTCTTTCGCCGACAAAGTCACGAATTCACGCACCGAAATTTGTTTCCCGGTGGCGATCACAAAATCCTTTGCTTCCTCCTGCTGGAGCATCATCCACTGCATGCGGACGTAGTCTTTTGCGTGTCCCCAATCGCGGAGGGCATCCATGTTTCCAAGGAAGAGACATTTCTCCAAACCTTGGGAAATATTTGCGATGGCGCGCGTGATTTTACGTGTCACAAATGTTTCTCCGCGGCGGGGTGACTCGTGATTGAAGAGGATTCCATTGCAAGCATACATCCCATAGGACTCGCGGTAGTTCACCGTAATCCAGTAAGCATACATCTTGGCAACGGCGTAGGGAGAACGTGGGTAAAAGGGAGTCGTTTCCTTCTGTGGGGTCTCTTGGACCAAACCGAAGAGCTCTGAAGTGGAAGCTTGGTAGAAACGAGTCTTTTTCTCAAAACCCAAGAAGCGAATTGCCTCTAGAATGCGCAACGCTCCAATGCCGTCCACATCGGCGGTATATTCCGGTGATTCAAATGAAACCGCAACGTGAGATTGAGCCCCCAAGTTGTAAACTTCGTCCGGTTGAATCTCGCTGATGAGACGAGTAAGGTTCGAGGTATCCGTGAGGTCACCATAATGGAGCTTTAGGCGCGCACTTTCAATATGCGGATCCTCATAAATGTGATCGATCCGTTCAGTATTAAACGAAGAAGCTCGGCGCTTAATGCCATGAACTTCGTATCCCTTTTCAAGAAGTAATTCGGCAAGATAAGAGCCATCTTGGCCCGTGATACCCGTAATGAGAGCTTTTTTCATAGTAGTGTGTTGGAAGATTAATCAAAGACGTGCTGTTCCTTGGTCGAGGGTAGACAGGAAATCTCGGTAGGCTGCGGCGAGACCTTCAGAGAAGTCGACTTGGGGAGCCCAGCCGGTTTCTTTGATTGTTGAGATATCGAGGAGTTTCCGAGGAGTGCCGTCTGGCTTTGAGGGGTCTGTCAAAATCTCGCCTTCGAATCCAACCGTTTTTGCGATAAGATCGGCGAGTTCAAAGATGGTGAGATCCTGCCCCACTCCGACGTTTGCCCAGTCCGGGGGATTCTCAAGAGTCATGAGATGAAAGCAGGCTACTGCAAGATCATCGGTATGGAGAAATTCACGTTTAGGAGTTCCACTCCCCCAGATCGTTACTGTTTGGTCGCCTCGTTCTTTCGCTTCATGGAATCTGCGGATCATGCCGGGAATGACGTGGGAATTCTCCGGGTGGTAGTTGTCGCCCGGGCCATAGAGATTGGTGGGCATGGCCGAGTGGTACATCAGGCCATATTGCGCGCGATAGTGCTGGCACATTTTCAGGCCGGCGATTTTGGCGACCGCATAGGCTTCATTGGTCAACTCAAGGGGACTGGAAAGAAGGCAATCTTCGGGCATCGGCTGGGGAGCCATTTTGGGATAAATACATGAGCTCCCCAAGAACAGAACCCGATCCACCCCCGCTTGCCGGGATCCTTCGATGAGATTGGAAGCGATTGCAAGGTTCTCGTAGATAAACTCAGCCGGATAGGTTGAATTTGCATGGATTCCGCCAACCTTTGCTGCGGCAATGATCACTTGGGCTGGCTTGTTCTTCTGGAGCCAAGCCAGAACAGCCTGTTGATCGAGGAGATTCAGTTCGTTCCTTGTTGCGGTCAACACTTCGTAATTTCCTCGCTGGTTTGCTTCCCGAACTAGTGCGGAGCCAACCATGCCGCGATGTCCTGCGATGAATATTTTCATAATTTAAGGGGCTCCCACGCTCCCGCCATTGGTCGATCGCCGTTCAACGGAAGCGAAACCAAGATTCTGAGGTATAGAGCGGACGAAGAATAGTGAGAGTGATAACTTTCTGAAGTATAGACACACGCCCAGATTAAAAGTTCAATTCAAAATGAACTGATTCAGTTATTTTAAGTATTAGCTTTTAATTCTTGGGGAATGTCCTGCCCAGAAAGAATTAAACTTGAAAGGGATAATTCCACAGGTTTTTCCTCCCCAAAAAAGTCTAAAAGTAAGCTAACACGCTCAGCAGAAGGTCGTATTTCAAGTACCTGCCCCTCCAATCCTTGGAAGGGACCTTCCGCAATCTCCACCTCCTGCCCCACCTCCAGCTTCCATCCGACCACGATGTCGCCAGCGTCATCTTGATATTTTTCAACCTCTTCTTTAAGAGCCTCAACAAACGCAACGGGCACTTCGGGAGTATTTTTACCAAAAGCCACGATCTTACTGACTCCATGAACGCTTGTTACCAAACGCGAGTGGTTATAGTGATCAAATTTCGCAAGGAGATAGCCTGGAAAAAGAGCCTCAACCCACCAGATCTTACCCCGTCGGGTCGTTTTTAGGTAGCGAATACGGGGGAGAAAGGTCTCAACCCCTTCCAATTGGCGAAGATTCGCCACAGCGACACGTTCTCGCTTCACTTGCGTCCGCAAGACATACCACGCTGCTGGATGTTCTTCCTTCATTTATCTGCCTAGGAATCTTTGAAGAAGAGGTAGGACAACGCGAGCTTTTTTGGACCATCGCTCAAGTTGCTCAAGCCGTTCGTGGTAAAATTGCCGCCCTTCACCATCCGGAGTTTCACGCACAATGCGCTTCAGGTCCGCCAATTTTTCATCGCCGCTAACGAGATGCGGGCGAACCTGCTCCTTGATGAATCCGCCGACGAGACGCTTGAGTTCCACGTTAGGCTGAAAATAGCTTCTCCGAAGATTATCTCCCTCCGCCTCTTTCACCGCGCCAAGTCCACGGAGCATTTTTAATCCCTGACTAGCGGAGCCCTTACTAATTCCGAGCCGATTGACCAAATCATCAAGAGACAATGGAGATTGGGAGATAAAGAGGAGGCCGTAGATTTCCCCCACTGATTTCGGAAGCCCCAGCATCCGGACGCCATCACAGAAGAATTCGACAACGCGTGCTTCGAATTGATAATCAATTTCTTCTTCCATATGTGAAATGATGACAGAAGGCTAAATATCGTTCAATTTAAAATGAACAATAACTTCAGTAGACTCTCGCAACCATAAGGCTTTCCTCTTCCGCGATCTCGATGATATCCCGACCCGCAGCGCCAAAGATTTTTTGGCCATCACGGGAGCGCGCGTTCTGCTCGAAGGTCTCTAGAGCTTATGTTCGTTGCTTGGCACGAGCCTTGGTTCACCGGTCAATCAGCGATTCATGATCGCTTCCCCTGTTCCTTCTCTTTCCATGTCCGAAGCCAAAAATTTCACAGGCGCCACTTTACCCAGCCGAAATAGCCAAGGTTGCAAGGGATCAATTCCGACCCGGTGCTGGGAACCGGATTGATCAGATATTTATTTTAGCTCCTTAATCTTCAAATTGCGCATGCGGACGATGTCTCCGTGGCCGCAGAATGCGAGGTGGCCTTTCCGGCGCTTCGCTCCGTTGTGCTTCGGGTGGGTCTTGTTAATCTCATCAAGGTTCGCCTCGAGAATCACTACCCCATTGAGCTCCACTTTAACCTTGGGGCCATTCACAGTGACAATCTGCTTGTTCCACTCGCCTACCGGCTTCTGATGATTCTGTTTGGCTGCCTTCAGCGTGTAGAGACCTCCGTGATACTGGAAATCCTTTAACTTCCCGGCATACTTTTCATGGGTGCCATCGAGCATTTGGATTTCCATCCCGGCATAAGCCGCATCGCCCTTTCCAGGGTAGTGGATTCCCAGACCGTTATTGGCCCCGGGAGTGAGCTTGAACTCGAACGCGAAGACGTAATTCTCATACTCCTTTGCGGTGATCAAAAAGCGGCACTTCGGGGTGGAGGCAATAACGCCACCCTCTTCGACAACATAGCCAAATCGCTCGGTCTTGTCAGGGGCACCCCAACCGGTGAAATCCTTGCCGTTAAAAAGGTCCACAAATTCACCGGCACAAGCAGTTGCCAAGCTGGCGATTGAAATAATAAGAGTCTTCATCGTTAGAGTTCTACGGTTTTTCCAGTGCGGAAACTTTCATCAGCAGCCAAAACAATGCGCATCGAGTTGATCGCGTCGTTCATGTGATCGGTGAGATCGATATCCTCGCTGATCGCTTTGAGAAAATATTCCTGCTCGCGTTTGCAAAGACCATCGTGATCCGGCTCGTCATCGGTTCCGATCCACTCATCTGCCCTCACGAACTTGCCTTCGCTATCGAGCGCGCTGTGGTGAAGACGAAGCATCTCGGTTTTCGTGTGAGAATCGACACTGGCCGACGATCCCTCGCCTCCGGCATCCTTGGCAGAAATGGTGACACAGCCTTTCGGCCCGACCACGTCCTTCACAAAGAAAGCGGTCTCGCTCATCATGGGACCCCATCCCGCTTCATACCAACCGA
The DNA here is from genome assembly GCA_028822935.1 of Akkermansiaceae bacterium. Classification (GTDB taxonomy): domain Bacteria; phylum Verrucomicrobiota; class Verrucomicrobiia; order Verrucomicrobiales; family Akkermansiaceae; genus SW10. The sequence continues at coordinate 12,908 of JAPKCM010000069.1, forward strand.
CGCTGCCATCCTCAAAGGTAACCTGCAAATGACCGTAGTTGATCTTTCCTTCCGGAAGTTCGTCACTCAGGCGGGCACCCAAGCCACTCACACGAATCGGCTTGCTCCGCGTCATTTGGCACATGACATCAACGTAGTGCACCCCGCAATCGACGATCGGCGAGATCGATGACATGAGCTGCTTGTGCGTCTCCCAATTCGCACCCGCTGATTGCTGGTTCAGGTTCATGCGCATCACGAGCGGTTTTCCGAGGGTCTGGGCAATGTCGATAAACTTGATCCAGCTCGGGTGGTGTCGGAGAATATATCCAATGACGAGCTTGCGACCACATTCCGTGGCTTTGGCCACGATCTGCTCTGCTTCATCGAGCGTTTCCGCGACGGGCTTTTCAATAAAGACGTCAGCCCCCGCTTCGAATGCTGCTAGCGCAAACTCAGCGTGCGTATTTGGATAAGTCGAAATGCTCACCGCATCCGGCTTGGTCTCTTCCAGCGCTTCATAGAAGTCCCCAAATTCAGCATAGCCTCCACCCAACTCCTTGTTGAGTGCCCCGCGACTCTCAGGTGAGCGAGTGACAATTCCGCAGATTTCAAATTCCTCGATCTGGTGATAGGCCAACGCATGGGATCGCCCCATGTGGCCCGCACCCACGCATAATACTTTAATCGTTTTACTCATCGTCTTGACTATTTGATTCGCGTTCTTGTTCTAAAATAAGGTCCTCATCAATTGAAGGAGCACCCTTGAGAAGGATTTTCATCGCCTGCACAAATCGAATCATCCCACCGATCACGCAGGCCCCAACCAGCGCAAGCGAGGCAAAAAGCACCCACTCGGGAATCGGAGCGGAAGAGAGGATCACTCAGCCTCCTCCTTGCTGGTGTCACGGAACAACAGAAGAAAGACTCCCAGAACACCCGCAGCGAAGACTGCAGGGAAAAGCCAGAGGCTCTTCCAATTCATCACTTTCAGTTGTGACATACGAGCCTCATTTTTCTGTGTTTCGAGCTCACTTTTTCGGACGACAAGCTCTTCGGTTTCTCCAGAATCAATTTTAGTTTGGACCTCTTTAAGCTGACTTTCCAACTCGGCGACTTTCGCTCCAAATTCTGCCACTGCCGGCGGAGAATTTTGCTGCTCAACCTTCCCTGCCACTTGTGCACCGATCAGCATCCCAATTCCCAACGTAAAGAGAACGAGCATTCCCTGCGCCTGTCCGCGAATCGCTTCGGGAGCTTTCTTGTCGGTATAAATTTGGCCCGTGACGAAAAAGAAGTCGTAGCAAATGCCGTGGACAATCACGCCAACAAGAATCATCCAGATGACCTGCTCCGGAGCACCGAAAGCAAACAAGGCATAGCGGAGAACCCAACAAGCCATGCCAATTGCGAGCATCCATTTGACTCCAAGACGTTTGAAGAAAAATGGCATCACGAGCATGAAGAAGATCTCGGACATCTGCCCATAACTCATCGTCTGCCCGATGGGTAGCCCCACCATTTCTACAACCCGGCTGGTGATTTGATAGTAGAAGGCGAGCGGGATACAGATCAGCGTGGAGCTCAAGAGAAAGACGAGATACGAGCGATCCTTGAGCATGACCAGGGCGTCAAGACCGAGGACTTGTCTAATCCCGACCTTTCCGCTGCTCGTAGGAGGTGTGGATGGAAGGAAGAAGCTAACAACTCCAAGAAGGAGCGCTGCACCACCTGCAAGGTAGAACATCTGCACCTTGGTATCCCAAAGAAGAAATGTGAGACTCAGGCCAGCGACAATCCATCCGATTGTTCCGAAAACACGAATAAGAGGGAACTGCCTTTCAGTGTCCTGAACATGACGCATCGCGATGGAGTTTGAAAGAGCCAGCGTCGGGTAGAAGCAAAGCATGTGGCCGAAGAAGAACCAGTTGAGTGTCGTAGGATTGACACCGGGATTCATCATTCCCGCAGCAATCAGCATGATCACTCCGCCGACCAAATGAAGGACTGCTAAAACCCGCTGGGCCGGAAAAAACCTGTCGGCAATCATCCCCACAAAGAATGGCGAAATGATTCCCGCAATTGGCCCCACGGAATAGGTCCAAGAAAAGTCGTTGGCCCCAAAGCCGATCGACCCCAGGTAGTTCGGAGCTGTTACATACCATGCCCCCCAGATAAAAAACTGGAGAAACATCATCACCGACAGCTTGGCGGTGATTGCGGACGAAGTGGATTGTGTTTTTGTGTTCATCGTTTCTTTTTCCCGCGAAATTCGCTGGGAGTCATGTTATACATTCTTCGAAAGGCCCTCGTAAAACTCGTGAGGGATTTGAAGCCGGATTGCTTCGCTACTTCAGGAAGTTCGACTCCTTCAGTGATAAGATAAGTGGCTTGGACCAGACGGACTGATTTGACAAAATGTCCCAGAGAGACGCCAGTCTCTTCCCGGAAAATCGCCCGCAGATGGCTTTCGGAAAGCTCGGCGATCTTCGCCAGCTTCTCGAGCGAAAGATCTCCACTGAGATCTCCCATGACATACTCCTTTACGCGCGCCACGAGCGTCCCGCCTTCAGAGAGCTTTGCCTTGTTCGGACGCACCGCTGTCTGAGCAACCGCACCCACGATCTTGCCCAAGGATGAACTCGCATTGAGTGAATCCTCTTTTTCGTAAAGATCTAAAAATTTCTCCAATTGACCACTCAAGGCAGTCACAAAAGGACGCGGTCCACTCGGAAATTCCGAAAGCTCACGATCCAGACCAAAGGTGACATAGAACCAACAAAACTCCTCCGGCAGCTCGACATAGTAGTGAATCTGGAGCGGTCTCAACAGAATAACCTCACCTGCCCGGAGATCACACACCTCCGATTCAATGCCAACCCGTCCGTCTCCTGCGAGCGCGACCAGGAGGACGTAGCGGGCGTGTTGGTCATAGCGACCCGCCTTTGCTGAAATGCCTTCCCATCCATCCGTCCGATGGTCCTGAGAAGTACGTGCAAAACAAAGAACGTCCCTCGGAAGAACCTCTGATCTCCAGTCGAGACCCTCGAAATAGTTCTCGGGACGAGGTAGGATTTTGGTTTTTTGGAGAAAAGAGTCACTCATGATCCGGCTGCGGCGCAGTCGAGATACCACTTCACGTTGCTATGGTCTTGTAAAAAACTCGCCGGAAGTGCGGAAGTCACCGGCCCGGACATCGCCTCCCTCACAATATCGTGCTTCGATTCGCCCCAGGCAATGAGGCAAATCTCCTTCGCCCCAAGGATCGAACTCACCCCCATCGTCACCGCGTGAGTAGGCACATTCTCTATCCCATCAAAGGCGGGAGCAGCATCCTTCCTCGTGATTTCATTGAGATTAATCCGCCTAGTACCGCTTTCGCGAGCGCTTCCCGGCTCATTAAATCCAATATGACCATTGCGCCCGATCCCCAGCAATTGCCAATCCAACCCTCCCTCAGCCTCAATTTTTTCCTCATATTCTGAAGCCACCGCTTCGATATCGTCATTTCGACCCGAGGGCAAATGAATCGCCTCCGGCCTCATGTCGATATGACTAAAAAGGTGCTCCTGCATGAAATGCCAATAGCTCTCAGGGTGCTCCGGCTCCAAACCCTCGTATTCATCCAAATTAAAGCTCACCACATTGGCAAAGCTCAGCCCCTCTTCACGATGCCGCCGCACCAGTTCTGCGTATACCAAAAGAGGGCTGCTTCCAGTCGCCAACCCAAGGACAACTTCCTCTCCTTTCGCGGCCTTTTCACGAATCAACTCATCAATCCGCGCCGCTATTTCCAGCGACAGCTCCTCCTTGGGTCCCACGTGGACCTGCTGGTTACTTAAGATCTTATTTGAAATCATGAACATCGTAAAAGTCGTTGACTTATTCATTTACACCTAAACGATGCGTCCTTGAAAGAGTTTTTTTAAAATCGCGTAGCCTTTCCGATTAAAGTCACCAGACTACCGTCACTATTTAACATTATGAACCCGCTAAACCGTCGTCATATCCTCAAATCAGGCGCCGCTGCCACCATCGCAGCCGGCATTCCCCACATCGCAAAAGCGCAAAACATTCCCGATAAAATTAAAATCGGCCTCATCGGCTGTGGAGGTCGTGGAAATGGTGCTGTCGTTCAAGCTCTCAGCGCCGATCCCAATGTCGTTCTCTGGGCCGTGGGCGATGCCTTCGGCCAGGGCGTTGTAAACGCTATGAAAACCGTCGAACGCTTCGGCAAGCAAGTCGAAGTCTCCCCGGAGCGCCGCTTCGTCGGCCTCGACGCCTACCAAAGCGTCATCGATTCCGGAGTCGACCTCGTTATCCTCACCACCCCTCCGGGCTTCCGCCCCCAGCACTTCCGCGCCGCCGTCGCCGCTGGCAAACACTGCTTCATCGAAAAACCCATGGCAGTAGACATGGCCGGCCTCAAATCCGTCGTCGAATCCGTCAAGATGGCCAAGTCCAAGAACCTCGCCGTCCAAAACGGCTTCTGCTGGCGCTACCACCCCGGCACCCGCGAGGCCTACGCCAAGGTCCTCAGCGGCGAGTTCGGAAAAGTTCGCTCCATCTACGGCACCTACCTCGCTAGCCCCGTCAAGCCCCTTTCAGGCGGCCAAACCGATGGCATGCCCGACGTCGAATGGCAGCTCCGTAACTGGTTCAACTTCGAGTGGCTCAGCTCCGGCCCCCTCGTCGAGCAGTGCATCCACACCGTCGATAAAGTCGGTTGGGCCATGGACGATATCGCACCCATCGCCGCCGTCGCAAACGGAGGCCGCGCGCTAAAGACCGATGCCTCCAATATTTACGATCACTACAACGTCGCCTACGAATACCCCAATGGAGTCACCGCCCACGTCGGCCAGCGCCACTTTGTCGGCTGCCATTCGGAAGTGAGAGACCGCGTCGTCTGCGAGAGCGGCACCGTCATCGCCCCCGGTCGCTGCTCCTCCATGGACCTCAGCGGCAAGACCACCTGGCGCTCACGAGCCGAAAAAGGACAGGAGCAGAACATGTATCAGGTCTGCCACAACGAACTCTTCGCCGCCCTTCGTAAAGGCGAGATTCCCAACAACGGCGACCACATGGTCAAGTCCACCGCCCTCGGCTTCCTCGGACGCGAAGCCGCCCACTCCGGCCAACGTGTCACCTGGGACCAGCTTTGGGAGTCCAACAACGACCTCGCCCCCGACGACCTCGCCATGGACGGCGCCTTCCCGGTCACCCCTCCCCCAATCCCCGGGAAATACAAAATCTAAAAACGTGGCCGCGAACTCCGGTCGCGTCGCCAATCCCCCAAAAGCCGAACCGCAAGGTTCGGCTTTTTTCATCCCGTAGAATAGGCATCCTGCCAACCACTCGCCCGCCGCAGCCCAAAGAGCGTAGGAGGAAGCCTGGCGAAGGAGGAAGCTCCAAAATCTTAGCCCCCAACCGCTCATCCTTCAAATCTCACTGTTCAAATCTCATCCCATCCCAAGCCACTTCAAAGTTGAACGTTGAGCGTTCGACGTTCAGCGTTCAAAGTCCGCCCGTGCCCTCCCCCGAGCCCTTCTTCCAATCAGCCGACTGGCACCATCGCTTCGATGAACACATCCTCGCCCACGGAAAAAAACTCTCCTCACCCAAATTCCTCACCGCCCTCAATCTCGAAACCATCCCCGATGGCGCGATCCTCACCGGGCGGGTCGATGACCACGACACCGAAGTCAATCTCTGGCCCGAATCCGGCGACCACTGGGACTACGACACTTCCTGCACCTGCGACTTCGGCTCCCACTGCCCTCACGCCGCCGCCGCCATCTTCCGTGCCTCCCGCCCCAACACCCTCGCCCGCCTCCTTCGAGGCGGCGGAACCACCGCCCCGGAACCAGAAGTCAGACCTCAGCAATCAGCAATCAGTCCTCCGCCCTTCGATCTCCGCCCTCTGACCCCCGTCTTCCGCCTCTCTCTGGCAGAAGAGCCCGCCACCGGGCGCGCCGTCCAACTCCTCCTCCAAGCCCTAAAAACAGCCAACCGCAACTCCTGGCTCACCGCCCGTCCCACCGTCCACTACGGCGAGCACGAATTCCCCCTCATCAAGTCCTCGGAACCCTCCCCCGTCGCCCGGGACAAAGCGGCCGAGTTCCGCGCCATCGAGTTCCTCACCTCCCTCGGCCTCACCACCCTCTCGACCAACCCAACCTACCGCTTCCTCCTCTCCCTCGCCAAAAAGCAATCCTCCGAGAACTCCGCCGAAGGCTGCTGGTTCCCCGAGCCCCACCTCTCCACCCCCGCCGTCTTCTGGCCTTGGTTTCGTGCCAATGCTGCGCCGAAACTTCGCGACGCCGGTTGGCAAGTCGAGATCGACCCCCAATTTGGCCACGACGTCCACGACCTCTCCGACGACAAAATGCAGGCTTCCCTCGAACTCGCCCCCGGCGGCTGGTTCACCCTCTCCGTCGGTATCGATCTCGCAGGCAAGCGCCTCGACCTCCTCCCCATCCTTACCGGCCTCCTCGATGGCGACACCCTCGACCAACTCCAGGACCTCGAAGACGACGACACCCACCTCATTTATCTTCCCAATGGTGGAGCCCTCAAGGTCCCCGCAGGCCGCCTCCGCGTCATCCTCCATCACCTCGCTGCCCTCACCGACCCCAAGATCCCCAACCTTCACCCCCTCGATGCCGCCGCTTTGGTCGGAGAAGCCGCCCTCCCCATCGATCCCCCACCCGCGCTCATCAAACTCCGCGCCCAACTCGCGACGACCGATTCAACCGACACCTCCTATCGCCAACCCGAAGGACTCCGCGCCGAACTCCGCACCTACCAAAAAGAAGGCGTCGAGTGGCTCAATTTCCTCAAGCTCAACGACCTCAATGGCATCCTCGCCGATGACATGGGCCTCGGAAAAACCCTCCAAACCCTCACCCACATTCTCCAAACCAGCCTCACCGAGCCTGGACCCGTCCTCGTCATCGCCCCCACTTCGGTAGTTCCAAACTGGGTCGCCGAAATCAAAAAGTTCACCCCCTCGCTCACCCCCCTCATGCTCCAGGGCCCGAAAAGACGCCGCCTCTTTGCCCACATCCCCCACGCCGACATCATCATCACGAGCTTCGCTCTCCTGCAGCGCGATATCGACGAACTCAAAAAACACGACTTCCGCCTCGCCATCCTCGACGAAGCTCAGCACATCAAGAACGCCTCCGCCAAAGTTTCCCAAGCCGCCTGCCAGCTCAACACCCGACGTCGCCTCTGCCTCTCTGGCACCCCCATCGAGAATAGCCTCAGCGAAGTCTGGTCCCTCTTCCGCTTCCTCATTCCCGGATTCCTCGGCTCCCAGGCCAAATTCAAAACCGTCTACCAGAATCCCATTGAAAAAGAAGACGACGAAGAACGCCGCGACCGACTCCGCAACCGCCTCGGCCCCCTCATCCTCCGTCGCACCAAAGACCAAGTCGCCACCGAGCTTCCTCCCAAAACCATCCTCACCCACCCCGTCGAACTCTCCTCCGGCCAACGCGATCTCTACGAAACCGTGCGCGCCACCATGGACAAACAAGTGCGCGAAGCCATCGCCATCCGCGGCCTCGACCAATCGCAGTTCGCCATCCTCGACGCCCTCCTCAAGCTCCGCCAAATTTGCTGCCACCCCAGCCTCCTTAAGCTTCCCGAAGCCCAAAAAGCCCCCAAGAAATCGGCCAAGTTCGAGTATCTCTTCGACCTCCTCGAAACCCTCTTCGCCGAAGGCCGCCGCGTCCTCCTCTTCTCCCAATTTACCACCATGCTCAGCCTCATCGAGGACGAACTAAAAATAAGAAGAGTCTCGTACTTAAAACTCACTGGCAATTCCAAGGACCGAGGCGGCCTCGTCGACGACTTCCAAAATGGCACCCAGTCCATCTTCCTCATTTCCCTCAAAGCCGGCGGCACCGGCCTCAACCTCACCGCCGCCGACACCGTCATCCACTACGACCCTTGGTGGAATCCTGCCGCCGAAAACCAAGCGACCGACCGCGCCTACCGCATCGGCCAGGACAAACCCGTCTTCGTCCACAAGCTCATCTGCGCCGGCACCGTCGAAGACCGCATCAACCAGCTCCAGCAAAAAAAGGCCCACCTCGCCGACTCCCTTCTCTCCGGAGCTGCCCAAGGCGCCCCCGACGCCCAGTCCCTAAAAAGCCTCCTCGCCCCCCTCTAATACCAAGTAGTGTTTCAAAAGAGACGAATACCGGAGTGATTTCATGAAAGGGCAAGGCGGGACGAAGGCGCGGTGCGGGTGAAATGCCCTTGGGTG
>JAPKCM010000121.1 GCA_028822935.1 Akkermansiaceae bacterium
AAATATAGTGGTACGGGATGACGGACTCGAACCGCCGACATACTCGGTGTAAACGAGTCGCTCTACCAACTGAGCTAATCCCGCTCACAGACATTGGCTGTCTGGAGGGAGATATAGGCAATTTTGCGAAGGGATCAAGCGATTTGATTGCTTGTCTAGCAAGTCTCTCGGTGCTTCTCTCCGCGCTCACCCATGCACCTCCGTCTTTCCCAAGAAGAATTGGCCACTTTGATCGAAATGGTGAGCCTCGCTTCGGACGTCGCCAACTTAAACCCTGAGGACAAAGCACACGCCGGATATGCCCGCTTTGAAGCCCTTGAAAGCAAGGTTCTAGAGAGCGCAAAGCACAATGGGATGGGTTCAGTGATCGAATTCGATCCAGCCCGAGGCAAGAATCGGGTGACCGAAGCCTTCCAAACGGAATCTTTTTTCCAACAATGTCTCGAGGAATTCCGCAGCCAATCCTTCTGGGAGGAACTCATGATGCGGCTGGCCGAGCGCGATATCATCCGTGAGATCGGAGAGAAATCCTATCTCGCGATGACAGAAAAGGCCCGGGAGGAAAAAACCAAGCCTCTGGAGAAGCGATACTGGGGAAAATTTGTCACGAAAGGCATTAGCCCGCTCCATTGGATCGAGCCGCACGAAGAGGGCTAGACCCGAGCATCCTTTTCGGGCAAACTCGCCCCATGATTTCCCGTCGCAAGGTATTTTACCCGGTCTCTGATGCGATGCGCGAGTATCTTGCCCACTCCGGACGGAATTCGGATGTTCCGCTCGTTTACGACGACCTCCTTCGCTTTACCGGTTCGATCCCCTACGAAAATCCCGCCGGTGAGGAAACCCTCTGGCTCGAAGTAATGTATCCTCCGGAGGTCATGGCCGAGCTCCGCCCCAAGCTCACCGGGATTTACGCAACCTTAAAAATCGGCGGAGACCTCTCGATGACGGAGCACCTCTCGGTGGAACGCATCGACTTCGGCGAATTCGGAAACTCGCGCCCCTTCCGAATCCGCATCACGAACCTCTTCAACGGAAACTCCGATTATTACTACGTAAAGCATGCCGATGCCTCCCGCCTCTTTGGCCTTGAGCTCGAGCACACCCTTTCGCCCAACCGCATCAACTACCTCGTCAATGGAAATACTCTCATCGAAGAGCACATTGCGGGAGTGCCCGGCGATGTCTTCATCCGTGACTACCTCGTGGACCCCGCCCTCAACAATGTGCGGATTGCGAAAGAGTTCGTGAAATTTGGTGAGCGCTGTTTCCTCCGTCTCCTTGGTGATATGCGAACCGTCAACTACGTCGTGGACATCACCCCTGACTTCGAAGAAGTGCAGTATCGCGTCCGCCCCATTGATTTCGATCAGCAGTCCTACGAAGGCAATCTGCCGGTCTATCGCGCCCATCTCTTTCCAGACAACAAGCCGGTGGAAGAACTCGTGCGGACCCACCTGAACGATCAGACCATTCTGCAATATCGCGCCGAGGAACATTCGCAAATGTCGCGGCGTGCCAAGGTGGAATGGAGCCGCTTGATGAGACTTCTTCGAGTGATGGAAAAAGAGACTCTTTCGCCCTACGAGCATGTCGTTTCCCTGCGCGAGGCCTTCGTCGAGCGCTACGGATCCCACGCCTTTGAATCGTGCGAAACGATGGGTCAGCTCACCCGGGCCCACTTGCAAATTGTTCTCGAGGGAAACATTCGTGAATAGACGGGACAAATTATTCGTCTTAAACTACTGACATGAAGAAGTTTTGGCTCGCTTTTATCCCCCTGACTCTGCAAGCAGCTACGCCCGGAGCGTGGGAAACATTCCCCACGCAAACCAACGGCGATGCTTGGGGACTCTATGATTATGCTGACGGCATGACCTATACGCCCAACTGGTCGGACGATTCCGCCGCTGGACCAAACGCCGATCCCTACATTGGTGCCGCCTTCGCATCTACGACAGCCAATCCAACAATTTACGACCAAGGGCTTTGGTTTTTCGCCGATGACCTTGTCGCAAACGGAGCTTTTATCGGAGATTTTAACGCTGCGGGCGTGGCCGGCCTAGAAGTCGATGTCTTCATCTTTAACCCCGAACTTCTGGACACGTGTGACATCACCTTCAGCTCCAACTCCTCCGGAGAAGACATCACTTACTTTTCCATCGATTATCTTGGTTCAGAATTCGTTTCAGAATCACCTCAATGGTGGTTTCTCAACTACAATTTCTCCGAGCCCTGGTATGTCGTCAATGCGGCAGGCACTGACTTTGAACAAGTCGAAATCACCGAGAATATCCTAGCGAGTGTTATTGAAGTCGGCGTTCGCTTTTTCCCAACCGGAACGAACACCACCTCGTGGGCACCCTTGATCGATAGCTATGCCCTCACTCCTCTCGTGCAGGCTCCGGCCACTTTTTCGGATGCGGACGATGGTATGTTCAACCTTGCCTTTGCTCCCGGTCCCGGGAATCAATACGACATTCAAAAATACAATCTGACTTCGAATGACTGGGAAGACGTTTCCGGCCAGACCGACCTCCAGCCAGATGCGGCCTATCAATTTGAAACACCCCTGATTCCAGAGGGCGAAATTTACCGGGTCTTAGCCAAGGCGGCCTATACCGAAGTTGTCACACCAGCCACGCCTTAAGGGAAGAGTTAGTTGATGCTGAAGGTAAAGTAGCAATCCTTGTCGCTCAGCTTCGACTCATCAGGAATCCAAAGAATCTTCATTCCCTCGTAGAGTTTCTTGGAGGGCTTGATCTCGAGAATACCGACGTCATCGCCACCTTGGCCCACATTGAGGGAACGCCCACCAATTTTTGAGGATTTAAATTCGATCTCCCGAGCTCCCTTTTCGAGGTAATCTTCTCCGAGAATATCGATCTCAATGTCGTAAAGTTTCACTTTGATCTTCTTTCCATCATCTGCGCGAACGGCAGAGAAAGCATCAGAGCGGAGCTCCTTCTTGAGCTCTCTAGCAGTGAGCGGCTCTTTTTTTCTACTGTGCTTATAGATATCCGGAATTGACAATTCCACGACCGCGCGGATTGGATTCCCGGACCCTTTTTTAAGAATCTTTGGCTTGATGATCATCTGCCCCTTGGATTTGACCTGCATGAACTCAACTTTGGTTCCGCCAGTCACGGTGAACGTTACAGAAACAGGTTCCGAAAGATTGTGTCCTCCCTTGGATTCAGAGGTGAGCCCATTTTCCTCCGCGAGCTTGCGCGTGACCCATTTCCCTTTGAGCTGCTCCTGCACCTTGCAGTAAATGACAAAATCGGTGTGACCCAGTCGCTCCTTGCCCTTGACAAAGTGCATTTTCCCCTTCCCGTCATCGCCGAAGCCATAGTCGTAATACTTATCATCCCAAGCCACGAAATAACCGAGCCACTTCATTTCTTCCGTCATCACGGGAAGTTCGGCTTTGGCCCAAAGCGCGGAAAAACAGAGGAATAATGTAGGGATTTTCATCTCAAAAAGAGGTAGCATTTTTCCTCTAAGCCCGCAAACAATGAAGCCCCTCCCATTTTTGCCATTCCTCCTCCTGCTTTTTTCCTGCCATTCCAGTGCGGAGTGACCAATCGAAATTGGCACTATCAGCTACGAAACCACTCTCGATTCCGCCCGAACTCAGCAAGCTGGCGAAATAAAAAAAGACGCCCGAGGATTTCTCCCGGGGCGCCCTTTGAAAAAATACCGCTTACTTGGCCGCCTCGTAATTGGCAGCCACGACATCCCAGTTCACGACGCTCCAGAATGCGGAGATGTAGTCGGGACGACGGTTCTGGTAGTTCAGGTAGTAGGCGTGCTCCCAGACATCGAGGCCGAGGATCGGAGTGCAGCCGCACGTGCCTGCAGCCTCACCCATGAGCGGGTTGTCCTGGTTGGGAGTCGAGCAGACGCCGACAGAACCATCGGACTTGAGGCCGAGCCATGCCCAACCGGATCCAAAACGAGTCATCCCCGCCTTGGCGAAGGCCTCTTTGAAGGAATCGAAAGAGCCAAAGGCTGCGTCGATTTTCGCAGCAAGCTCGCCAGAAGGAGCACTTGCACCACCGGGAGCAATCACCTTCCAGAAAAGGCTGTGATTGAAGTGACCGCCACCGTTGTTACGCAGTGCGGGGATATCGGCGATCTTCGCCTGAAGTTCTTCGAGCGAAAGACCTGCAAGGTCAGCGTTGCCCTCGAGAGCGCCATTAAGATTGGTCACGTAAGCATTGTGGTGCTTTCCGTGGTGAATTTCCATGGTGCGGGCATCGATATGAGGTTCCAACGCATCGTGTGCGTAGCCGAGATCGGGAAGTGAATGGGACATTGTCTTTAATTAGGTTTGAGTTGATGATCGTGCCTAGCCTTTGCCTTGCGCCGATATCCTGTTAAGAAAGCACCTTAACCGACAACCGCAAGAAGCTAATCCAATGCTCGCCGTACTCACTCAACCTGAATTCACCCTTGTCGCCGCTTCTGCGGTCGCAGGCTTCCTTCTCGCCTTCCTCATTCTCATGGTCCGGCTCAGCTCGGTCAACGCTACCGCGCGGGAGCGCCAGCGGTCTGACGAGAAAGCGATCGTCGATCTAGAAGCAGCGGAAGCAGCGTTAAAAGACGACATCACACAGCTTCGCCACGAGGAATCCCTTCTCCTCAAGCGCCAAGGCGAACTTGAGCACCAAGTCCAGGCCCAGCAAACACGGCACCTCGAAACGACCGATCTTCTCAACACGGTAGAAGAACGTTTTACCGATACCTTCAAGGCCCTCTCCTCCGACACCCTCAAGCTCTCCCAGCAGCAATTCCTTCACCTCGCCAAAAGCACTTTCCAGACCGAACAAAAACAAGCTCAGGGAGAACTCGCAAAACGCGAACAAGCCGTCGCTCACCTCGTCAAACCGGTCGCCGAATCCCTCGAAAAAATGCAGAGCCGAATCGGCGAAATCGAGAAAGCCCGCGAAGGCGCCTACGCCACGCTCAAGGAACAGGTTGTCCAGCTTCATCTTTCCCAAAAGGGCCTTCAAAAAGAAACCTCCCAGCTCGTCAAGGCCCTCCGCCAGCCCACCGGCCGCGGTCAGTGGGGCGAGATGCAGCTTCTGCGGGTCGTCGAAATGGCGGGGATGCAGCAGCACTGCGACTTCACTACCCAAACGTCCACCACCACCGACGAAGGCAAAAAATTACGTCCCGATCTCATCGTCAATCTCCCGGGCGGAAAGAAAATCGTCGTCGATTCCAAGACGCCGATGGCGGCCTATCTCGACGCCCTCGAAGCTGAAGATGACGACGAGCGCGCCGCTCATCTCGCCCGACACGCGAAGCAAGTCTCCACCCACATTCGCCAGCTTTCTTCCAAAAACTACCAATCACAATTCCAGCCCGCACCGGAATTCGTCGTCCTCTTTCTCCCCTCCGAGTCCTTCTTCTCGGCGGCCCTCACCCAGGACTCAACCCTCTTGGAACAGGGCGTGGACCAGAATGTCATCTTGGCCACCCCCACCACGCTCATCGCTCTTCTTCGGGCCGTCTCCTACGGCTGGAGACAAGAAGCGCTCGCCGAGAATGCGCGCAAAATTTCCGATGTCGGCCGCGAACTGCACAAACGACTTTCCATCTTTTCCAACCATCTCTCAAAGGTCGGTCGTGCCCTGGACACCTCCGTCAAGTCCTACAACGCTGCCGTCGGCTCACTGGAGACCCGCGTTCTTCCTTCCGCCCGTAAGTTCGAAAATCTCGAAGCGGCAGAATCAAACACGACCTTGGAATCGCCCGTCGATATTTCCTCGCTCGCGAACCAGCCGCGAATCACCGGCGAAGTAGAGGAAGCAGAGGAAGCAGA
>JAPKCM010000070.1 GCA_028822935.1 Akkermansiaceae bacterium
ATGGAACTCATCCATCCGGCGCTCGACAATGATCTGGGCGCGTCCTGGCGAAGTTCGGGAACCGGACCCGTTGGTCCCATGGTGACCTACCTCCCCGCCGGGTCCAACTGGAACTATCGCAAGGGCTCCAGCGAAGCTTCCAACCCTGTCGACGCGTGGCGCGAACTCAGCTTTTCCGAAGATGCCACCTGGCTCTCCGGAAACACCCCCATCGGATACGGCGACGGCGATGACATCACCGTGCTGGGAGATATGAGAAACAGCTACAACACCGTCTATCTCCGCAAAAGCTTCACCGTTCCTGCCGATAAAGTTCCGTCGCGTCTTCTCGTAAGAGTTTACTGCGACGATGGCGCGATCATCTGGATCAACGGGACAGAAGTCGGCCGGGTCTCCGTCACCGCTGGCGACAAGGCCTTCAATGATACCGGGACGAACCATGAAGCGGCTTGGGAGGAAATCCTGGTCAATAACGCCAGCAACGTTCTCGTCGGTGGCAGCAACATCATCGCGATTCATGCCCTCAATGCGAGTGCAGGGAGCAGTGATTTTTCCATCGATGCCGAAATCAAGACACCGGATCCAGGCACTGCCACCGGCAACCCAACACCCGGTGGCGCCAACAGCGTGGTGGCTCCGACCTTGAGTGCCGCACCTCCTGCCATTCGACAAGTCGACCATATTCCGGAGCAAGCTACGAGTGGTGATGAGGTCAAAGTGACCGCCTTGATCACCGACCCGGATGGCGTTGGGCCGGTGACGCTCAGCTATCAATTTCTGGACCCCGGCAGCTACATTCGAAAGAGCGATGGCGCATTCAATACGAACTGGATTGATGTTCCCATGGTGGATGACGGGACCTCGGGTGATCTCTCCGCAGGCGACTCTCTCTTCACCGCCATCCTGCCCCCGGCCTTGCAAGTCCACCGCCGGGTCATCCGCTACCGTATCAATCTTGAAGATACTCCTGGCAACAAAATCCAGGTGCCCTACGCCGACGATGAACAGCCCAACTTCGCTTACTTTGTTTACGACGGAGTGCCATCCTGGACCGCGGCCAAACAACCCGGCTCGACAGCAACCCAGACCATTCCGGCCGAAGTCATGGGCAATTTCCAACCCGTCTATCACCTCATTGCAAATTCGACCGATGTCACCAACAGCCAGTATTCCAGTGGCTCCGATGGGGTTCGGATGTGGGGAACCTTAGTCTACCAAGGTCGCGTTTATGATCACATTCAATTTTATAACCGGGGTGAAGCTTCCACTTATGTCAGCGGCAAAAACAAGTGGCGTTTTAAGTTCAATCGCACCCATGACTTCAAAGCGCGCGACGCCTATGGTAAGCGCTATCTCACAAGCTGGAAGACGCTCAATTTCAACTCCTGTGCCTCGCCCTGGCTCTCATCCCAACGAGGCATCGCAGGTGTCAACGAGATGGTTCCGCACCGACTCTATCAACTGGCAAGCGTCACCGGCTCCAATACTCATCACGTCCACTTCCGAATCATCGACGACTCGGCGGAAGCGCCCTCCAACCAATACAACGGTGATTTTTGGGGGCTCTATCAGGCCATCCAACACCCCGATGGACGCTTCCTCGATGAGCTCGGACTGGCTGACGGAAACGTCTATAAAATTCAAGGCGGCGGCGGAGACAAAAAGAACCAAGGCCCCACCCAGGTGGAAAATTCCTCGGATTGGAATTCCTTTTACTCCGCCAGCGCCAATCTCAACACCCTTGCCTGGTGGCAGGATAACTTCCACCTTGAGAGCTACTATGGCTTCCGCGCCATCAACCGTGCCACCGGGAATGTCGACCTCCGTGACACCACGAACTACTACTTCTATCACGAGCCCACGGCCGACCAATGGCGCGTCATCCCCTGGGATCTCGACATGATATATGCTCCGGTGAAACACGTGTGGAGCGGAGTCATTCGCGCCGACCGCTGCCTCGATCATCCCGAGATCAGATTGGGATTCCGAAACCGTTGTCGTGAATTGGGCGACCTCCTTTTCTCGGATATCAATCGTGATGGTGGCCATGCCGCACAGCTTGTCGAAGAGATCTCGCAGTTTGTGAACCCAAGTGATGAGCTCCTGACCATGGTCGATGCCGATGAATTCATGTGGTCTTTTCACCCACAGACAAGAGGAGGACATCGCGGCCCATGGTATCAACTTGCGAGATTCGAAACCGGCCTTCAGACCAACTACTCCCGCACCATCTCCACCGCAAATCACGAAGGCTTCCAGCAAAGCATCATCGACTACATGTATGACACCGATGCCACTCCTTTCGTCGTCAACGATCGGGATGAAGATGGTTACGGTTGGGGATACCTCGCTCAGGAAGCTGCCGATACCGCCATCCCAGATACTCCGACGATCACCTTTACCGGTAATGGAGGCTTTCCAGCTGACGACCTCAGTTTTCAAAGCAGTGCCTTTTCGGATCCCCAGGGGAGTGGAACATTTGCCTCGACCGAATGGAGAGTCGGCGAAATCTATAATTCCAGCACGCCGGGATATATCGCGAGCGATCCCTGGAAATACGAAATTGAAGAAGTCTGGTCCAAGACAGGCGGAACGACTGCCTCGATACCGACCTCGGCCCTGCGACCTGGGAAAACCTACCGAGCCCGGGTGAGGCACTTCGATAATTCAGGTCGCGGCAGTCATTGGTCGGGTCCCATCGAGTTCATTGCCGGCAATCCCGACGTGACACCCTATCGCGATAGTCTCGTGATCAGCGAAGTGATGTATCACCCCTCCGGTGACGAACTTCTTGAGTTTGTCGAAATACACAATATCGGTGGTGCTTTGCTTAATCTGACCGGCGTTCGTTTCACCAAGGGAATCGACTTCGACTTTCCAGATGGAACGACAATTGCACCCGGAGCCTATCTGCTGGTCGTGGCTGATATTCCTACTTTTGAAGTCAAGTATGGCATTGGACTGCCCATTGCCGGACAGTGGGAAACAGGAGACCGCTTGAGTAACGGCGGAGAGATCCTCAAACTCTCCCTCGGGCTGGGGACATCAATTCATGAATTTACATACGATGACACTCCCCCATGGCCAACCGCAGCCGATGGGGCTGGATACTCACTGACCATAAAATCTCCGGCGAGTGGGATTGATCATGCCGATCCCAGCAACTGGCAGGCCAGTGTGGCCCCCGACGGTTCTCCTGGCACCGACGACAGCGTCCCCCTTGATGATTGGCTGACCATCAACGGCTTATCACCCGGTGATGAACTGAGTGACTCTGACTCCGATGGGATTTCAGCCCTCGTTGAATACGTGACCGGCAGCGACCCGAATCGTTACAACGCCAATCCTATCACCGTCGAACTGGTGAATAGCGAATTCCAATTCAGCTACCAAAGATCGCGATCAGCGAGTGGAGTCAGCGTGGCTGCCGAGTTTTCCGACAATCTCCTTTCCTGGTCTCCGGGCTTCATGATCAGCTCTTCTCTCATTGCAAATGGGAAAGATTTTGTCGTGATGAGCTCCCCCCTTCCCGACGGGTCCCTGGGATTCGCACGCCTCAAAATTGTGACGGCCCCGTAAAAAGGAAGGGCAACTTCGCTCGACGAACCGCTTAATGTGTCGAGACTGATCCCTTTACCATTCCAAGTGGAGCGCCGTCTCCAAGGTGGCAAGCTGGTATTCCTCGTTGGGGACGCTCCGCCCCATATGGACGATGCTCAGGAGCAGTAGTGTTCAGCACGGGATGTGCAGCGATCAGCCTGAGGTTATGTGACAATAATATCATTCGCATCCGCAATCAACCCGACATGAAGCACGGAGGAGAGAGAGATTTTCACGAAAATTTGAGGACCAAGGCGAATTCGAATCGGTGATCGATCCGGGCTAAATCCTTGATTTTTCAGCTCATCACTAATGCAATTAAATTGCGTTAGTCAGTTGACAGGGAAAATTCGCTAATGCAATTTAGTTGCGCTATGAAAATTCACCCAACCTTCCTCCTTGGGCTGCTTTTGACCCATCTTTCCCCTGCGCTCGATGTCGCCTCGTTGCACCCATTGATTACTGACGCGCTTAAGCAAGTTGGTGGCGAGCGTGTAGCCATCGTGGAGATCGGAAAGCCAGGTATGAACGTTCATGAGTTCCAACCACGTGCAGCCGATCTTAAAAAAATGGCGAAAGCCTGTCTCATCTTCGCCTCTGGCAAGAAGCTCGAACCCTACCTCGGCGATCTCGAAGATTCCCTTAACGACAATCAAGTGATCATCCAAGTCGGTAAGGACATCCCCTCTCAAAAGATCTCAGCGAAAGACGAAGTCTATGCCTGCTGCCCCGCCCATGCCGAGGGAGGGATCGACCCTCACTGGTGGCACAATGTCCGCAATATGGAACGCGCCATCCGCATCATCGAGCGCAAGCTCGCAAGCGCCGACCCCGAGGGGAAATCCTACTACGCCGCACGCTCCAAGATCGCGACGGCCAAGCTCCGAAACCTCGACAAGTGGGTCAAAACGCAAGTGACCCGCATCCCGAAAACAAAAAGGCACCTCGTCACCGCCCATGCTGCTTTCGGCTATTTCTGCAAGGCCTACGGATTCAAGGCGACCTTCGTGCAAGGTCTCAGCGCGCAAGGAAAAATCCCGGTAAAACAACTGGCTGAGTCAATCAAATCGATCCGCGATACCGGCATCCCCACCGTCTTCCCTGAGCAATCCGCCAACCCTAAAATCCTGGCACAGATCGCAATGGAATCGGGAGCAGGAATGGGCCGAGCCCTCATTGCCGATGGCTCGGTCGAAAACTACGAAAAAATGACCCGTAAAAACGTCAGCGTTATCGTTGCCGGACTCCTAAAATGACCCGTTCGCCCATCGTCAGTACTCTTTGTGCCCTCATTCCTCTGGCTGCGCTCGCGATTCCCTTTTCAAGGGTGCTTTCTCCAGATCTCGTGGTTCAAGTCGAGGTGATCGAGACCTTCCACGCGGACGACCTTGTCCGTGCTGATCTCCTTTTAAAAAGCGCCCACCCTTTCGAACAAGTCACCGTCAACGGTGTCCTCTTTGAAAAAGGCGAAGAGGAAAAGGAAATGCGCTTCGACCCCTCCCAAGCCCTCACGATCGAAGTCACTTGGCCTGCAGGAACTCCAGAATCAGCTCTCCAGTTAGAGATCATCCCCGATGGCTTGGAAATAAAATCCCACACCCTCTGGGGAAGCGAAAGCGCGATCGAGGAGATTCAATTCAACTGGGAGGAAGCACCCTAATGTCTCACGAACACCATCAACTGGAGCTCAGCAACGTGGGCTTTTCCTACAGCGCTAAAAAGGCGCTCCAAGACGTCAGCTTCTCGTCCCACTGCGGTCAGCGACTCGCCCTTCTCGGGCCCAATGGCGCCGGGAAATCGACACTTATCCGGCTTCTCGCCAGTTTGCTAAAATTGCAGGAAGGAAGCATTCTCTGGAGAGGCGCACCACTGGCACAAGCCCGCCGCGAAGTCGCTTACCTTCCGCAGGTCGATCAGCATCAAAAGAACTTCCCGCTCCGGGTACGCGACATCATCGAGATGGGACGCTTCCCTCATCTGGGTCATTTCAAACGCTTTCGCAAAATCGACCAAGAGAAGTGCGAGGCCGCGCTCGCCACGATGCAGCTGGAGGACATTGCCGATCGCCAGATCGACCAACTCTCCGGTGGCCAACAGCAACGAACTTACATCGCCCGTGCTCTCGCCCAGGAAGCTCACGTCCTTCTCCTTGACGAACCTTTCAATGGTCTCGATATCGAAAGTCGATGCCATCTCGCAGCCAATCTCATCGAGCTCTCGAATAGTGGACACCTCATCATCGCCTCCCATCATCAGCTCGAAAGCGTCACCGATATTTTCACCCACGCCCTCGTGCTCGATCAAAAGCAAGTTTGCTTTGGCGAAGCCACAAGCGTGATGGAGAGCCCCGAAGTGAAGGAGACGCTCCATGCCTGCCACCCCCTTCATTCCCACCCGGTGACCGATCCCACCAAGACCAACTGCTGCTCATGATGGAATTCTTCGAAATCGGACTCTATCAACGCGCCTTTATCGCCGCTGTCATCATTGGCTTCGTCAATGGCTACACCAGCGCCTTTGTCTTGCTCCATCGCAGTCCTCTCAAGCTCGCCGCCTTCAGCCACAGCCTTCTTCCCGGAGTCGCGATTGCCGCCTACTTCTTCAGCCTTACGGTGGTGACCGCTTTTCTGGGCGCGCTGGTTGCCGCCGTCATCATCGGCGTCCTCACCGTCCTGCTCTCCCGCCTCTCCAAGATCAACGATGAAACCGTTCTCGCCGTCCTCTACACCGGAGCCTTTGCCATCGGAATCATCGTGCTCAATCAACTCGGCTCGAACCAAGAGCTGGAAGATTGGTTGCTGGGAAACATAATCGCCCTCTCTGATCTCGATCTCAAAATGAGCTTCGGCGTCGGCATCGTCGCCGTCACCGTGCTCACCCTCTTCCGCCGTGCTCTGGTGGCGAACCTCTTTGATCCCGAAGTCGCCGCCAGCCTCGGAATCCGGACCCGCCTTCTCGACTACGTCAGCTTCGTGATCCTGATCCTCGTCCTCATCACGACGCTCCAAGCCGTGGGCTGCGTCCTCGCCGTCGGACTCATCGTGGCCCCCGCCGCGATCGCACGCTCCTTCGTCTCCACTCCCAACGCCCTCTTTCCTCTAAGCGCCTTGGTCGGTGCAACCGGAGCCGCCATCGGGCTCCTAGCGAGCTACCACTTTGATCAACCCGCTGGCTCAAGCATCACTGTCGTTCTCGCGACCGCCTTTCTGCTCTCAGTTCTCGTGAAAAGCCTTCGAAAAATTTAATCTCGATTCGAAATTAGAGCGCTTCTTGGCGACAACGATTTCGATCGTCAGTTAAACTGACTAAAAAAATCGAGAGCACCAAGTCTACGAACGCAGAACCGTGGCCGGCTCACGAAAGGTGATCGAGGAAAGATCGGGCTTTCCTTCCCTGAATTTTTCCAGGACATCCGGCTCATAGTTCTCACAGAGCGGATGCTCTCCTTTGAGGAATTTCTGAAATCCTTCGACTCCCTCGCAATCCTCAGGCGGACCATGGCCGGCACCATCGTGAAGCCGGGCTGTAAATTCTTTCGAAGTCCCCTTTTCGCCGGCCTCGGCGACATCGACCACCACAATACGGTGCCGCCATTCTTTATCCAAATCGTAAAGATACTGAAACTCCGTAATCCCTTCATTGAAGAGATCGATGATCCGATTCCCCACTTCGCAGTAATCGTTTTCGTCTGCTTCTTCCCCAGTGTCCGGACTAAAGGTGAGTTCGAGCTGCCCTCCCTCCCAAATTTCGAAGAGGTGCGCGTGGGAATTCTGCCAACCAAAGGCATCCTGGAGAGTGCAGTGGAGATCAAAAAAGGAGGCGTCGGCCGGCAGACTCACTCGTCGCCAAACAAGAGGCTCGGTCCCGGTCAGCTCGATCAGGAAAATGAGCCTCGCGGGGCTTTGCAGCTTGGGATAGCGGCTCTCTTCTTCCTGCAGCATGGCATCCAGCGAACCGCCTGCGGTAATTTGATCCGCAAAAGTTTTGAGCATGTCCGGGCCTCCGGCGGTCGCCATGAACTGATTCATATAAGTCGCGATCTCTTCCTCACCGGCACTTTCGTCCGGCATTTTATTGAGTAGCTCTTCCAGAGGCTCGTTCGACATGGTTGAGGAGTGCCAAAGAATGCCGAAGAGGGCGAGGAGATACCACCGCAGATTTGGACCCTCTCTTATTCTCAATCCAGAGTTGTGAGATTGACCGACCCGGCATACGACTCAGGGGCTATGATTGAGGCCCTCACCATTCCCGAACCCGGCGGCGATCGCCTGGATTCCTGGCTCGCGGCCCAGCTCCCCGATCTCTCCCGCTCACGAATCCAAGCGCTCATCAAAGAAGGCCACATCCTCTTAAATGGAGCGAAGGTGAAAGCCAAAGTCGCACTCAAGGCAGGCGACCAAGTCACAATTGCAGTCCCGGAGCCCAAGCCCCTTGATATGATCGCACAGGATCTCCCGCTCTCGGTCATTTATGAAGACTCCGATGTCATCGTGATCAACAAAGCCCACGGCATGGTGGTCCATCCCGCAGCCGGAAATCCCGATGGCACCCTCGTCAATGCCCTCCTTCATCACTGCCACGGCCAACTCGCCGGCATCGGAGGAGTGGAGCGCCCCGGCATTGTCCATCGACTCGATAAGGACACCTCCGGCTGCATCGTGTCCGCGAAAAACGATAAGACTCATCAGTCCCTCGTCTCGCAGTTTGCCGAACGGACGACTGCCAAACTCTACCTCGCGGTCGCACAATCTCCCCCCAGGGAAGCCCACCAGACAGTCTTCAATCACATCGCCCGCCATCCCGTCCACCGCCAGCGGATGGATGTCTGCAATCCCGGAGCCGGCAAGCCTGCCATCACCGACATTCACCTTCTTCATACCGCACCCGATGGCACCTCGCTCATCCTTTGCGCTCTTCATACCGGAAGGACTCATCAAATCCGCGTGCACAATCGCTTCCTCGGTCATCCTCTTTTAGCGGACCCCATTTACTCCAAGCCCGCCCGGCAAGTTTATCCGGCTCCACGCCTCATGTTGCACGCATGGCGACTCGGCTTCACTCATCCGGGAAGCGGAGATTGGATTCAGAATGAAGCCCCGATCCCACCAGAATTTCTGCCTTGGGCAAATGAAGTTTCCGAACGCCTGGAGCAAGTTCGTGCGATCAAGGACAGTAAAGAATACGATGCCCTGTGGTAGTCCTTGAATTCTGACCGATCCAAATACACCGTCTAAAAAGGGAAAAATGAGTAAAACACTGAAGAAACGTTATCTCCGCTTGGTCCGGAGTGCCTATCGCTTTCTGCGCAGTCCCCGCTTGAGAAAGCGGGGGTGGCTCCAAAAGATCATCGCCCCGATGTTCGACCGGGAACTCTGGCACCCCTGCCGGGAAACAGTGTCCACCGGACTTGCGGTAGGGCTGTTTATCTCGATGCTCCCCATCCCGGGTCAAATGCTCCTCGCCGCCTTCGGCGCCGTAAAACTGCGAGCCAATATTCCCCTCTCGATCGCCGCATGTTGGGTCACCAACCCGTTCACCCAAGTTCCAATCATGATCTTCCAAGCTCGCTTTGGCACCTTCCTTCGAGAACATCTGGGAGTCGAAGTGCCTTTTGGAAATATCACCGCTTCCCTTCCCGGCATCAGTCAGCTGCAGTTCGACGTCGGCAGCTTCATCCTCGGATTCCTCTCCCTCGCCTTCCTCTTACTGCTTCTCACCTATCCGATCGTCTACGTCCTTTCGGCCATCCTGCCGAAGCTCATCCCGAAACGACGCTACCAGCGCGCACGTGCGAAAATCATCGCTCGGAGGGAGAGCCATAATCAGTCCAGCTGATTTTCCCTCCTCTATTCGGTGCTCCGAGTCATTCCCCCACCAGAACATCAGGAAAGCGATAAAGCTGCACCGCTTTTCCCTCTGACCCTCCCAGCAGCTTGGCGGTAATCGCGATGATCAATCCGATAAGAAGTAGACCGGTCGCCATGATCCCCATAAAATTGGCGTCCTCTTTGACCGGGTTCAAACTCTTGTCGATCTCAAGTTGACTGGAGATTCGATCAGTCAAACTCTCGATGAAAATCTCGAGGCTCAAAAGGACATCAGTCTCCTTCTGCATCTCTAAACTCGACCTCTTTACTGCATCCTCAATAGCAGAAACCTGAATTCGAGGTATCAGGTTTTCGTCGATAAAATCACCATTGTAGAGTTTGTGGGATCGACCCGCCTCGCCGCCGCTCGCTGACTGCACGTCCATCACAAAAATCAAACCGTCGCTCCTCTCATCGAGCCACTCTCCATGAAATTTGTCACCCAATTTGACCACATCCATTCCAATCAGCCCCGAATAAACGATCATGTAGACATCAAAATCGTAATCCGCCTTGAGCCTCTTCAATCTCTCCGACATCCGTGCAAGGACCTCGGGCTTGGTGCGAAAAACTTGATCCGGATCGTAGATCCGCGATTAGGGGGTCGAAGGAATTTCCTTCTTTGACAATCTCAACTGGCCGGAAGCACCCGTGATTGATCACGCGATAAGGCAGGAGACAAACCAAAGTTTCAAAACATAGAAGCTTCGCACCATTGCAAGTATATCACGGTTTTTCCGATACCTGACCTTCTTTTTTCTCCTCTGGTTTGAAGGCAGAAAGGAAAAGCAGGACCGCGGCGATCGAGATGCAGGAATCGGCCACGTTGAATGTCGGCCAATGCCCCCCACTTCTCTTTACGATTTTCTCATATCCGGGAATCTTCACGTCGATGAAGTCGACAACGTAGCCCTTGGACAAGCGCGTAAGGAATGATTTCTCTTGGTGCTGCTTGAGGTAAAAGCCCTGAAAAAGACGATCCGTAAGATTGCCGACAACCCCAGCCACCAGAAGGGCTCCCGAGACCCGGAGAGCCTTCGTATTGAAGTGGCCCTTCCTCCAAGCATACGAAATGCCGATGAGGGCTCCGATCAGGACGAGCAAGAAAACAATCGGAGCCCAGGTCGTCCCGTTTCCAAAACCAAAAGCCACTCCCTGATTATGGACCCGGGTCCAACGGAGGATTCCCTCGATCACGATAATCGGATCATCTCCAGAGGCGGTATAAGGCTCACGGGGCTCCTCGAACCGAAACACCACCCACCATTTGGTAATCTGATCGAGCACGTAAAGCGGGAGGCTCAAGGCCAGGAAGATGAGGGGAATATTCTTCATCGGCTTCTATTTACGCGCCCCTCATGAGTGAAATCTCAGCAAGGCTGATAAAGGATTTGATGAGATCTTCCGCCGAAGCTTCTTTCAAGACATCGACCGGCACCGCCCGTTCCAAGGTGAACCTTCCTGAGCGAGTTCGGCGAAGCGCGCTGAGATGTCCCCCGCATCCCAGATCATTTCCGATGTCGTGGGCGTAGGAACGGACGTAGAAGCCTTTCGAGCAGTCGACTGAGAAATCGATCTCAGGCAACTCGATGCGGCTAAGATCATATCTCTTAATGAAAACAGGCCGCGGGTCACGCTTCACTTCCTGCCCCTGACGCGCCAATTTATAAAGAGGGACGCCATCTTTTTTAATCGCCGAAACCATCGGGGGAATCTGCTCAAAGTCTCCCATATACTGATCGAAAGCTCCTCGAACCTGCTCCTCTGACAAAGCGGGCACTTCTTTCTCTACTAGGATATCCCCCTCTTTGTCCTGAGTCGAGGTAGTCGCTCCCAGTGTGATCGTGCCGACGTAGGTTTTATCCTCGCTCATCAGAAGATCCTGAATCTTGGTCGCACGATTGATGACGAGCATCAGGAGCCCGGTCGCCATCGGATCGAGTGTGCCGCAGTGCCCGATCTTTTTCATCTTGAGCTGACGTCGGGCGATCGCCACAACATCGTGAGAGGTCATTCCGGGTGCTTTATCGATGAGAAGGACGCCGCTAGGGAGGTCTTGAGGAGATTGCATAGTGTGTGTAAAAAAAAATCTAGAGTGAGGAGTCGATGGCTTCCCGGATCTTCGCCAGAACTTTCGAGCGCGCTACTTCGAGCGGTCCAGTCATCCGAATTCCCGCAGCCAGCGCATGTCCACCGCCGCCAAAGATTCCGCAGAGTTCGCTGCAATTGATACGCTTGTCCTTCGACCGCATCGAGACCCGGATCTTTCCTTCGTCGAGTTCCTCAAAGAAGACGGCGATCACCACGCCCTGAATTGCGCGGATGATATCGATCATGCCCTCGGTATCGTCGGCGATTAGCTGATGCTCTTCCTTCGTCTCATTCGTCAGGTGCCACCAAGCCACCCGACCATCGTCTGATCGCTCCAGAGCATTCAAAAGAGCCCGCATCAGCTCCACCTTGCGGAAGGGCTGGTTGTCATATGTCAGTTGGTTGATTTCTCCGACATTCAGGCCTCGGCTCACCAAATCAGCCGCCATCTCGTAAGTCTGTTGGGTCGTCCCCGGATACTGAAAGGAGCCCGTGTCCGTCGACGTCGCGACATAAATGGAATCCCGACTGATTTCAGAAAGCGGCAAGTCGAGCGCCTTAATCAAGTTGTAAACAATCTGACCCGTCGCCGGACTGGAGTCGTCGATAAAATTCAAATCCCCATAACCCGGGTTCGAAATGTGATGATCGATATTGATAATCATCTTCGCCGAATTCACGATCGCAAAGGTCGCATCACCAACTCGGGAGCGCGCTGCGGTATCGAGACAAATTGCCACCTCAGCTTCCACCGAGCCTGCTTTTAAGGAAACCTCCACCTTTTCCGAACCCGGCAAAAAGACGAGCGATTCAGGGCAGCCATCTTCATTAAGATAACGAACCGTCTTGCCGATCCCTTCCAAGGCATGACCTAAGGCGAGAATAGAGCCAATCGCATCACCATCAGGACGCACATGGCTCACCACAATAAACGAGTTATGGTCCCGAAAGACTTGGCCGATTTCCTGAAATGTCGCGTTCTTGCTCATCAATGATTCCCCGCTGCTGCGATGGGGGAGGATTCTGACTAGCGGGGAAGGACGATCAAGAACGAACACACACCGATCACGATCTCCTACCATTCTTCCTCCTCCAGTAGAACCTCGAAGGATGACATCCGAAGACCGCTCCGCCGATTACTTAGGAAACGTTTACAAAGAGGCTAAATGTAGTTAAATTAAAGGATTGGAGACGATTTTGCACAAGATTAAGTGATGGGTGGTCGTATAACCTTTGGCAGGAAGCCTTATCAGACGAAATAAACACCCTAATTCCCGGCAACATGAGCGAATGGACTGACATCGGTGAAAAACTCAAAGGGACTCGCGAAAAGCGGGATCTCAGCTTGGGTGATATTTCCCATGAAATGCGAATTCCCATAGGCACTCTACGCGCCCTTGAAGAGAACGATTACTCCGGCTTCCCCAGCCCCACCTACGCCAAAAGCTTCCTCTCCCAGTATTCCAACTATCTTCAAATCGATGCTCATGATTGGCTCGATCGCTTCGAGACCGGCAACGTCCTCGTGCACTCCGATAACCTCGATTATTTGGTGCCCGATGATCCCGAGCCCCGGCAAGCAGTCCACAGTCGCCCGGCGAAACCCAAGAAATCCTCACGCTCGGGTAAAGTCGAAGAATCATCGGGAAACTCCGGTCAGACTGCCCTCATCTTCCTGATCACCGGCGGCCTTATTGCAGGTGCCGTTTGGGGCTTCATTCAGATCGAGCGCAAGATCACGTCCGAAGATCCTCCCGTCACCAAGCAAGAACCCGCGTCCTTCGGCCTCACACCGGCGACCCCTCCAGATCAGCCCAAGACGATTGAAGAAACTCCGGTCATCCTTCCTCCCCTGTCCATCATTCCAGGGATTCCTCCCGGACTCCCCTCCGTCCCGCTCAACCCCCGGGTCCTCAGCGAAAGCGGAATCACCGAACCCGTTTTTGTCAAACCCACGACCGACAAACCCCCGCCGCGCGCCATCTTGGTCGAAGAAGATTAGTTCTCCCGGAGAACCCTAAGAAAAGGCTCGAGATACTTGTCCGCCTTCGCTTCCCCGATTCCTTTAACGAGCAATCCCGCTTCCATCGTGGTCGGCCTGAGCCGTGCCAGATGCTGGAGCGTTTCATTGGAAAAAATGACGTAGGCCGGAACGCGCTCAGCCTTAGCAAGCCGCGTCCGGACATCGCGAAGTTGTTCATAAACCCGGGCATCGAAACCCATGTCTTCGAGCTCCACTCCCGCAGGCGCTCCCCCACCCTGATTGGGCCACTCAATCGAGTAACTCGTCAGGCTCCGCATCACTTGCTCCCCCCGTGCAGTGAGAGTCACCAGAGGATACTCGCCCATCTGGGTCACAAGAAGTCCACCCTCATGCAGGCTCCGGCACAGCACATTGAGGTAAGCCGTTCCTTCCTGCTTCAAAAGACCATAGGTCTTCAATTCGTGAAGACGGGTCCTCAAAACATCCTGCGATTTGCTCCCGACCAGCATCTGAATCACCCGACCACGACCGAAGCGACCTTCCCAACCCGTCGAAGTCTTGCGCGACATCCGCGCCACCCCGCTGAGAAATTTTTGCACAATAAGAGCCTCGTCATCAGTCGGACCCCGACGCTCGCTATTCTCCGACCCTTGGCAAACATCGCAACTCCCACAAAGCGGCGCATCGACTTCGCCGAAATACTCCAGAATCCACTGCTGCCGACAAGTATTCGCGTAGCAAAGCTGCACCACTTTTTCGAGCTTCTCACGGTCTCTACGTTCTTTTTCCTCGAGCGCATTTTCGTTGATCTCTAAATCGTGCGCGAGCACTTCCGGCGTCAGGAGTCGGGTCCCTTTTGCCCGCGAACCAGGAACATCAAAGCGCTCCACCACTCTGCTCCGCATCAAGTGGCCCAAGGCATTTCCCAGCCCCATCGCATTCTTCGCTCCAGTGGCTTCCTTAATCTCATCCAAAGCACGAACTACTTCATAATTCTCGTCCGCATCGTTCAACAAAAACTGATAAAGCTCCCGAATCAGTTGCGCCCCCGGATTCACACCCGCGATAAAAAACTCCTGCGTCCGGGTGTCCGCATAATTGAATAAAAGATCGCACACCGCCGCCTCCCCGTCACGACCTGCTCGTCCCGCTTCCTGGTAATACGCCTCGACGCTCCCGGGGATCTCAAAGTGAATAACAAAGCGCACATCGGACCGATCAATCCCCATCCCAAAGGCATTAGTCGCCACGGCAATGTCCGCTTCCTTCTTGATAAATTGATTCTGCGTCCGCTCCCGCTCCTTGTCCGACATCCCTCCATGATAGGCCACGCAGTTCAGCCCCCAGCTGTGAATCGTCTCTGCCACTTCCTCCACCTTCTTCCGCGTGGCACAGTAAACGATGCCCGTTTTATGCGCCTCGATCGTCTTCTTCATCTTGGCATATTTTTGCGCCACCTTTTCCACCGGAGTGACACTGATACTCAGATTCGGCCGCTCAAATCCACTGATGCGTTCAAAAGGCTCCCGCAGCTTGAGCACCGAACGAATATCATCGCGCACCACGGCCGTGGCCGTCGCGGTCAGCGCAATGCACTGCGGCCGCCCCAGCGCCTCCAGAGCATTTCCAAGGCGCATGTAATCAGGCCGGAAATCGTGTCCCCATTGGCTGAGGCAGTGCGCTTCATCGACTGCCACCATCGAGATTTTCACGCCCTCCAACGCGTTCATGAACGAGCTCGCCTTAAAACGCTCAGGCGCGATGTAGACGAGAGAAAAGTCCCCCCGCTTCATCCCGTCGAGCCGCTCCCGTTGCTCGTCCCAACTCAGAGTCGAATTGATCAGCGTCACTGCCACTCCCTTTTTCTCAAGCGCATCGACCTGATCCTTCATCAGTGCTATTAGCGGACTGACCACCAATGTGACACCCTCGCGACACAAAGCCGGGAGTTGATAGCAAAGCGACTTTCCTCCCCCCGTAGGCATCACCACCGAGCCATCGCGACCCGAGAGAATTTCCTCCATCACGCTTTCCTGACCATCGAGAAAATCCTCGAAGCCAAAGACCTCACACAAGACTTCTCGCGCTTTTTCAACCGTTGCCATCACGAGCATTCAAATGAACAGTCCTTAAAGAAACAAGGAAAAGCGGTAGAAAGACCGGGGAATCTTTGGTGACTAGAGCCAGCGATGAAGCATCTCCTTTTCCTCTGCTCGCAGAACAAACTGCGCAGTCCCACCGCCGAGACCATTTTTGCCGATCACCCGGGCATCGACATCGACTCAGCCGGGCTCAACAATGACGCCATCGTCCCCCTCTCCGCCGAGCAGCTCGAATGGGCCGATTTCATCATCGTGATGGAACGAACCCACCGCACCCGGCTCAACCGCAAGTTCAAGCACGCCCTCGCCGGCAAGCGCATCGCCGTGCTGGGCATTCCCGACAACTACGAATACATGGACCCCGATCTCATTCAGCTCCTCAAAGTCCGCTGCGCTCCCTACCTTCCATAAAAAATGAACCACCTCTCTCAACTCGGTGCAGCTCTCGAACAAGCGGAAGTTCCCCGCCTGCGCCTCATCGTCGCGGAAATGGCGGGCTCATTCGATGTCATCGCCCTCGAAGAAAATGGCGACGTCGCCGAAGCCTTCCCGCTCCCAAGCGCTCTCCAGGAGGGCATCTTCTCCATCGCCGAGACCGAACAACTCAGTCCCACCTGGATGCACGCCTCCTTCTCTATGGTCGTCACTCCCAAGCAACTGCCCGATGACCTTCAAGAAGGCCAATCCACCCACCACTTTGGAGAAAAACTCGAAGTTCAACTCCTCGGCCGAAGCGGCCTCAAATACCTCGCCATTTTCGAAGCGGTCCATCGCCAAAACGAGAGCGCCCTGAATCTCCTAAAAGACCTCCAACTCAGCGCCCTCGAACTCCTCAAGATTACGCAATGGCTCCGCACCGAGCGCATCCTCGAAAATCGCCACGGCGACCGTTTGACCGAAGTCATCACCTCCCTCGGCAATCTTCCTCCTTCAAAAAAGAGCCGATTCTGCTAAAGCTCCTCTTCCTGCCATGAGCAAACCTCCTCCTCTAAACCCAGTCCCTCAGGAAGACGACGACTCTTACCAACGTTTCGCCGACACGATCGGAGGCGTGCCGTCCTTGAAGCGCAAAGACAACCTCATGCAGGGTATCGTCGTTCTCCTGTTCACTGGAATCGGCGCATTCCTCGGCTGGCTCCTTCCTTCCGAAGTTGATAAAACTAATTTAATCTTGGGAGGCGCCTTTGGAGGGATGATTCTAGGCACCTTCATATCCGGGCTCATCCTCATGATCTTCGGTTTAACACGAGCATCGAACAGAAAAAGAAAAAGACAACAACCATGAATTCAGACATCCATCGCCGCGACTTCCTCCGCAGAGCCACCCTCGGCTCCGCCGCCCTCTTCACCGTCCCCGGAGTATTTGCCGAAGCGCTCACCATCACGCCCCCGATGACCGAGGGCCCTTTTTACCCTGATCAGCTTCCTCTCGATACCGACAACGACCTCCTCCGCATCAACGATTCCCTCAATCCCGGAGTCGGCGCCATCACCCATCTACATGGCAGGGTCACCGATGTAAAAGGCAACCCCGTCCCCAATGCCCGCGTCGAAATCTGGCAGGCTGATAACCAAGGCGCCTACATCCATAGCAAGGACGGTGGCCTGACCGGACCCAAGCGCGATGACCACTTCCAGGGCTTCGGCCGCTTCATGACCGGCCGCGATGGCCGCTACTATTTCCGCACCATCAAACCCGTCCCCTACGGCCCCCGCACCCCGCATATCCACTTCGCCATTTACCGGAACAACAAGCGCGCCCTCACCACCCAGTGCTTCATCGCGGGCGATCAAGGAAACGCAAAAGACGGCCTCGTCAAGCGCCTCGGAGAACCAGTTAAGCACCTCATGGTCTCTTTCAAACCGATCCCGAATTCCAAAGCCGGAGAACTCAGCGCCAAGTTCAACATCATCCTCGGAATCACCCCCGACGACGGCCACGAGTAAGCCCCACCGTGGCCGCGACCTCCGGTCGCGTAGCCATTCCACTCGACCTCTCAAAACGAGATCCCTCGAACTGCATTCGTGAATAATCAAGAGATTCGTGGTCGATTCCCCCTAGCTTTATCCCCTGATCCAACCAATCCTCCATCGTCACCGAAAACCGACGATGAAACTCCTTCTCAATCGCCTCATTCCAAGGCTTCGGATGACACTCCATCCACTCGTCCCACTGCCGTTTCCAATCCTTAATCAGCTAACCTCCAAGTCACAAAAACGTAGCAATCCCCCTGCTGCCAATGCGGAAGCTGATTTCAATGTTTCTGAACTTCATCCTTCGATCGCAAGAACATCTTGGTGTTCTAACCCACCTCGCTGATGGGCCAAGCCCAAAGCACCCCACGCAAAAAGCAAATTCCTAGGAGTCGATTTTTCCCAGCCTGAAAGGCATCACTTCCCCACCCTGTATTAGTAGAGTCCACGCCAATGCTACGCCACCTCTCCATTATCCTCGTCCTCTGTCCCCTCCTCCCGGCAGCACCCAAGGCCATCCTCGAGCACCGCTTCGAAAAACTCCCCGCCTCCCACCAGGCCGCTCCCCACACTCAATTCTCCCCCAACGGCCTCACCCTTAAGAAGCCCACTTTCCTCCAGAGCAAAAAACCACCACGCGCTCTCACCGCCGCTCTCAAAAAATCACACGCCCTCACTCTTTCCGTCTGGCTCACGCCCGCCAAGCTCGCTCAATCTGGCCCCGCCCGTATCGTCACGATCTCAAAGGACTCCTCCAACCGAAACATCACCCTCGGCCAGGACGGCACCAAACTCAGCGTCCGACTCCGCACCTCTGGTTCCAGTACTAACGGCCTTCCTTCCCTCGATTCCAAAGCCACGCTCAAACGCGTGCGCACCCACGTCGCTTTCACGCGCTCCCCCGACGGCCGAGTCGCCCTCTTCCTCAACGGCCAGCTCTCCGCCAGCGCTACCATCAAAGGCGACCTCAACAACTGGGACGACTCCTACCACCTCGCCTTCGGAAACGAGTTCACCAAAGATCGCCCCTGGCTCGGCACCATCCACCACCTCGCTTTCTACGATCGCGCCCTTTCCGAAAACGACGTCCTAGCCCTCTTTAAAAAAGGCACCCAACCCGAACCCGTCCTCTCCGAAGCCGCAAAAATACGCCTCCGGAGCGAGTCCCTTTTCGTCTCTCACATCGAGCCCCTCTTCTCGCGTCATTGCCTCGAGTGCCACGACTCCGCCACTGTCGAGGGCGACTTCAACCTCTCCCAGAAACTCACCGCCTTCGCGGACCCCGACATCATCCGCTCCGGCCACGCCGACAAAAGCGTGATCTGGAAGATGATTCGAAAAGACGAAATGCCCGAGGACCGCGACCCGCTTTCCGCTCAGGAAAAAGCTCACCTTAAAGAATGGATCGCTACCGGCGCAATCTGGCCCACCACCGCCATCGACCCCGCCGCGCACACCCTCCACACCAAGCCCCAGAACTTCCCCCGCCGCCTCACCATCCGCGAGTACAGCAACACCGTGATGGCCACCACCCGCATCAGTATTTCAAAAGAAGCGCGCGAACACTTCCCGCCCGACCTCCGCGCCGATGGCTTCAGCAACACCGCCTACAACCTCGGCGTCGACCTCAAGCACGTCAAAGCCCACGCCCGCCTCGCCGACGCCATCGTCAAAAAAATGAACGTCGCCGAGTTCGCCCGCCACTTTTCCAAGAACCGCAGCCTCACCCAAAAACCCCTCCGCGCCCACCTCGCCGCTCTCGGGAAACACTTCTTCCGCGGCCCGCTTTCCGACGATGAAATCGACCTCTTCCAAGGCATCGCCACCACCGTCGGCTCCGGCGGCGGCCACTTCGATCAAGCGATGGCCTACATCATCCGCGCCATGCTCCAGTCGCCGCGCTTCCTCTACCGTATCGAGACCGACGGCCCACCCGACGCCCACCAACTCGCTTCCCGCCTCAGCTACCTCGTCATCGGCAGTGCCCCCGACAAACAACTCATCGACGACGCCACAAATGGCTCCCTCTACAATCCCGGTGAAGTCGAAAAGCACACCCGCCGCCTCCTCGCCGACCCACGCGCCCGCGCGCAAATGCTCCACTTCATCTCCGAGTGGCTCCACCTCGACCGACTCAACCATCTTAACCCCGGCAAAGAAAAATTCCCCGAGTGGGACCCCGCCCTCGCCGAAGATATGCGCCAGGAAACTCTCGCCTTCGCCCAGCACATTCTCTGGGAGAAAAAGCGTCCCCTCGCCGACCTCCTCGACGCCCAAACCACCTTCCTCACCCCACGCCTCGCAAAGCACTACGGCCTCACCCCGCCTCCAAACGTCAAAGAAAACCACCTCACCTCCTACGACCTTTCAAAAAATCCCGAGCGCGGCGGCCTCCTCACCCAAGGCAGCCTCCTCACCATCGGCGGCGATGAAGCCTCCATGGTCACCCGTGGCCTCTTCGTCCTCGACCACATCCTCCGCGGCACCGTCAACGATCCGCCACCCACCGTCGACACCACCCCCGTCTCCAGCAAGCCCGGCCTCTCCCAACGCGCCATTGCCTTCGAGCGCCTCTCCGACACCTCCTGTGCCGGCTGCCATTCCAAATTCGAACCCCTCTCCTTCGCCCTCGAGCGCTACGATGGCATCGGCCGTTACTCCCTCAAGGATCACCACCAAAACGACCTTCGCCAAGACGGCGAAATCCTCATCCCCGGCGCGCCCAAGTTAGAAAAATACAACACCGCACCCCAGCTCATGACCCTCCTGGCCGAGAGCCCCCGCGTCTCTGAGAACATCGCTTGGAAACTCGCCCAATTCGCCCTAGGCCGCCCCCTCGCCACCACCGACCGCCCTCATCTCCAATCCCTCACCAAGCCCAACCTCACCTACCAACAACTCATCATTTCCCTCGCCATCTCCCCCCTGATAACGGAATAACGAACCAAGAAAAACTCTAAACCCAAGCCCACCAACCAAGATTGGCCCCATTCGCTAGATTAGCGTTCGTCTCTCCCCAACAACCAAGCCTTCAATGTTGAACGTTCGACGTTAAAAGTTGAACGTTCATCCCCCCCCTCAACCCATCCTCAAAAAAATCTGCGCTAATCTGCGGAATCTACGGATAAACCTCCCCAACCAAGCCTTCGATGCTGAACGTTCGACGTTGAACGTTCCTCTCTCAAATTTCAAATCTCATGAACCGCCG
>JAPKCM010000071.1 GCA_028822935.1 Akkermansiaceae bacterium
GCAGTCACTTCGCTTGCTCGCCGAGTTCTCCGCGGAACGTGCGCTAACTCCGACAGGCTCCTAGGAGTCTGCGTAAATAGACGACTAAGACTATTCTCACTCTTTGATTAAGTCAGTTTATTGCCATCAAAAAATCGTGGGATCCCAGAATTATAGGGACCTAAAGACTTTATCATCTTCCGATTCAATTTCTCTCAAAAAATTTAAGTGACTGAATCGGCCAAACCGATCAATCGTCCAGCGGCGGAGACAGAAAGATGATCTACGTCAAAAAAAATCAATTTATGAAAATATTCAAACCTCAGACAATTAAAGCAATCCTCGCCAGCTTCATTACATTTAGCAGCCTGCAAGCGAGTGAAGTCACCTACGGTAATTTTACGCGAGATCAGGGCTTTAACCTCGAAGAGGTCCCCGTCCTGACCCTGAAAGAAGGAGAGCTCTTTGAAGTGATCAGTGCCAATGCAAGGACACCTAAAACCGTAATCAATATTAAGATCAAACCTGAAGGCACAGACTCGCTGATGTGGCAAAGATGGTGGGTCGTCAATGACCGTGCTACGAAGTTACGCAATACCATGAGTGATGGCACTACCTCTGAGCCTCCGTCTCAGCTCGCGGTAGGTCCTTGTGATATTGTTTTAAGCACTTTTGTTCAGACTAGCCCCGTCACAGGACCTTATCGAATCAGCTACAAAATCACCAAACCTTCGCCAGTGAACACTTCGCCTCCTATCCTGCTGCCACCAACCGAGGACCCGTCTAAAAATTGGTTTGTCAAACTTCAGGTGTCTACCGACTTGAAAAATTGGGAAGATGTCGAAGCGGGTCAATTTCTCGGCTCAAACACCGCACGTTTTTTTCGGATCCAAACCTCCGAAGAAGGAGGCGAATAGTCTGATATTTTTAAGGAAGCTCACTTCCCACCTCAGAGGCGGCCCTGAATCATGGTCCGCCTCTTTGTATTTTTGAAGCACTGCTAGGGCTCTGGCAACCAAGGTGAAAAGGACTACTAGTTTTAAAAAAATAGAAACCAACAAGAGTATAAAAGGTTTATTGATACTCCTAGGAAATTGCTTTTGGCGGGAGGACCTTGAATCGGCCTGAGAATTTGATAGTCTCAAGCCATCGCTGCACGATTTGTTTCCATTGACCGAAATACGCCGATGCTTCTGCCTCCGGATCTTCGTG
The DNA here is from genome assembly GCA_028822935.1 of Akkermansiaceae bacterium. GTDB lineage: Bacteria > Verrucomicrobiota > Verrucomicrobiia > Verrucomicrobiales > Akkermansiaceae > SW10. The sequence continues at coordinate 1,192 of JAPKCM010000071.1, forward strand.
AGTGGGTGCCCGAGGACGACCTGGTCCATTTTGTGATCGAGGCTGTGGACCGACTTCCGCTGGAGAGCTTTCGGGTCAATCACCGGGGGACCGGGGCCAAACAGTTTCCGCTCCACGGGATGGTGGGAAGTGTGACGAACGGAGCAGGCGGCCCGAAATCGCCGTCTATGGCCAGAAAACCCTCTGGAATTCCACTGGTGAGCGACTGGCTTGGTGAAATTATCTATTCCATCTCTCCGCGGTCACTTCGCTTGCTCGCCGAATTCTCCGCGGAACGTGCGCTAACTCCGACAGGCTCCTAGCAGTCGTAGAGCCCTTGTTTCTTTTCCGGAGTCTCATCCCGCTCTTTGCAAATCTCTCGCTTTGGCATTATCTTCCTCCAAGAAGCAATGCCAACCGCCACTATTTCCTCCATCCTCACTCTTCTCGATGACGAGAACGAACAGGTTCAAGAGGGCCTTCAAAAGGCGCTTCTCGATTTCAACGGCGATGCCACCGATGACCTCGTCGCCTCCGGTCTCCGTTTACCCCGCAAGCAAGCCAAGCTCCTTTCAAAATCCCTCCGACCGGGACGACGCACGGTCATTCGCGAGGAATGGGCCTACCCCGCCCGACAACTCGACGCGGTGGATGGCGATTGGGAATCTCTCGAAGCCCTGCTTCGCCTCCTTTCTGATTTCCTCCATGATGGCATCACGATACGGCAATCACTCTCCGACGAACTCGATCTCCTCGCCGAAACCGCGACGGGGAAAGTGCACTCGCCAATGGACCTTGCTAGGCACCTTTTTACAACCGCGACTCTCACCGGCAATCGCCTCCGACCCTTCGACATCCGGAACTCGGATCTTGCTTGGTGCATTCAGGAAGGAGTAAGCAATCCACTGGGGCTGAGTCTCATTTACATGTTGGTCGGCAATCGTTTGGGCATTCCGGTATTTGGATGCAACTATCCCGGCCATTTTCTCTCACTCATCGATCACGAAGGAGAGGCCACCATCATCGACCCCTTTCACAATGGGAGGGCCACTCCAGTTAGACAGCTCATCAAGGATCATCCGGAGATTTCCAAGGATGCCCAAAAAGCGCTGAAACAGCCCTGCACCCTCGGAGAAATGCTCTCTCGTGTTCTCGCGAACCTCCACCATGCCTTCGCAAAGGTGAAGAGAAACGAAGACGAAAATCTGGTGGAAGAACTGATGCTCACGGTGCGCTCATGAGAATCGCAAGCGAAACTCTTGAGCAATCAGGACATCAATTGCATCGCCTCATTTTGAGACCCGCTGGACCCTCTCGCGGCACCCTCATCTTCTTCCATGGCCAAGGCGACTTCATCGATCGCTACCCACCGATCCTCGAACCCTTCACCAACAACGGCCTCACTTGCATCCTCACGGATCTCCCAGGTCACGGCCGCTCTTCAGGAAAACGAGGCCATGTTCCCGGACTCAAGTTTATCGACCAACTCCTCGACAATGCACTAGTGGCAACTGAGGGATCTTGTCACATCGCCGGTCATTCCATGGGTGGCATGATGGCCCTTCGCTGCTTTCTGCGAGACCCGTCTCGCTTTCAAAGCGCGTGGTTTAGCTCTCCCCTCCTGGCCCCAGCTCGACAGACAACGCCATGCATGAGCCTCGTTCTTCCACAAGTTGCCCGCCTTTTTCCATGGATCACCTGGAGCACGGGCGTGTCCTCGGAGCAATGCCGTAGCGGCGGCAGTTCGGAACCGGATGACAAGGCTCTCTACCACAACAAAATTTCCCTCGGCTGGGCACGAGACCTAATTGCGGTGGGACAGGAGTTAGAAAGCCGGTTCCAATCCATGGCCACGGGCAGGCCCATCCTCTTTACCCAGGGTGGAGCGGACCCCGTCTGCACCCCCGAGATCCTTCGAAGCCGACTCGTAAAACTGCCTGGCAATCAAATCACCTACCGCGAAATTCCCGACGCCCTTCACGAACCCTTCATGGGAGACCGCGCAGAAGAATTCCGTCTCATTCTTGAGAACTGGCTCAAGGACTCTTCACCAGGCGAATAGTATCGGCGTGAAGAATCTTCTCCAAGCCCTCAGCGGTCCGTAAAAGAAGCTCACCATTCGCCGAGAGACCTTCTATCACCCCGGTCTTCCTTGTTCCATTCGTCTGCAGCGTCACTCTTTTCCCCCGAAGGACACAGCGGGTATTCCAGGTCTCAAGAAGCTCCGAAAATGACGAACCGATCTGCCTCGAACGAATGCGCAATCGATCTAGAATCGCAACAAGAACCGCCTCTCTTTCTGCCACCTCCCCATTCTCGAGAGCGATCGAAGTGGCAGGATGAACCAAGTCTTCTGGAAATTTCAACGTGTTGATGTTGAGACCGATCCCGATGACGACAGAGTCGCCGGCGCTCTCAACCAGAATCCCACAAATTTTCCGTTCATGAACCCAGACGTCATTGGGCCACTTCACCTCCGCCGCGAGACCAAAGCCATCAAGTGCCTCAGCCACCGCAAGTCCGGCCACGAGAGAAAATCGCGACCACAACTGCATCGGTTCCTCAGGCCTTAAAAGAAAACTACACGCGAGACTCTCACCCGGAGGACAACTCCAGGCCTGCCCCCGTCGCCCTCTTCCAGCGGTCTGCCTTTCCGTTAATACGAGACTCCCATGAACGAGTCCTTCGCGGGCCAGTCGCCGGGCCTCGTCATTGGTCGAGGCACACTCATCGATGAAAATAATCTTCGACGCCCACTCCGGAGAAAGCGCCCGAATCCGTGAGCCGTCCCAGCCTTTTTCACTCGTCATCATTCAGAAATTCGAGAGAAAGATCCAAAGCGACCGCAGAATGCGTCACCGCGCCCACTGAAATATAGTCCACCCCGGTTTTGGCAATCTCGGCGACCGCCTCAAAATTCACTCCGCCGCTCGCTTCCAGTTCAGGATGATCCCCCTTGCGCAAGGCCACCGCTGCCCGAAGTTCATCAAGCGACATGTTATCGAGGAGAATGTAGTCCACCCCTTCCAGCGTTAAAAATGCTTCCACCTGATCAAGGCGATCTGCCTCCAACTCCACTTCCACGCCCGGCTTCTCCGAGCGGAGACGTGAAATGGCGTCCTGCATCGCTGCCAAGTCCCCTTCTGCCACGATGTGGTTGTCCTTCACCATGGCACGATCATACAAGCCCATGCGGTGATTCTTCCCCCCTCCTGCAAGCACTGCGCCTTTTTCCAAAGAACGCCAGCCAGGAGTCGTTTTACGGGTATCAAGAATGCGGGCCGATGTCCCCTCGGTGAGCGCGACGAACTGTCTCGTCTTCGTGGCCACCCCGGACAGGCGCTGGAGAAAATTAAGCGCTACTCTCTCAGCCGTGAGCAAGGAGCGGGCTTTCCCTTTCACCTTGAGAACCTTGGTCCGATGAGAGATCGCCTTTCCGCTTTCAAGAAGTATCTCCACGGAGGTCTCGGGATCGACACGTCGAAAGACTTCGGCCGCGATCTCGACTCCCGCAACGATTCCGATGTCCTTAGCAATAATCACACCGTGAGCCATTCGATCCTCGGGAACGAAATATTCCGAAGTGACGTCGCCTGTTCCAATATCTTCCGCCAACGCGAGATCAATAAGTGCCGAGGTAGTCAGATCCACGTCGCGACGTTAGCCCATCTCGCCAAACTTGAGAATACGGAATTTCCACATCGTCGTCTTGCCTCGACCCCAGCATCGGCAGCCCTCATTGCGCACAAGTTGAAGCCCCAAAAAAGCGACCAAGGATAAGTCCGAGGTCGCTTTGAAAAGCTGGAATGAATCAGCCTAATTGTCCTTCTTATCGTATTTCAAGAAGACCTTATATTCAGCTGGGATCTTTTCCCCGCCGCCGAGCGACTTGTCCCAGAGTTTCACCAAAGCGATTCCTTCACGAATGAGGAACGCGCCATTTGAGTTCTCATCGTATTCTTCGCTGCCGTAGAGCTTCATCGCGAGCACGACGTCCTCGTGATTCTTTAGAATCCGCAGACAGGCGAGAGCCGCTTTGCGCGTGAGCACCTCGGAAGCCGCAAAGTCGGCCACGAAGGCGCCATTGTATGCATTGAGAGCCATCCCGGGCTTCTTGATTCCTTCGTATGCGAGGCCGGTGCAGTAGGAAACCTGAGCACGAAGCTCTCCCGCCAGTTTCTTTTCCTCCCACTTAGGGTCGCCGGCAATGGAAACGAGACGAGACCAGGCGCTGGTCCGGACTGCATCCCAGAACACTTTATAAATCTCAATCTGAGCGTGATCCTGCTGATGAAGAAGTGGACCCGCGATGAAACTCTCCAGCGCGGTATCAAGTGCGTTTAAATCACCAAGCTTTCGGTGGCACTCCAAGACAAAGTAGTTTGCCAACGTGCTATAGTTCCCGGGAACTTCATCGACCTTGGCGTAGGTCGCCGCACAGATCGTGAACTGGTCCCTCGCCTCAACATACTTTCGGGCACGAAACAGCTCCATGGCCTGAGTATACTCAGCAGGCTCAATGAAGTAGACGTTCGTGCTCGCAAGACGCACGTTCTTGTAGGTTGTGGACTGCTTTTGCTCACGGCAGCGGAGGCTCACCTTCGATGAAGCGACGATATAAGCGGAGAAGCTATCCTCCTCAGTCATGATGAGAGCAAATGGCTCCTTGGTCTCCGTCTGCCCAAAGACAAACGAAGACGCGGAAACGAGGGAAAGGGCGGAAAATAAGAATTTTTTCATGGTTCTAGTGGAATCAATCGTTGTTGGTTTCGTCTTACTTCTTCTGTTCTTCGAGGATATCCTTCATCGATTTGATCTCGGTGCGTGCTTCGTATTCTAAAACGAGTGACTCAACTGCAGTCCAGCTGGCGGTTTCCGGATCACTAAGCTTGCTCTTAAATCCTTTGGTATTATCAAGCCACTTCCAGCCTTCTTCGTAGACCTTCTGGCGGTCTGACTTTCCCTCCTCGCGATTTGTGCCATTACGATCCCACAAGAGTTCCATCCAGCGCTTGAGCGATGGGCCTGAGACCTTGACATAACCCGGAGCAGTTGTCCAAATCTGACCGTAAATGAGGATGGCGTCCTCCGATTTCCCAAGCGCGTCATAAGACTGGGCAATCAGAAGGCGGACATCTGCGCTATTGCGCTGTTTGAAGGACTTGTCATCAAGATACTCGCGGCCACGTTTGATCGTCTCGTCGTATTCTTTGTTACCAAATGAGATGGTGACGATTCGGAAGATCGCTTTTTCTTTTTGGTCCTTCTTAGCGTCGGCGTAGACTCGATCAAGAAGCGTTACTGCTTTCTTCTGCTCAGCAGAACTTCCGCTTCCGAGGACATCTGCGAGACCGAAGAGAGCCGGGAACTCATAGGAAGGATCGGAGCTATCAAGTGCAGCCTGATAATAGGGTTTTGCTTGGCCCGGCGAAGAAGTCTTCTCGCGAAGGAAGTCGCCGATGCTCACAAGGATGTAGTCTGAAAGATCCTTCACATCGAAGTCGGTCTTCAGCTCATTAAAGAGAACCTTGATCATGGCTTGAGCCTTACTGATCAGGACCTCATCCTTGGTCTTAATTCCCGCTTCCAGCTTATCTTCGAAGACGCCGATCACCGCGATCCGGAGCAAGGCTCGACTCGCCATATCGCGGGAGTCAATTCCAGGGAAGGCATAGTAGTGCGCCTTCAGCTCATCTTCACTGTGCTCTTCAAGGTAGGCTTCGGTGTATGAATTGATCGACTGCTCAAGTCCGGGAGTTCCCTTGATCTTGGAGAGTTCGGCAATGACCTTCTGAAGTCTCTCGAGACCTTCATCAATACGGCCGGCAGCGCGCATCGCAGGAAGACCGGTAACCGCGAGTTGCGCACGGTAGGGCGAATCCGCATAGCTCTTCCAGAAGCGATCATAGAATGGAAGCGCGTTCTGAACATCTGGGTTTGGCTTTCCATCGACCTTCTCCGCACCAAGAATATTGACAAGATAGAGGAGAGATTCGGCAGCGACGATCACGTTCTCTTTCGTCTCCGCGAGAGCAAGTGCTTTCTCGTAGTAGGCCACGGCTTCCACCGGTTGGGAGGTATTCTCAAGAATGTTTCCTTTGAGAGCGTAGATTGATTCCATCGCCGAGAACCCGGGGAACTCGGTCTCAACCCGGGTCACCTTTTCAAGAGCCTCGGGATATTCCTCTTCGGCAAAGTGGCAATTCGAGCGATCAAAGAGCGCAAAGGGAAGATAGGCATTGGAACTTGCGTCCGGATAAGTCTTCAAGAAGGTGTCGAGAAGAGCAGCGGACTTGGTCCAGTATTGCAGACGGAAAAGATTAGAGGCCTGAAAATAGAGAGCCGCCTGGCGACGATGTGCTTTCGTCTTGGCATACGTTTTCACATGATCATCAAGCTCCTTCTGCGCGATATCGAATTGGCCGGTGTAGTGGTAACTCCCACCGAGTACGAAGAGGCAAATATCGTGCTGCTCAGAGGGCTTGGGAAGTTTATCGATCATCACGGAGGCAACCTCGATGCACTTTTCATATTCCCCTTCCCAGAAGAGACTGGAAAGCGTGAGGCGACGCACTTCTTCGGCGTAATCACTTGTAGGAAAGTCTTTCAAAAAGCGGCTGCCATACTTCTCGGTCGTCAATACTTCTCCGATGATCGAAGAAGTTCGAACGAGGTTATAAAGATTCTTCTCCCGTGCTGGGACAATCTTTTTATCCTTGAAAATCTTGGCATTGGGGAAGTAGAGCTCAAGTTGTTCGTAGACAGCAAAGGCCCCACGGGTATTTCCGTCGTCCTCGTGCATTACGGCCGTGTTGAGGAAAGCGTAAACTTCGTTCATCTGCCCGGTTTTCTGGGCGTCCTGGAGGGCTTCGAGATCTTTCTCAAGGTTCTCTTTTCGAACGAGCTTCGAGCCATCACGGATCAAGCGCGTGTAATCGCCCACCATTTTAAGTCGGGCTTGCACATCATCGATCGCAGCGACCGTGCTGGGAACGAGCGAGTAGAGCTCGAAGGAAGAGCGCATCATGTCGGCACCCTTGGCATCGAGAGCAAGCTTCATGAAGAGAGGAGCAAACTCGTAGGCCTCGAAAGGATCCAACTTAATGTGGCCGCGATTCTTGGCGATAAAATCGAGCAGAGCTTTTTCGTCATTCTTTTCGATCACCGCTTCCACCATGGCATTGAAGGTCAGCAGGATATTCTTATTTGAAGTCGGGAACTGAACTTTATTGGTGATGGCCGTTTCGAGATTTTTGTTTCCTTCCGGAATTTTCCGCAACTTATAATAGCAGATCGCCATGTTCGTGTAAAACACCCCAGGACTGTATTTGTCCCGGGTCTTGTCCCGCTCGGCGAGGAATTTCTTGTAGCTCTTAATCGCAGTGTCCCACTCTCCTGATCCCTTGGCAGCGTGCCCCCAGTAGAGGAGAGACTTTTTGTGGTACATGTTGAGACTCTCGTTTTCTCCTCCTTTGCCATTGGGATACTTACTGTAGCAAGTTTTAAAGGACTTCATCGCATCCGGATACATCCCGAGCATGAGTTCACAATAACCGCGATTGTACCAAAACGATCCGAAACGAGGTCCGAAAAGAGTCATGGCGCGACCATCGTAAAGTTCGGTCGCCTTCTTCAGAATGGCATGGGCTTCAGCCCATTTTCCCGCTTTCATTGCGGTGATGGCATTCGTGTTAAACTCGCGCACCGCTTGGGCCTGCACGGGAGCGGCAAAAAGCCCCAGCGTCAGAAAAAGCAGCGCGAAGGTGCGTCGGAGGTTGGTATTGAGAGTCATGTGTGGTGTTTTAAGGTTGAGTTTTTGGAGAAAGAAAGGCTGCTGAGCACAGCAGCCTTTCTCTAAAGGAGGTAACGGTAGGAGCTCAAAAATCTTAGGCAGATTTTTAGGCGCGAATCTTATTCTTCGTCGAGCAAATCAGTGAAGGTGACTTTCGAAATCCCCGTCGCAGCAAGCGAGTTAAGAACATCAATCACCCGCTGCTGACGTGCTTCTGCTTCCACGTATATCTGAACGAGAGGCTCCTGGGAGCTCGCCATCGCCGCGTCACGATAAGTTTCGAGAAGAGGTTGAAGCGTTGGAAGAACGCGAGAATCGGGATCCGATTCGACGAGCTGTTCCGGAGTTCCGTCTGATCGAATCGAGATGTAGCCATTTGCTTCCAACTTAATAAAGAAGGGACTGATCTCGGGCGGTGTCTCAGATGGCGCCACCGAAGGTAGTGCCATGTCGAGGTCCTGCTCCTTCTTCACAATTGTCGTGGTGACGATGAAGTAAATAAGGAGTAGGAAACAGACGTCGATCATTGACGAGATGTCCAAACCTGGTTCATCTTCGTCTGGAGACTGCATTTTTTTATGGCGGGCCATATTATATCAGGGGTAATTATTTGTCGTTGATGTATCCACCGAAGGCGACTTCCGTCACGCCCACGCGGGCCGCAACTCGGATGACCTTACGGCAATATTTGAAAATCGTGTTCTGGTCTCCTCGAATGTGGAGCCTGGCAACGTGACCGACACGCTCTGCGTCATCTTTGCTCTTCGTGATGTATGCCTCTAGAGCGTCAGGATCATCCAAAGTAACATTAAAGTTCTCCGCACGGAGATCGCCATTTTCGTGAATATTCACGACAATCTTACCGTACTTGCTCTTAGGCGTCCTCGCCGCAGAAGCGATTGGCGGAGTGACATCCGGGTCGATCTTGATAGTCTTGGGATTGGAAACAACGAGGAAGAAAAGAAGGAGGAGGAAGACCATATCAATCATGGGCGACATGTCCATCTTGTCCTCTTCCTGCTTCGCTGCATTTGCAGCGCGGAGTCGATTTGAAGCCATAGTTCTAGAGAGTTAATTAAATTCACCAAAGTGGGTGCCGAAAACACCCTACTGCTTAGACGGCGATACCCTCCGGAATCTTAGCCAAATGTGCGTCTGCGTTGACCGTCTGGATGGAAGCATTGATGAGATTCTCAGCGGTTCCGTGGCAGTCAGCAACGAGAGTGTTGAAGCGGTTCTTGAAGAAGAAGTAGGCAAAGAGAGCCAAAATAGCGACAATCAGGCCCCACATTGTGGTCAAGAGAGCGATCGAGATCGATCCGGCCAACTCACTAGGGTCGGCTGAGTTGTTCGTAGCGAGAGTTCCGAAGGCCTCAATCATACCAAAGACGGTTCCGAAAAGACCGAGCATGGGAGCGGACTGAGCCACGAGTGAGATCATGTTGATGAAGGTCATCTGCTTGCGGGTCTCGTTGATCGAGAAGTCAGCGATCGCATCTTCGACACGCTCACGGCCGAGGTCTTCAGGCTGGGTAGCGTCGATGTTTGGAAGCGAGTAAGCCATCATGCGTCCCAAGTAGCTTGGGTGAGAAGCAGAGAGCTCAATTGCGGAGCGAACCCGGCAGTTCACCATGTGATCAAGAAGTGCTCCTTTGAGATCATCGGGCGCATACTTTGCCTTGGTGAGATTCATAAAGTTGAAGACCGTCAGGCTGATGAGGGAGAGGAGGCCTATGGCAACGATAAAAATCGTGAGAGGACCACCATCAAAGATAAAACGCTGTAGGGCGTTTCCTTTCTCTGCTGCCATGGCTGAGCCGGAGGCGAGGACGGTCATTGCGGTACCAACAGTCCATGCGTTGGCTTTTGGAAGGGACATATTAGGGATCATGTTTTTTGAATATCGTTTGGAGTGTTGCAGACCGGCATTCTGGAAATGGCGTCATCCGAGTAAAGGAGTAATTTGCCTAAATTCCCCTAAATTCTTACTCTTTCGAGGACCTCCCACGTCAGCCTAAGTAACGATTTACGCAGCGATCTATTAGGAGACTCTAAAATCATCCAACCCAACCCCGATAGATAAAAGGAATTCTTTCAAATTACTTTCGGGTCGCGACCGGAGTTCGCCTCTTTGGGAAAAGATGACGGCAAATTTCGCAATCCGTCCCATCGCAGCCTCTCGCACTGCAATACTCCCTTCCGTAGAAAATAATTTGAAGGTGAAGCTTACTCCAAACGTTTTTAGGGAAAAGTTTTTTAAGATCTGACTCCGTCTGGGTCACACTCCGGCCATCGGTCAACTTCCACCGTTGCGCGAGCCGATGAATATGCGTATCGACAGCAAAGGCCGCTTCCCCAAATGCCTGGGACATCACGACGGATGCCGTCTTATGCCCCACCCCAGGAAGCTCTTCCAAGGCCTCCATGTCAGCTGGAACTTCTCCTCCGTGCTTTTCCACCAAAATTTCCGAGAGTCCCCTGATCGAACGCGCCTTTCGAGGAGCGAGACCACAAGGCCGAACAATCGCATCAATTTCCTCAACGGTGAGCTTGAGCATCTTCTTTGCGCTGTCCGCTTTTTTAAAGAGCGCGGGTGTCTGAAGATTCACCCGCACATCCGTGCACTGAGCCGACAGCAGCACTGCTACCAAAAGCGTGTAGGAATTTGTATGATCGAGAGGAACCGGGGTCTCGGGATAGAGTTCCTCCAGACGCTTCAAAATGTAGGCGGCCCGTTCCTTTTTCAGCATGGCGGATTCCATCGGGTCAACGCCGTGAAGGCAAGCCCCCACCAATTTATCGACACAAAAAAGCGACTGAGTTCAAGAACCCAACCGCTCAAAAATTAGAAGCGAAACCTAGTTCGAAGCGACTGATCCGCTATCGAGCTTCGCTTTGGCCGCGTAATACATCTTGCGAGTGTGGTCATAGCCACGACGCCCCTTCAAGATATTGACAGTCCGCTCATACGATCCCCACTGAATCACCGTAATTTCCGCCGGACGGGTCCCCCATCGTCTCATCGTGCTGAGATTCGGGTGATAAATATCAACCGTGTTGGTTCCAACAAGAGACGAACCGTAGTCATCGACAACATAGGTGTATGGGAGGCCTTTGATCTTAAACTTAGTACCAACCGGATAGCGCGACCAATCAGCGGCAGCACTTCTGACCTGACCATATTTCAGGTAGGTTCCCAAGGCATTCTTGCGCCACGGCGCACCCACTTCCATTTCTTCATGAGAGTATGAAGTCGTGCGGACGAGGCGCTGGCGCTGGCTGCTCTTGTAAGTCGCCATGCCATGCTTGTCCTTAGGAAGACGAGCAGCTTTATCACGAGTCGACGATGATACAGGAGCGGGATGAAATCCGTTCGGGCTTTTGCCCCGGGGAACGGAGATCCACCTAGTCAGCTTACCGATGGAAACGATCTTACTCTTCCCGTCATGGATTCCACTCCGATCAAAAACGGAGCTGCCTAAATCCCCACAACTGGAGAGAAGGATGCTAATGGCAATACTGATCATGGCTGCTGTTTTCATTTCAGAGGAAGTTGGTTACGACCCTCTTCGAGGGCCTCTTGAGACGTAAATGCGTGAATGTCTAGATTTTTTGAAAGAAACTCAATGCTAATTTGTCATGATCGGATTTACTTTTTATGTGGGGAAATCCCCTAGACCTCATACCACAGGCACAAAAAAACGACGACCCGAGGGTCGCCGTTGAATCATTTTCCAGAAAAAATTGGGCTTAAGCCTCGTCAATTTTCACTGCTTTATAGCCACCAGTGGACTTGAAGTAGAAGATCAAGAGAAGATAAATAACCGCCATCGTGGCCGGAATCAGTGAATCAGTCTTCAGAGTGCGGCGGTTACCCCGGATATCGGCGTCCACGACAGTCTGCTCTGCTTCAGAACGCTCATCTTTTCCAAGCTTCTTCGTATCTTCCAAGCGCTTGGGATCGATTGCCTGGACTGATTCAAAGATAAGGAACTTACTCTCGTCCCCTGCACTCTGCCATTCTTCATAAAGAGCAGCGTCTTCGGTCTTCAGCTCATCTACAGCGTAGCGATCTTTGAAATATCCAAGACCAGCCGAGCCAATCAGACCAGCGGACATCATTCCGATTCCACCCATAAGACTCATCGCTACTGCGCCTGTCGCAGGGAAACGGTCACCAACCACTGCCAGCATCGTCGGCCAGAAGAAGGTTTTACCGATCGAGTAAATCAGAACGGCACCGATAGCCGGGCCAAAGGAATTGATCGCTGCCACTGCGTTGAGTCCGATACAGGCGATCACGGCACTCGCGAACAAAAGGCTGATTGGATTCAATCCCAATTTCTTCTCAATAAAGTGAGCACAGAAACGAAGGAGGAACATTCCCAATGAGGTGATCACAAATAGAATTTTGCCCTGCTTCTCGTCCAGAATCGCTCCCGTGATGTTCTGCATCCATCCATCTGTTCCAAGCTCAACAGCACCCACAAGAGCGTGGGTGATAAAGAGAACAAAGATCAACCAGTGACCGGGAGCAAAGTTGGTGATCTTACCAATCCAGAAAAGAGTCCCTAGACCAATAAAGGTTGCAAGGATCTGAGGAGCACTTGAACCCTCATCGAACATCGGTGCGAAGGTGCCACTAAAGAAAAGATAGAGCATGTAAGCAACGACTGCGCCACCCATAAGGCCCACGTCCTTGAACATCTCCCCCATCTTGAGCCCCTTTTCGGAGGCTTCTGATTTCGGGAACTTCTGTCCCATGAACATCACCCCATAAACAATTGTCGGGACAAGGTAGAATGCGAGCTGGGTTTTCCAGTCGAGAGCGCTTTCACCCGTTCCAAGGAACCAACCGACCATTCCTCCAAAAATCATTCCCAGCGGCCAAGAGGCATGAAGAATGTTCAGGTAGTGAGTTCTGTTCTCTGGGAAGAGAGTGGAAACTAAGGGGTTTGCCACAGCTTCCAAAGTTCCGTTTGCAAATGCGAAAAGGAACATTCCCCAAAAGAGGAAATTATAGGCGGTCTCGGTGCTTTGACCGGCCGTCGCACCAAAAGTCACAAATGCTGACAAAACGTGACAAAGGAAGGCTACAAAAACTAATTTTCCATAACCGATTTTATCGACGACAACTCCGCCAATCATGATTCCAAAACAGAACCCCGTGAAACCTCCTCCACCAATAGCACCAAGCTGAGCTCCAGAAAATCCAAAGTCTGATGCCCAGTTGGCAAAGATACCTCCTCGAATTCCGAATCCGACACCAGCAGCAAGAATTGCTACAAAACCTGCCCACAAAAGGCGCTTTCTGTTTACCTGTTGATTATCACTCATTGTGTTCGTCTTAAAATTACCCCGTTTAGTTTGGGATTTAGCGATGTTGACCATTTCGCCGGACATGACAAGCTCAGGATTGCGCCAAATCCCACTCTCTAACCAAAAAAATCAGGGCGGAGTGCTTCACACTCCGCCCTGACTAGGAAATCCCAACAACCCTGAACTAGTTCAGGTATGGGTTGTTTTTCGAAATTTGGTCAGGCCCTAAGGCCTTCCCAGGTGACCGAAGCCCCCCTTTATTTTTTGTTTATCTGACGATAACGGTTCTCGTAGGTGTAATTATATGAACCGCCATAAGACTGCCTAATTTTGAAGATCCGACAAGCCAAAAGGTTTACCCCTTACGTTGAAGGAAGAGATCGATCCCATCATTCAGGGCGATCCAGCTCGCTTCGATGATGCTATCAGAGACCCCTACGGTGCCCCAGGTCGACTCTCCATCGGTGTGAACAATCAACACGCGCGTCTTGGACGCGGTCGCCTCCTCACTATCCAAAATCCGCACCTTGTAGTCCACGAGCGAGACTCCCTCAATCTCAGGAAAGAAGGGCACGAGCGCCCTGCGCAAGGCTTTATCGAGCGCATTCACCACCCCATGACCTTCGGCCACCGTGTATGCTTCCTGTTGCGCGACCACCAATTTCACCGTCGCTTCGCACACCGGACGCTGACGGTCCTGATACTGGCGGAATGAGCAATGATACTCATCAAGACTCCAAGCACGGTCACAGTCACCAAGTTCCCGACGGATCAGAAGTTCCAGAGACCCACCAGCTGCCTCGAAAGAATACCCAGCCTGCTCCAAGTCCTTCACTTGCGTCAAAACATTGAGCGCCTCGGGGCTTCCTTTCTCAAGTTTCAGCCCCATTTCCTCAGCTTTAATGAGAATATTCGTTTGGCCCGAAAGCTCACTCACAAGAATATACTGCTGATTGCCGACTTCTTCAGGACGGATGTGCTCGTAGGTCCTCGCCAGCTTTTGAATGGCATTCACATGCATTCCCCCCTTATGAGAGAAGGCAGTGCGGCCAATAAAGGCTGCACGGGCAAAGTGCGGGTTATTAGAAACGTCATCCACGAAGAAAGATAGCTCCCGCATTTGAGTGAGATCCTTCACTGCTTTACGTCCCATTTTTAATTCCAGAATTGGAATCACCGAAGTGAGGTTACAGTTACCGGTACGTTCTCCGTAACCATTGATGGTTCCCTGAACTTGAGTCGAACCAGCATCCACCGAAGCAATGGCATTCGCCACACCCAGCTCGCAATCGTTGTGCGTATGAATTCCCACCTTCGCATCCGGGAAAGCTTCACAAACTGTCTTGGTCATTTCGGCGATCTCAGTGGGCAGGCAACCCCCGTTGGTATCGCAAAGGACAAGCCAGTCCGCGCCACCTTCGACCGCAGCTTTCAGGGTCGCCATGGCATGCTCTTCGCTATCTTTAAAGCCATCGAAAAAGTGCTCTGCGTCATAGACGACCTCACGACCCGCATCTTTTAAATGACGAACGGTATCACGGATCATCGCCTGATTTTCCTCCGCCGTTGTGCGGAGTACTTCGGTCACCTGTAGCTCCCAGCTCTTTCCAAAAATAGTAATCACCGGCGTTTCCGCATCGAGGAGCAATTGAACTTGAGGATCATCTTCTACCGCTATATTAGCACGACGTGTCGAGCCAAATGCGGTAATTTTCGCGTGGTTCCACGATTCCTTTGCTGCCGCCTTAAAAAATTCAATATCCTTGGGATTCGAGCCCGGCCAACCGCCTTCGATGTAATCAACACCGAACTCATCAAGCCGCTTGGCAATACGCATCTTATCTAGGCCAGATAAGAAAAAGCCTTCACCCTGGGTTCCGTCCCGTAAGGTGGTGTCGTAGATTTGAACTCGTGATGGGGCGCTCATATAAAATCGTGTTTCCTGAAGGGGCCAAAACGCTAGGGAGGAATTTGAAGAACTGCAATGCACATATCCCCTCATTCTGTCTGAGCACGCCCATGATTTGGCCATAAGTCACAAAATCTCCTGAAGCGCAGTCAACGGTTTCTTGGGAAACCCTTTTGCACGACTCGACCTTGAAGGATAAAACATCCAGTAATCCCCCGTCGCTCCCGTAGTTTAACGGATAGAACAAGGCTTTCAGCGCACCGGAGAATGGAGGGTTGGCTAAGCGGCGGAGCGGCTCGAATCTCGAGAGTCTGTCCCCAGAGGTCGCAGGGTGGGGATCGCCCATTTCGGTGCGGTCTGCCTGAGGCTTACTTCAGCTCTGCAGAGGTCTTTCCGCCATGCTCTCGAAGAAAGGCGGCAATTTTGGGTCGGCTCGCCTCGACCTGATCCACATCGACTTCGATTTTTAAAAGGCCAGCGATCAACTTGAGGAATCCACCAATTTCGTCATTCCATGGCGCCGCGACCGAATTGAGGCTCGTTTCACCGGTGCCATTGATGGCATTAATTTCGATCTTGTTGCTGACCAGGAGTTCGACCACCGGGAGGTGACCGAGGAAGGCGGCGGAATGCAAGGCGGTGGCGCCGTCCCGGTTTGTGGCGTTGATGTCCGCCCCGGCCGAAAGGAGCAACTCGGCGGCTTCGAGTTGACCGGTTAAGGCGGCCCAGGACAATGGGGTCATTCCATTGGGATCTGGCTGATTTGCGTCCGCTCCGTCTGCAGCCAGCTGAGATTTGAGGGCGTCGAGATTTCCCACCTTGACCGACTCCCAAATATTCCTTGGGGCGGGGGGGGGAAGGTCGCCACCCGAGGCGGCTCCCATCTTGCGCAAGAAGGCCGCGACCTTGGGTCGAGCGACCTGGATTCTTTCCACATCAAACTTCGTTTGGAGCAGGCCGCCGACGAATTGGATGATCCCCTTGAGTTCTTCACTCCATGGGGCGGCGGCGACGTCGAGGGACGTTTCACCTTCATCGTTGCGCGCGTTGAGATCGGCTTTGTTTTCGATCAGGACCTGGATGACCTCGAGTTGGCCAAGAAAGGCCGCGGAATGCATGGCGGTTTGGTTCTTCTTATCCCTTGCATCGATGTCTGCACCCTTCTGGAGAAGGAACTTCACGGCCTCCGCTTTCCCAGTCAGGGCGGCCAAGGCCAGGGGAACGGACCCTAAGGAATCCTGAGCGTCGACATCCACTCCCTTGGCGAGTTGGGCCTTGATGCCTTCAAGGTCGCCATTCTTGGCCGAGTTCCAAATCGAGTCTGATTTCAGGCCACTGGCGAGGGAGGATGGGATGATCGGAGGATGATCGGGCACTTTGGTCCACTCGGGCATGTCGCTCGAGATCTCAGCGAGGAGATCAGGGCTGCGAGCTCGAATGAAATTCCGAAGTTCTTCGAGTTTTTTCGGAAAATTGGATTGGATGGTGGCGAGGTGGGGCAGGAGGAGTTTTTCGATGCGATCGACCTCCGTCAGGAGGGCGTCCTCCTTCCACAACTCTTCGAGTAATCCATGGAGAGTTCTGGCATAGCGCTCCCGCCCCGATTTTGATTGGTAAAGCTTGTGCGCGATCATGCCCTTGCTCTTAACGGAGATTGGGGCCTTGGGATCGTAATCAAGCTCACTGAATTTATCAAAGAGAGCATCCGCCCCCCAAGGCAGGAAGTGAAACTTGCCATTCTGGGGATTTAAGTAGGTGAAGAAGTTGTTGTGATTTCCTGAATAGCCGTCCCAAAAACCAAGGAGACCTTCGACCGCCCAGAAGGTGAAGAAGGAGTCTAGATCAACCAGTTCACCGATGATCTTTTCGGGATCCTTGTCCACCTCCTCACTCTCAAGGATGGAGATGAGTTTTCTGATCATGGCGCGGCCACGTTTGTCTTTCCCAAATTTTTTCTCAAAGCTGCCCTCCCAGCCTTCCCGGAAATCGACCACCGTGCCTTCGTAGAGAGTGCCCTTGTCATTTCCAAATTCCCTTTTGATAAGGGTCTTGCGGATGGTCTCAACATGAGAATAGACCCCCAGGTTGACTCCGTTTACGGTGACTTTGGCAAAGGCACAACGTGGCGCGGGTGCACCCGCAGCATTGAAGAAGGCGTATCCCATGTATTGATTCACCAAGGTGGAGTCTTGTTTGTTGTTGTTGAGAGTGAGGTTGGTCAGGCCCTCGATCCCGGCCTCCTTGTCGAGGTGATTCAATTTGATCTTGAGCGACGGACGGGTGGTGCTCTGGGAGCCGATGAATCCCTTTTTGCGGAGCCCGACCTGGGGGAACCTGTGTCCGTCGATCGTGACACTGGCTTCAACATAGGTATAGGGCCCGGCGATGGGGGCCTCCTTCCGTTTCTCGCTCAGGGCTTCAAACAAATTACGGGTTTGATTCCGGATCGTCTCCCAGTCCGCTTCGGCAACGGTAATCTGCACATCGATCACCCGGGCGGTGGGGAAGACCAGGTCGAGGGTAAGGTCCTCACCGCTTGCCGTGCCGACGGCAGGGAGCCAGGGTTTGCCATTTGCTTTCCCTGGTGTGGGATCTTTGAAAAAAACGACCTTCTTGGCATCGATACTCCCGCCCTTGAAAGGGTATCCAAAAGACTCTCCTTTGCCCACGCTTGGATAGTAGGGGGCGAATGCGCTGACGGGACTCTGGTCGGAGATTTGGACCACGGCCAGATACTCGCCATCGCCGTCCAACTCAAAATTGGCATGGAGGGCTCCTTCTTCCGGCCTCCGGTCTTTTCCGGAGGCAAACACGGTCACGAAGGTGCCGGCTGGGAGAGTGCGCGCAGGAAGTTTCCATTTCAGGAGGTCCTCTTCGTCATCAGTAAGGGAGTACTTCCCGAGTGCAACATCCTCCGAACCATTGTTGAAGATTTCGAGCCAATCAGGGTGATCGCCATCATCATCGGCAAAGTCATGACCGCCTCGCGCCATGACCTCGGAGATGACAAGCCCAGCATTGGCAGAGGTTACAAGAGCGGTCAGCCAAAAGAGGCGTAAAACGAGGGAAAGAGAATTCATAGTTGGGAGAGCCGATTACAACTGGCCAGAGTAAACGGATTTTTCCCATAAACAGAAAACCATTACAAGAAATCAAACCTCGCTAAAGCCTGTGACATCGCTCCCCGAGTCATCACCCTTCTCACCCAGCCCCAATCTCTCACCACCAAGACCCTCGAAAGGATCACCCCCCACCTCTCCGCCGATGATTCAAAATCCCTCTGCCTTGCCGCTTGCCGCGATCTCCTCTCGGCTCCGCTTTCGGAGGAAGTCAGCTTCAGCGAAACCCAGCCAAACATCCTCGCCGAATCTTCGGCACCATACAATCGCGCCGACGACCAAACCGCAGCCATCCTTCGGAAAATCCGCCGCCTCGTCCAGAAAGACCAAACCTCGAAAGAATGGCTCCACCTCACCGCCAAATGGCTCTTTCCAGACTGATCTAAAATCACCCTGAATCATGACTCGCCCGCCCTCCGAAAAGCCCCCTTTTGAACACCTCACTCGCGCCCGGTTAAACCCCGTCTGCTGGCTCCCATCCAGGAGGATCCGCACCCTCTCTCCACCACCCCCAGAATCACACCAACTCCCCCACCACTTCACGGGGATTCAAACAAATTTCCCGAAAGTCGGCATTTTAGGTAGTCACTCCCCAGATCTGATGATTCCTCAAACTATCTAAAAAAATTACCTACAATTATCTATGCGCATAAAGAATTCTGATTCCTCAGTCTGACCTCCTTTCCCCGTGAAGTAGCCCCCAAAAACGAAGTCATCGAATTCCTAATAAAATGAGAGGCTTTCCCATGCCATCGGATGAGTTCTTCATGTTTCTCATAGAATAAAAAAGCCCCAACCAACCGGCCGGGGCTTCTGAGAAAAATCCTATCCTCACTCGAGAAGATCAGCTGCCGGAAGGTTAGTCACTTTCTCCCGGTATGTTTCAGCAAGCGGAGTGCTCAGGTAGCGTTCAGTTGAAGAACATCCGATCGTCACGATTCTCTTGCCTTGAAATTCATCGCGAGCAGCTACCTTGAGGGCGGAAGCAACATTTGCACCGGTTGAAATTCCAGCAGGAATGCTTTCAAGTTGGGCAAGTTTTTGAGCCATCTCGAAAGCCTCTTCGTTCGTCACGGTAATAGCCTCGTCAACAATAGCAGTGTTGAGATTACTAGGGATAAAGCCTGCTCCGATCCCTTGAATTTTGTGCGGACCTGGCGAGCCACCACCAATCCCAGGACTGTTTTCCGGTTCAACAGCGAGCACCTTAAAATTAGGGTTGCGGGATTTAAGGGGCTCTCCGACTCTGGTAACCCCCTTTCGCCCCCCTCCGCTTCGGTCCAAGGGCGGCTTCAAGGCCCTCCCGCTATAAGCAAATTCCTAGTAGTGAAGGGCGTAATAAGGAGATTTCATGGACAAGGGCGTCTTCGCCAAGGTTGAGTCACCCCCCTTTTTTTCCTCCGCTCCCTTCAACGACGCCCTAAGGCGCTCTGGCTTATTGAGTTTGCATGA
>JAPKCM010000025.1 GCA_028822935.1 Akkermansiaceae bacterium
GTGACGCAAAGCCCGCAGGTGACGCAAAGCCCGCAGGTGACGCAAAGCCCGCAGGCGCAGCAGCACCAGCAGGCGGTAACAATAGCCCTAGTGGCGACAACCGTGGTGGCGGTGGCGGATTCAACCGTGGTGGCGACAACCGCGGTGGCGGATTTAATCGTGGTGGTGGAGGACGTGGTCCTCGCCGCGAACCACCCCCAGCACCTACTGATAAGGACGGAAACGAGCTTACGGAAAAGGTCGTTTTCATTAACCGCTGTTCCAAGGTGGTAAAGGGTGGACGTCGTTTCAGTTTCTCTGCTCTCGTTGTCTCCGGCAATTCCAAGGGAAGTGTCGGAGTCGGATTTGGTAAGGCAAATGAAGTTGCTGAGTGTATCAAGAAGGCTTCTGGCATTGCCAGTAGAAGTCTTAAAAAGGTGAATCTTAGCGGAACAACGATCCCTCACGAAATCTATGCAGAATTCGGTGGCGGGAAGGTTCTTCTTAAGCCTGCTTCTCCCGGAACCGGCGTCATCGCTGGTGGTGGAGTGCGTGCAGTTTGCGAAGCAGTGGGAATCACTGATGTTCTCGCAAAGTCTCTCGGATCCAACAATCACGCGAACGTGGTGAAGGCAACTCTCAAGGCCCTTAGCGAACTCCGCACCCGCGATCAAGTCTTTGCCCTTCGCGGCAGGACTAAAAATGAGAAAGCGATCTAAATTAGAGGACTTCTCAATCGTTCATTAGTAAAATATTAAATCATTCATTTCCATGAATCTCCATAATCTCTCTCCCAATCCTGGGGCAAAACATCGTCGTAAGCGTTTAGGTTGCGGTGAAAGCTCTGGCCTTGGTAAGACCTCGGGTCGTGGCCACAAAGGACAAAAGTCCCGCTCCGGCGGTGGTGTTCGTCCTGGCTTCGAAGGTGGCCAGATGCCCCTTCACCGTCGTCTTCCTAAGCGTGGATTTAGTAATCTCCAGTTCCGCGACACCGTTGCAATCGTGAACGTTTCTCAGCTTGAGGAATTTTTCGATGATGGTGCCGACGTCAATGAGGCCGCTCTTCGTGATGCTGGCCTCATTAAGGGACAGGCTGACAAGATCAAGCTTCTTGGTCAGGGTGAACTCAGCAAGAAGCTGAAGGTCACTGTTGATCTTGCAAGTGCTTCCGCTAAGGAAAAGGTCGAGAAGGCAGGGGGCTCCGTCGAGCTCTAAGCTGCTTGCGATTCACAAACCCTGTGAACACTTCCTTATCACGCTTTACAACGTTGGGCCCGATTTCCCGGGCTGCAGCGTTTTTTGCGTTTTTACTTTTCTCGTTATTGACCACTTCCTGCGAAAAGAAAGTATCCCACCAAGCGCTCATGAAAGAGCAGGCCGGGATCTATCAGGAAATGGCTTTGATTCTCCAGGAGATGTCTCTCGATGGGCAGATCAATGAAGGAGAGGGAAAGCTCAACGGTTTGATCGCTGCTTTTCAAGCAAATCGCTCAACTCTCGCAGGCCTTCCCAAACCAAACGAAGAGGATCAATTGAAACTGGCAGCTCTCCCCGAGTTGTCTGAAGGTCACAAGGTCTTTTTCGAGGCCCAAAGCGCCTTTTTTAGTTCCGAGCATTCTTCACCTAAGATTTCCAACATACTTTCCGGACTCCACGAATCCACTGCGGTAGCAGGGGAGGGAGGTCCCTAACTAACTCTCAAAGATTCCCAACGAATATGATTTCCGCATTCGCAAACACTTGGAAGATCCCCGAACTCCGGGATCGCATTCTGTTCACCATGGCGATGATTGTCATCGTCCGTCTTGGCGTGGCCATACCGCTTCCCGGCGTGAACATGGAGGTGATCTCCACCTGGCTTGATATCCAGGCGAAAGACAACGCGGACGGGGCAGGGGGTGGCATTGGTGCCATCCTGAACGTTTTCTCCGGTGGAGGACTCCAAGCGATGGGACTCTTCTCACTGGGAATCATGCCCTATATTTCGGCATCGATTATGATGCAGCTTTTGAGCGCGGTGGTCCCCAAGTTAGCCCGCCTTAAGAAGCAGGATGGCGGACAGCAGAAGATTAACTCTTATACCCGCTACGTCACCATCGTCATTGCGACAGTGCAGGGTTTCTTCCTCGCTAAGTCTCTCGATAACCCAGAGAGTAATTTCCTTCTTCAGGGTATCGGAAAAGCGATCACCCAGGTCGGATCACCTTTGATTCCCGAATATGGTCCCGGATTTATCGCGATGACGGTTCTCATCATCGTTTGCGGAACACTCTTCCTCATGTGGGTGGGTGATCAGATTACGGAGCGTGGTATTGGAAACGGAATTTCCCTAATCATCTCAGTGAACATTATTTCGGCCCTTCCGGGTGTGATCGTCACTCTCTGGGATACCTTCGTAGTCAAGCGCGCTGGAAATGCCTTTAGTCCGCTTCTGATTGTTCTTCTTGTGGTTCTCTTCCTTCTTGTCATTGCTGCGGTAATCGCGATCACCCAAGCTCAACGGCGAATAGCGGTGCAGTATGCCCGTCGGGTTGCCGGCCGTCGTGAAATGGCAGGGGGCACTCAGTATCTTCCTCTCAAGGTGAACTATGCTGGTGTGATGCCCGTTATTTTCGCAACTGCCATTCTTCAGCTGCCAGCCACGATCATCGGTGGAATGTTCCCGAATAGTGATGCAGTGCGCACGATGATGGATCTGCTGTCTCCCAACGATATTTGGTTCTACATCATCTCTGGAACAATGATCTTCTTCTTCAGTTTCTTCTGGGTTGCGACGATGTTCCAGCCCAGTGAGATTGCCGAGAACTTGAAAAAAGGCGGAGGATACATTCCCGGTGTTCGTCCCGGAAAGCCAACCTCCGATTTCCTCGACTACACGATGACGCGTCTCACCTTCGCGGGTGCTATGTTCCTGACTCTCATCTTCATGCTTCCTTACTTTATCGGGCTCGCTCTCGATCTTGGGGCTAATAGTCTCGTGACCTCGTTCTTTGGTGGCACCAGTCTACTCATTCTCGTCGGTGTTCTGTTGGACATGATGCGTCAAATTGAGACCCATCTTCTTCAGCGGCACTACGACGGTTTCCTTCGTAAGGGCAAGATCAAGGGGCGCAACCAACGGGCTGCTGCCGGGGCGCAGGCTTCCAGTTCCTCAGTCATCTATCTCTGGACCATCTTGGCTGTCATTATCCTCGTGGCTATCGTGGCTTCGCTCTACAACTAATAGGAACGGTGCCAACACAATCCCTTGTCTTCCTCGGAGCTCCGGCATCGGGGAAGGGGACACAGGGGAGAAGACTCGCCGAGCTTGGTGGGTTTTCTTATTTAAGCACCGGGGGACTCTTGAGAACTGCTCTCCGTGAAGGAACGGCGTTGGGAGAAAAAGCGCGGCCCTTTCTTGACCGGGGCGAATATGTTCCCGATGAGGTGATGCTTCCTATGGTGATTGAATGGCTCGGTGCGTTGAAGGGGGCCGCAATTCTTGATGGATTTCCCCGGACTTTAGCGCAGGCTGAAGCACTGGATAGGACTTATCTTGAGATGGGACATCCTTTACCTCATTCGGTGTTTCTTGATGTTCCTCAAGAAGAACTTCGCCGTCGCGTCACCGGGCGGCTCGAATGTGTCAGCTGTCACTGGGTGACTTCTCGCGGGGCTTTTGAGGTCTGTTCCAAATGCGGAGGAAAGATGGCTCCTCGTGCTGATGACGACGTTGTCCGCTTTGAAAATCGTCTCAATGAGTTTGAAAGATTGACCTTTCAGCTAGTCCGCTTCTATGAAGAGCAGGGACGACTGACTTTGATCGAGGCACTTGGTTCCCCCGAGGACATTCACACGGAACTTCGTCTAAAAATTTCACTGTAGCCAACTACCATGGGTAAGAGATCTAGAATTCCAATTAAGACTCCTCAGGAGATTGATCGTATGCGTGCCGCTGGAGCTCTTGCAAGCGAGGTCTTGCAAACAACGGCCAAATTCATTGAGGCAGGAAAGTCGACTCTTGAAGTCGATCAGTTCGCGATGGAAAAGATTGCCGAGCTGGGAGCGAAGAGTGCCTTCTACAAATATCGTGACTTTCCCGGCCAGATTTGTATTTCGATGAACGAAGAGGTGGTTCACGGAATTGGAGGTGACCTCGTAATTAAAGATGGGGATCTCGTGAAGATCGACGTTGGAATTAAGCTACATGGCTGGATTGGTGATAATGCGGTCACGGTTCCGGTAGGAAAAATTAATGGGGAGCAAAAACGGCTCCTCGCAGCGACCGAAGAATCACTATTCATCGCAATCAGCCATGCACGCGATGGCGAGCGGCTTTCAGATCTTTGCGGGTCGGTAGAAGAGTATGTCAATCGACATGGATTTACGGTCGTTCGCGATCTCGTTGGTCATGGTGTGGGGCGCCAGCTTCACGAAGAGCCGCAGGTGCCAAATTATCGTCCTCCGGGGAAGTCTCCTGTTTTGAAGGCTGGAATGATTCTCGCGATTGAGCCGATGGTGAATGCCGGAGTGGGGAGCGTCGATTGGTTGGATGATGGCTGGACTGTCGTGACGTCAGACCGTCGACCCTCGAGTCACTTTGAGCACACTGTTCTGATCACAAAAGGGGAGCCTGAAATATTGACCTGGAGGCCTAGAACAGCGTTGCCTGCGCAACTAGGTATTCCGCCATTCTCGTCAACTTAAGAGCGTGAGCCAAGTAAGGATCAGCGGTTGGCTGTCGTTGTGGGGGTCCATTCGGACGTCGAGCCAGCTGGGATCGTAGTGTTCCACCCGCGCCAAGATGGAACTTTCTATTATGAATTCCTCGAAGTCACTGAAGGTTTTTTCCAAGCTCACTTGTCCTTTGTTTCTTTCAAATTTCGCCCGTAGCAGTTCGACGATTCCCAGTGCCAGAACTTGATAGATCATTGCCACCAAGACGAGGGCCTGCAGATGATGTTCGTTGCTCTTGCGATCCAAGGCGCTGGAAAGACTCATCCCCTGTTTCCACGCACGGAAGATGATCTCGATGTTCCAGCGGCAAGTGTAGAGGTCCGCCACTGCTTGCGTATCCATCTTTTCGGCCGGGACATTGGTCGCGACAAGGTGCCAGCGGCACCGCTCCTTCTGCGCGGCGGTGAGGGTATGGCGCCTTTTATGGGCATTTTCTGTCACTTCGCGAAGGTTCTTTTCGGCGATCTCGGGCTTTGTCGTGATCGCCACAAGGCGCGCGGGCTTGGCTCCTTTGCCAAGGGTGACCTGCATATCGATGGTCGAGGCCTGGTGCATGACCATGGGTGTCTACGCCGTGGTGCCAAACCGCTAGAGTGTCGCCAGATCTTTTACGTTCAGTTTACACAGTGTTGCTTCCTCATCGATTACGGTGTGGAAGTAATGAAAAGAAAACACCTCCTTGTCCTACTCGCTGGTTCCCTAATCAGCCCTCTCTCCGCTCATAAAGTTGCACCCGGGGGGAAAAAGGAATGCAAGGTTCAGATCGCGATTCTTCTCGATACCTCAGGGAGTATGAATGGACTGATCGAGCAAACCAAAACGCAGCTGTGGAAAGTCGTTAATACCTTTATCGAGGCCAAGAAAGCCGGGCAGGTTCCTTTTGTGGAAGTTGCGCTCTACGAATATGGGAACAGCCGGCTCGACCACAAGGCCCATTGGGTTCGTCAGATTCAACCGTTAACGCGAGATCTCGATCAAGTGAGCGAAGATCTCTTTGGTCTCACAACCTCGGGCGGGGATGAGTTTTGTGGTGCGGTGATCACGCGAGCGACGGCAGATCTTAAGTGGGATCCTTCACCTCAGGTTTACAAAGCGATCTTCATTGCGGGTAACGAGCCCTTCAATCAGGGGCCCATTCAACCTCAGGAAGCCTGCCGCGAGGCGATAGGAAAAGGAGTGGTGGTCAATACGATCCACTGCGGAGCGGAGAACGTTGGTCTTTCCGGCGGTTGGAATACCGGACAGTTGATCGCGGAGGGTAGCTTTTTGGTCATCAATCATAATGCCGCGGTGGCACACATCTCCGCGCCTCAGGACGCGCAAATCATGAAGCTCAATACTGCGATCAACGGGACCTATATCCCATATGGTAAAATCGGAGCGACGAAGAAAAATCAACAAATCGAGCAAGACGGAAACTCGGTGAAGAAAGAAAAAGCGGGTGCTCATGTGCAACGTGCCGTCACCAAGGCGACCTCTAATTACTGGAACGCAAGTTGGGATCTCTGTGATGCCTGTCATGCAGGAACAGTGGACTGGACCAAAGTGAAGGCCGCAGATTTACCCGAAGCGATGCGTAAACTCGACATCGAAGGGCGCAAAAAATATGTCGCTGAGCATCAGGCCAAACGCGATGCCTTAAGGAAGAAAATTCAAGAACTCAACAAAGCCCGTACTGCCTTTGTCGCCAGGAAGGGAAAGGAACTTGCGCAGGAAAATACGCTGGATTTTGCCGTCGCAAAAACCGTGCGTGAACAAGCGATGAAAAAAGGGTATCAATTCGAAGAGAAGTAAGATGCTTCACGTCCATGTCCATTCCTACGATTTTAGTTGTTGAAGATGACGCCGCAGTTCGTCGTGGCGTCGTCGATGCACTCACCTTTTCCGGATACCAGGTTCTCGCTGCGAGTGATGGTGCGGAAGGACGTGAACTGGCGCTGACGGCGCACTATGATTTGCTCCTGTTGGATCTCATTCTTCCTCACTTTACGGGCTTCGATATCCTCGAAGCCCTGGGGAAGGTGAGGGCTGGACAAGCGGTGATTATTCTTTCCGCAAAAGGGGAGGAAAATGATCGTGTGAAGGGGCTTAAGATGGGGGCTGATGACTACGTTGTGAAGCCCTTCAGCGCTCGCGAACTTTTGGCCCGGGTAGATGCTGTGTTGCGCCGCGCGACCGAGAGGCAGCCGTTGGTAACCAGCCTGGAAGTGTGTGGCAGAGTGATCGATCTCAAGAGGGCGGAGATCCGCATCGCGGACGAAAAAGAGAACCTCTCGGAGAGAGAGGTCAGTTTGCTTCGCTATTTTCTCGCGAATCCGGATCGACCGGTGCCGCGCGATGAATTGCTGCGACATGTCTGGGGGATTGACCCTCATAAGATCGAAACACGCACCGTCGATATGCACATCGCCCACCTTCGCAAGAAGCTGAGGGATGACACTCAGGAAATCTTAGAAACCGTTCGAGGTCGCGGATATCGCCTCGCCTCGTCATGAATCGTTCGTGGGTCATCTGGTCCGTTCTCGTCGCTTGTGCAGTCGTGATTTTTGGCACGATGGCTTGGATGACTCGTGGCGTAATTCGATCGGAGGAAGATCGCTTACGGGCGCAGGCCCAGGCTCAGGTTAGCGAGCGGGTGGGACTTGCGCTCTCGAGGATGGACACGATTGGAGCGGCTCTTTTGGTGGTGGAGAACCAACGGCCTCCACTTCACTACGAGGCCTTCTTTTCTCCCGATGACGTTTTCACGGCCCAGGCGCTCAATCTCAAAGACAGTCGAATTCTTCAAGCTTCGCCACTTTTGACGGAAGAGGATGAGCTGGTGAATTTGCACTTTGAAATTCGTCCGGACCGCACCATTCATTCTCCGCAGGTGCCTTCAGAGAGGCAGCGGCATCTCGTTAGCGAGTATGGTGTGACTCCTGAAATTCTCGAAAAAAATAAGGTGGTATTCAATGACCTTGCTCTTTTGCTGGGTGACAAACAGGTGCCCGTAATTCCGCTTCTTTGCGAGGCCTGTCATAGTGTTGAAACATGGAATCGTCCTTCAGCTGGTGCGGTTGCGATCGGGAATTCCTGGGTTTTTGAAAACTGGGGAGTGGTTCCTCAAACGCCTTTGGATCAGACAAATTACAGCAATGCGCTTCAGACAACCGAGAAGGAACTTCGTTCTCAGGTCGTCTCCAAGGAGATTAAGAAAGCGGGCAATCGATCTTCTAAAAAACAGCAGCGAGAGATCGAAATTCCTGTAGCTTCTAAAACGGGGGCTCGCGAAGAATTGGCAAGTCTGACGCCCTTTCAACCGGTGTGGGTAAAAGAGGAGCTTTTCCTCGTGCGGCAGGTTAGGGGCAGTCGTTCGAATAAATACCAAGGCGTTTGGTTAGACCATGCGAAGCTCGAGGAAGAGCTGGCAAAGCAAATTCCGTCCGAGCTTACGGGGGCACGATTGATTCCCTTAATCACTAAGAATGATGATCCCATGGGCTTGGTCACTCTTCCGTGGCAACTGGATACTTTACCGTTGGTGATTCCTCCTTTGGCGTTAACTAGTCCGGTTTACAAAACCCTTATGTTGGCTTGGGTCGCAGCTCTTATTTCGCTGGCGGCTCTGGGACTACTTCTTCGAGCAGTTCTGAAATTGAGCGAACGTCGTGCGGCTTTTGTTTCCTCGGTGACTCATGAATTGAGAACCCCGCTGACTACCTTCCGGCTTTACTCGGAAATGTTGGCTGAGGGGATGGTGACGGATGGCGAACAAAAGCAGGAGTATCTCCAGACGATGCTCAGTGAGTCCGAGCGACTGAATCATTTGGTGGAGAACGTCCTTTCCTATGCGCGCATTGAGCGAGGAAATGCGCGTTCTAATTTCGAGACTCTTTCGGTGGCCGATCTCATTGAGCGGATCCGCCCGGTGCTCCAAAGGCGAGTGGATCAGGTGAACGCAGCACTTTCGATTGATCTCGATGACGATTTGGGAAGTCTAAAAACCGATGTCACGGCAGTGGAGCAGATCCTTTTCAACCTCATCGACAATGCCTGCAAATATGGTCTACCAGAAAGTGGTGGAGGTCATATCAGCCTCAACGCGAAAAGAACCAAGAGAGGATTGATTTTCGAAGTCAGTGACGAGGGCAGGGGGATTGCGGCTCACGAGCGGAAGCGCCTCTTCAGGGCTTTTCATAAATCCGCTCAGGATGCGGCCCTCTCGAAACCCGGGGTGGGACTTGGCTTGGCGCTTTGTCGTCGCCTCGCCCGAGCTTTGGGAGGTGAACTACGGCTTGCCAAGGAAGCAGGAAAGGGCGCAAGCTTCCTCCTGACGATTCCTTCTTCATGAGCCAATTTACCGAGATCGACCGCGACGACTTCCGCAACCTCTTAAACGAGATTGCGGGTGCCTACATGCCTTTTGGAAAATACGGTCCGAAGGACTATCCGCCCCGAGGAGTGCCGCTCACCGATTTGCCACCGGAATATTTTGGCTGGTTCATGGAACGCGGGTGGCCAAAGGGGCGGCTTGGGGAATTGATGGCGGTTGTTGCGGAAATCAAGTCGACGGGTGCCGACCATGTCTTCGAGCCGATTCGTCGGGCGCGGGGAGGAAGGGTTTCAGTTCGGAGACGTCGTCCCAATACCGATTTTGATTTGGGCGACGAGTGAGCGGATCTTTTTAAGGAGAGCTTCAAGGATCTCGGGAGTGATGAAGGGATTCATCAGGGCGCTGCGGAGGTAAGTGCGTCCATGTTTTGTGACTTGGACGATAAAGAAGTCGCCGGTGTCGATGAGTTGTTTTCGGACGCGTTGATTGAGTTGGTCGATGTCCTCGTCGTTTCCTTGTTTCGGTTGATAGCGATAGCAGAGAATGTTGGGCTTCGGCTCACAAAGGAGAACGAAGTCATCGGCTGCCTTGATCAGATCAGCAAAGTAGCGCGTCATTTCGAGACTGTGATCGAGGTAGTTCTCGAAGAGCCCGTTTTGCCCCGCCTCTAAGAGAGCATAGGCGCGAAGTCCGAGCATGGGGCGGGTGCATTCGAGCGTGCGCTTGGCGGCATTCCACCATTCAGGGGTCTCATTTTTTTACCAGAGGTAGTCGGCCTTTTGAGCGAAGCTCCCGAAGGAATCTTTGCCATTTTTGAAGAGAACCGCTGTCAGGGGGCTGGAACCGAGAAGCATCTCGTGGAAATCAATGACGACGGAGTCTGCTCGCTCAATTCCCTGGAGGAGGGGACGTGCCTTTTCTGAAAAGACGAAACCTCCGGCGTGCGCGGCATCGACACGGAACCAAAGATTCTCGGCTTCGCAAAAGTCGGCAATCTCATCGAGAGGATCAAAGCTGCCCGTGGCAGTGGAGCCGGTACTTCCAATAATTCCGATCACCCGGACACCGCGGCTTTGGGCTTCCTTCACGGTATGGGGGAGAAGATCGACACGCATGCGATAGCAGTCATCGGCTTTGGCTTGAATGACTCCGGCGTCGCCCCAGCCCATAATTTTCACGGCCCGTTCGAGACAGTAATGTGTTTCTTCAGAAACAATTACGGAGACTGGCTGATCAAGGTCGCCGCTGTCCTAGTTCGTGGTCATCCGTTGGCGCATGGCGAGCAGTGCGGTAAGATTTCCAAGGGAGCCTCCGGAGGTGAGAATGCCATCGGCTTCAGTGCTCATTCCGGCTCTTAAGGCCAACTCTTTAAGGACAACCCGCTCCATCGCGGTTGCAGGATTGCTGACTGCCGACCATATCGATCAGGGCGATTTCCGGCAGAACCGGGCCTACTTGATGGCCCAGATTATGGGGATGGTGGGTCCGAAAGCTGGTTTGAAGAGCTTCTCAAATGAGGTCATCCGGAGATTGATCGGTGGAATGCAGCCTTGCTTCCCAAAAATGGGCCGCTTCTTCGGGAGTTTGGGCACTTCTGACCGGGACCTGCGCCTTTCTTGTTTCGTCCAGCGAATCGGCCAGGAGGTCGACAATTTTATGTCTTAAAGCGCGAAATTTCTCGG
This sequence comes from Akkermansiaceae bacterium, assembly GCA_028822935.1. GTDB lineage: Bacteria > Verrucomicrobiota > Verrucomicrobiia > Verrucomicrobiales > Akkermansiaceae > SW10. The sequence continues at coordinate 10,693 of JAPKCM010000025.1, forward strand.
GGTCGAATGCTTTATCGACTGAGCAATCGGTGGAATCAGGCTGGTCCTTTATTGTTTGGTCAAATTCTAGTGAGCATCGACGGAATCGCCAATTGTTTCTCGTGAGATAGGACGTCGGGGTGGTGCCGCTTTCCTGGTGAAACAATAAATAGCCTGATTTGACGAATCTCACTGGTCGATATTGTCAAGCTGGGCTAGGTTTTCGCAGACACTACATCTATGGGAGAATTTTTTTTAGCCGCCTTGTTGATCCTCGTTGTTATCGCGCTGTTCAACTTCATCATTTTCTTTCACGAATTGGGCCATTTCCTTGCTGCCCGATGGCGGGGAGTGCACGTAGACCGTTTTCAAATCTGGTTTGGTAAGCCGATCTGGAAGAAGGAACACAATGGGGTCCAATATGGTCTTGGCTGGCTGCCTTTCGGAGGATTTGTGGCCTTGCCCCAGATGGCTCCGATGGAATCGATCGAAGGAGAAAACAGCGAGGGTCGGAATCTCCCGAAGATCAAGCCACTCGATAAGATCATCGTCGCCTTTGCCGGGCCGCTTTTTAGCCTCCTTCTGGCACTTCTGACTTCATTGATCGTCTGGCAGGCCGGCAAGCCGACCGATGCGATTGTTAGCACGGTGGTGGGTGGAGTCGTGAAGGATAGTCCGGCTGAGAAGGCGGGAATTCTTCCCGGGGACAAGATTCTCGAAGTCAATGGGGAGCCCGTGATTTGGTTTGCAGGAGACTTTGAAGCGATCACCGAGCGTATCATGCTGAACGAGGGGGACACGGTAAGCTTCAAGATCGAACGCGATGGCAAGGTTCTCGACGAGGAAATCATCTCGAAATTCGAAATTGCGGAAACTCCATTTTATCAGCGAAGAGCGCTTCCAAAAGTAGGGATCTCGTATTCTGGACCGCTCATCGTAAAGGCTCTCAGTGAGGGTGAAAATGAAAGTCCGGCGGACCGTGCGGGAATTGAGGCGGGGGACCAGATCACCGAACTCGATGGAGAAGCGATCTACGGACCGATGCACTTCAGTAGTTTGTTGGAGAAGAAAGGAAGTGCTGAGGTGATGCTCACCGTGCTTCGGTCCGGTGAGACTCTCAAGATTCCGATCACGCCTCTGGTGCCGGTTGAGCCGAAAAGCCTGGGCCGTCCGATGCTCGGCATCGTTTGGGATATGGATAAGATCTTCTCGACCATCTTCACCAACCCACTTCCTTTTGAGCAGATCGGAGACAGCTTTAACAATATGGCGGTGACCTTGAAAGCGGTGACCTCATCTACTTCCAATGTCGGAGTTGATCAGTTAGCCGGACCTGTGGGCATTGCCAAAGCAAAGTTCCAGCTCCTTAGTAGCCCCAATGGATGGCTTAAGGTACTCTGGTTCTTCGTCTTCTTCAATGTGAACCTCGCGGTGCTGAACATGCTTCCGCTTCCTGTTTTGGATGGGGGACACATCGTGCTCGCGATTGGCGAGCTGATCTTCCGACGTCCGATGGAGGGCCGAGTTCTCGAGGTCGTCCAAACCGTTTTCGCGCTCACTCTCATCTCCTTCATGTTGTTCATCACGACCAAGGATATTGGCGATAGTATTCCATCGGGTAGTTCCGGTGGAGAGGATGCCAAATTAGTTTGGCCACCGCCCGCCGAATAATCGAAATTGTAATTTAAATGAACCCATCACCTCCATCGGTTAACATCGCGCGTTTGCTTTATCTCGTGCTCTGCGAGTTGGCAGGTTTGGCGATTGCGCTGAGTTCTCCGGACATTCCCCTCTGGGCGGGATTGTTTGGTGGCTTGATGGTGGCGGGTTTCTTTATCTTTGTGGAAAGCCTTTCCAAGGGCTTCACCTTGCGAGGGTTTTCAACAGCGACCTTTGGCCTCGCGGTTGGTCTTTTCTGCGCCTTTCTCCTGAACCGGGTCGGGATTGAAAAACTGGTCCTCGTCTCGGTGCGCGATATCGGCGGAGAGTCAGGGGATCTCGGTGAGGCACTCGCACTTGCTCTGAATGTCACTATTTATGCCAGTCTGGCCTTCATCGGGGCAGTCCTAGCGCTGCGGAGTAATCGAGAAGACTTTGCCTTTATTATTCCTTACGTTCGTTTCCGTCAGGACGCAGCTTCCGGGCAGCCACTTCTTTTGGATGCCGAGGTCATCATCGATGGCCGCGTAGGGCCGCTCATGAGCGCGGGCTTCTTCACGGGCCGTCTTATCTTACCGCAGTTTGTCCTCGATGAACTTCAGTCGATGGCGAATTCGCCGTCGCCCGGAAAACGTCAGCGCGGACAGCGCGGACTCGAAGTTCTCGAGGAGATGAAGGCCAATCCTGGTATTCCTATTTCGATCCATGACTCAGCCGGAGTGGCGGAGGATGATTCGTTCCAGGGGCGTTTGGTACAAGCTGCCAAGATTCTTGGCGCACGGCTCATCACGACGGAAGAAAATTTAACTAAGATCGCCCATCTTCAAGGAGCGAGCATCATCAATCTTAACGCTCTTTCGGAGGCGCTTCGTCCCAAGGTTGTGGTTGGTGAGACGGTGCGACTTGCGCTGGTGCGAACCGGTAAGGACGATCACCAAGGGGTAGGCTATTTGCCGGACGGAACGATGATTGTCGTGAATCACGCTATTTCCAAAATTGGGACCACGCAGGATGTCACGGTCATCAGTACCTTGCAGACGAGTGCCGGCCAGATGGTTTTTGCAGAGCTTCTTGAGAATGTAGGTGATTTGTCGTGAGTAAGGTCAAAGCAATTTCGGTGACCCAGCTTTCCCGGAGGATTCGTAATCTTCTCGAGATTGAGATCGGTGAGATTTGGGTAGAGGGCGAAGTGAGCAACTTACGGAAGCAGTCGAGTGGTCATTGGTATTTCTCTCTGAAGGACCAGAGCGCACAGATTTCCTGTGCTATGTTTAGCGCCAAGAGGCGGGAGGGAGCTGAAGTGATCGAAGACGGCGCGAAGGTGCAGATTTTTGGCGAGACTAGTTTTTATGAAGCGCGTGGAAGCACCCAGCTCATCGTTCGTAAAGCGCAAGCGGTGGGCGTGGGGGACCTTCAGGCGCGCTTTGAAGAACTAAAGAAAAAGCTGGATAGAGAGGGGCTTTTTTCGGCTGAGAGAAAGCGCAAGCTGCCTTATTTTCCAAAGGTGGTTGGGATTGTCACATCGCCGACTGGCGCGGCGCTGCAAGACATGCAGAACGTTCTCTCGCGGCGCGCTCCTTGGCTGACGGTCGTTGTTTTCCCGGCGGCGGTGCAGGGAAAGGGAGCGGAGCGGGGAATTGCAAAGGCCATCGCACGAGCCGGAAAAGCAGAGAAAGAAGGCCTACCCCAACCTGAGGTTCTTATCGTGGCTCGCGGTGGAGGTTCGCTGGAGGACTTGTGGAATTTTAACGAAGAAGTGGTCGCTCGTGCGATCGCCGCTTCTCCGATCCCAGTAATCAGCGGAGTGGGGCATGAAATCGATTTTACAATCGCCGACTTTGTGGCAGATCTCCGGGCTCCCACGCCCAGTGCGGCTGCCGAATTGGTGGCGCCCGATCGTGCGGAGTTGCTGAAGAAGTTATCGGATCAACAGGCTCGTGTGACTCACTTGGTGGCCGATCGGCTTCAGCGGAATTTTGAACGACTTTCCTATCTCGAAAAAGGACCTCTGGGGCAGTCGGCTGAGCGAGTGCTTCGGGAGCCGATGTTTCGGCTCGATGAGGCGGCAGGTCGTTTCGAAAGAACGGTGGAGGAGTCGCTTAAAAAGCGTGAAGCCCGCGTGGCGGAGTTCGAAGCGAATTGGAGATATTTTCACCCGCTCGAAATGCTCCGCGCTCGTGAAGAGCGTCTCAAGATCAAGCAAGAAGGATTCGAGCGCGCAGTGGAAGAGGCCTTGCGAGGCCGTGAGGAGAAGGTGGCGAAGCTAGCATCATTGGTGAAGGCTTATGGCCCGGGGGAAACTCTGGAACGTGGCTTCTCGATCACTTTTTCCGAGAGCGGCGACATCATCCACGATCCCAAGGATGTCTCACCGGGGGAACGATTGGAAACGATGGTCCACGGCGGAAGCATCGCAAGCACGGTAGATAAGTAGCTTAGCCTACACCATGCCAAGTTGCATTTTCCCCTCTTCGGAAATCATGTCCTGATTCCAGGCGGGGTCCCAGACGAGTTCGACTTCGGCGTTGTTGATTTCGGGGAGGCTCATGATGCGAGCCTGGGCGTCGGCCGCAATGACGGGGCCCATGCCGCAGCCAGGTGCCGTGAGAGTCATTTTAACGAGGACGTCGGTGCCTTCTTCGCCATCTTCGGGGACCTGTAATTTGCAATCGTAGACGAGGCCCAGATTGACGATGTCGACGGGGATTTCAGGGTCAAAGACTTGCTTCATTTGGTGCCAAACCTGTTCCTCGAGTGGGAGGTCTTGGATCGCTTCTTGCTCTTTCTGCTGCGCGGCGACTTCTTCCTTATTAACTCCGAGGGCATCGGTGTCTTCTGAGGAGATTCGTGCGAGGCCAGCGGAGGTGGCGACGGTGTAGGTGCCACCGAGGGTCTGGGTAATAACGACGGGGGTTCCAGCCGGAAGGGTGATGGTGTCACCGGAGGGGATCTGGATGGCGTCGACTTCGCGGGTCAGGCTGACTTCTTCGTTCATGGAGTGAGATTCGATGATGCACGCCGGAGCGCAAGGCATTATTTTCCGAGCTTGTAGAGGAACTCCTGTCGGTCGCCTTCGTTGACAAAGCCCGCTCGGATGAAGATCTCGTCCTCGACGATGACGGGAGAGGCATAGGTGTCATCGCCGAGCTTGTTTTCAGCGATTTTTTGGAAGCCCTCGGGGCTCGCTTTATAAACCACGGTGACGCCTGTTTTGATGGTCGAGAAAATGAGATTCTTGGCGAAAGTGGGAGAGGCCATCACTCCGCCGCGGCCGAGGCGCTCCTTCCACATTTCTTTACCGTCTTCCGCGCGCCAGCAGAATCCCACGCCCTTGTCGGTCACGGCGTAAATGTAGCCATCGTGGGCAAGAAGCGACTGCTCGTAGCATCGCTCGCTATTGCTCCAAAGAACTTCTCCTGATCCGTCGGCTTTCACTCCGGCGGTCTCGTTTTTTGGGAAGCCCCCACTGGCGAAGACCGCATCGTCGGTCCAGACGATGGTACCGCAGGTCGAGAGGGGTTTGAGAGGAGCGTCCCAGTTCAATTTGCCACTGAGAGGATCGAAGCTTTGAATTTTTCCGATTCCGGAGATGAAGAGTTGCTCTTTCCCGGCGACCTTGGCGACGACCGGGGAGGACCAATTGTCGTGTCCTTCGCGAGGCGTGCGCCATTTTTCCTCTCCGTTGTCAGCGTCGAGGGCAATCAATGAGCCCTTTTTTATGGTGCCGATGGAGACGATGAAGAGCCCCTTGTGAAGAGTGGGAGTGGAGCCGTAACCAAACTCGAAGTGGGGCTTGTAAGAACCGACTGATTTGGACCAGATGATCTCACCGGTCCGGCTGACGGCGGAGATGTTGATATTACCGCCGTTTTCAAAGGTGGTGAGGAGGTGTTTGCCGGTCCATTGAGCCGTTGCCGAAGCGCGGCTGTTTTCACCATGGACCTTGGTGGGGAGTTCTCCCTGATGAATGGTTTTGTTCCAAAGGATCTTCCCGCTCTTCCGGTCGAAGGCGATCAACGATTGGCGTTCCTTTTCAAGATCGCAGGTGGTGAGAAAGACCTCGTTGCCAACGACAATGGGAGTGGAATGGCCACGGCCGGGAATGGCGGTTTTCCAGCGGACGTTTTTTTCGGCTGACCATTTGGTAATTGGAACCGCTTGAGCCGAGGCTTTGTTGTCACGAGAGATTCCCCTCCACTGGGGCCAGTCTTCGGCATAGGCAGGAAGGAAGAGTAAGAGAGCGAGTAGCAGCTTCATTGCGGGGAATATGTCGATTCTTCAGCGATAAGCAAAGAGAGAGATTTACATGTTAAAGCGTGCCGATGTTTAAGAGACTATCGGGGATGGTTTCACGCGTCGTAAATCTTTTTTGGCTATGGACTCTTCTTGGAACGGCGTGGGCTTGGTTTTTTCCTACGCATTTCACTTGGTTTTTGAATGCGATTCCAGGAACGGAGTTGAAATGGATTCCGGTGGGGCTCGGGGTCATCATGTTGGGAATGGGAATGACCCTGACTTTTCGTGATTTCCGGGAGGTGCTAAAGATGCCGAAGTGGGTGGCATTGGGAGTAGGGGCCCAGTTTTTGATCATGCCTTTGATTGGGTGGAGTGTGGCCACTCTATTTGCGCTTCCGGATCAGTTTAAGCTAGGGATTATTTTGGTGAGCTGCTGTCCGGGAGGGACGGCTTCGAATGTCGTGACCTATTTGGCTAAGGGGAACCTCGCCTTGAGCGTGATGATGACGATGTGCTCGACGCTTTTGGCGATCGGCTTGACTCCCTTTTTGACGAAGGTCTACGCCTCTGCGGTTTTTGAATTCGAGGCGATCCCAATGGTGATCTCGATGGTGATGATCGTCTTGCTTCCTATCTTGGTGGGATTGATTCTGAATTCTGTCGCCGAGAAAAAATTGGCGCGCATCAAAGAGGTTTCACCCTTGATTTCAGTTCTGGTGATCGTGTTGATTGTTGCTGCGGTTGTGGGTGCAACAAAGAGCAGTATTGTCAGTCATTGGAAAACCCTTCTTCCTGCGGTCTTTCTTGTTCATGCTGCGGGATTTTCGATGGGCTACCTATGGGGGTGGTTGTTTAAACTGAACGCGAAGGAATGTCGGACGTTCTCAATCGAAGTGGGGATGCAGAACTCAGGGCTTGGTTCGCAGTTGGCGAAGACTCATTTTACTTTACTGGCCGCCGCTCCGTGTGCGATCTCGGCGTTTTACCACTGCATGATCGGGAGCCTTCTCGCGAGTATTTGGCGACGGCGGTCATCAAAAGATCACTGAAGCGTCACCAAGAGGTCTTTTTTCTCCTTGAGAAATAACGAGCGGAGGGATGTTCATCTGAAGGCGCTGCGGGAGGAGCCTTTGAAAGGCCTCTTCCTATGCTCTTCGGGCTACGGCAGACGAGACGTGCGAAGCTAAGCGGCGAGGGCGCCGCGACTCTTTTTTTGAATTTGTGGCTTGGAGTTTTTTTAGAGTTTTAATTCTTGGTCATCGTTTCGTCGAGGTTGAGGAGGGTTTGGGCGACAGCGGTGGCGGCTGCCAGGTGGACGGGGTTGTGGGTTTTTAGGTCCAAGGGGAGGGGTTTGTAGGTGGTGATGAGTTCGGTGGCGGACTCGGGGGTGATGGCGGTTTTTTGTTGATCGAAGAGGGTTTGGAGGATTTGCAGTTCGTCCTTGTTGGGTGGGCGGGAGCCGAGGGCGACGGCGGCTTCGACGGACATCGATTCGTTGAGGGTGACGAGGGACTGGAGTGGGGTCGTTGAGGTGGTGCGGCGGACGCAGGCGGCGTCGCCGGTGGCGGCATCGAATGCGGCGAGCATGGGGTAGGGGACGCTGCGGAAGCGGAAAGTGTAGAGGGCGCGGCGGTAGCGCTGGGAGTCCATCTCAGTGTGCCAAATCTTAGGGCCGTAGGAGACGGGTTTTTGGAAGAGGAAGTCGGGGGCGGGAGGGAAGACGCAGCGGCCACCGAGTTCGAGATTGATGAGTCCGCTGGTGGTGAGTTGGATGTCGCGGATGGTTTCGGCAGGGACGCGGAGGCGGGGGCCGCGGGCGAGCAGGCGGTTTTTGGCGTCCTTTTCGCGAAGGATCGATTTGTGCTTTGAGTCCTGCTGATAGGTAGCGCTGGAGGTGATGAGTCGGTGGATGTGCTTCATGTTCCAGTCGTTCTCCATGAGTTCGACGGCGAGCCAGTCGAGGAGTTCGGGGTGGGATGGACGGGGGCTTTGGAGGCCGAAATCTGCGGGAGTTTCGAGGAGACCGATGCCGAAGTAGGATTGCCAGACGCGGTTGACGAGGGTGCGGGCGGCGGTGGGTGAGTCGGGGGCGACGAGCCACTTGGCGAAGGTAAGTCGGGATTGTGGGTCACCTTTGGGAAGTGGATTAAGGAAGGCGGGGACGTGGGGAGTGACCTCGTGCTTGGGTTTGGTTTGTTCACCACGTTCGAAGAGGCGGATGACGCGGGGCTTTTCGACAGCTTTGGCGACGAGTGCGGTAGCGGGAACGGGGTGGGTTTTCCAGAGTTGCTCGATCTCGTTGTTGTAGGGGGGAGAGTGAAGGTGAGGGCCAAGGTAAGGACGAAGGTGCGCATGCTGGGTGGAGGATACGCAGGGATGCGTCGTCTTTTTATGTCAGACAGATTAAATTTTGTTGGGGGAGAATCAGAGGCAAAGAGCCTCTGCTACTAAGGGTGATGAAGGTGATTGATGGTGGGAAGTCTTGTTGGATATTTGAAGGCGTGGCAGGATTTGGGCATGCCGAAGATGAGGAAGACGCGGATTATTTGTACTTTGGGGCCGGCAACGGAGTCGCCTGAGAAGTTGAGGGAGATGATTGCGGCGGGGGCAGATGTGTTTCGGCTAAATATGAGCCATGCGCGGCACGATTGGTGTCGTGAGATTGTGGTGCGGATTCGCGAGGCTTCGAAGGAGGTTGGGCGCACGGTGGGGATTCTTTTTGATCTGCAGGGGCCGTCGATTCGGACGGGAGATGTCGAAGGAAAGATCGAGCTGACGAAGGGGGATCAGGTGGAGTTTCGGGTGGAGGGATCGGAGCCATCAATCGAGAAGTCGACGACGGTGAACTATGCGGGGTTGATGAAGGATGTCTCGGAGGGAGACGAGCTGACGGTGGATAACGGTGAGTTGCTGATGAAGGTGGGCCGGATGGCGGAGGATCGCATGATTTGTGAGGTGCTCACGACGGGATCGATGGGGTCGCGGAGGCACATTAATTTGCCGGGGGTGCGCTTGAATCTACCGGCGCTGACGGAGAAGGATCATGCGGATTTGAAGGTGGCTGCGGAATGCCACGCGGATTTTGTGGCAGGATCATTTGTGCGGGATGCGGGGCACGTGCGTGAGTTGCGTGCGGCGCTGAAGGCGGAAGGCGGGACGGCGCAGATTGTTTCGAAGCTCGAGGATCAGGAGGGAATGAAGCATTTGGATGACATCATACGGGAGTCGGATGTGATCATGGTGGCGCGAGGTGATTTGGGGATCGAGGTGCACGTGGAGGAACTGCCGATTATTCAGCGGCGGATTGTGAAGCGGTGCCATAAGATTGGGCGCAGGGTGATCGTGGCGACGCATATGCTGGAATCGATGATCAACAGTCCGACGCCGACGCGCGCGGAGGTGACGGATGTTTCGAATGCGGTTTATGAAGAAGCCGACGCGATCATGTTGTCGGGTGAAACGACGGTGGGAAAATATCCGGTCCGTTGTGTGGAATTGATGGACCGGGTGGCGCGACGGATCGAGAGATCGGGCGCGCTGGGGTTTGGTGACGAGGCGTCGCTGAAGACGGAGAAGCAGAAGACGATTAAGGCGGCGCTGGGGCTCGCGGATTCGATTCCGGATGCGCTCGTGATGGTGTTTACGAAATCCGGAGCAACAGCGCACCAGGCGGCCTTGTTAAGGCCGAAGGCGGCGATTTTTGCGTTTACGCCGGATGCGCACGTGTGCCAGGCGCTGACATTGTCGCGGGGCGTGAGGGCGTTTGAAGTGCCGTTTTCGGAGATGCCGCGGGATACGATTTCGAGTGCGGTGGAATTGCTGACGAGTCAGCGGGATGTGGCGAAGGGGACGCCTTTGGTGGTGGTGTCTGATATTTTACATCAAGATCACGCGGTGGATTCTATTTTGTTGGTGCATGCGTGATGAGATTTGAAAATTGAGAGGCTTTCTCCTCCGCTCTGTGAGCTAAGGCGGATACTTGCGAAGCTAAGCGGCGAGGGCGCCACGACTCCTTTACTGCTCTGGTTGGGGGAGGGGCCAGATGGGGTCGTCTTCGGTAAATATTTTTTTGTCGAGGCCGGCGGAGCGGAGTTCGAAGCGGTCGTGGGAGATGGTGTGGATATGGATGGGGATACCCCAGCGATCGATGATCATTTTTTCCTCGTTGAAGATGTGGGAGTCGGGCGAGACGAAGGGGGTTTTGTAGTCGTTCTTGCCGCGGAGGAGGTCGGCGAGGTCTTCGTTGATGGCATACTGGCGGGTGTCGCGACTTTTTAGGAGAAGGAAGACGTTGGTGAGGTAGTTGTAGAAGAGTTTGATGTCTTCTTTTCCGTCGGAGGAAGGTGAGGCGTAGTCGGCGAGGATACGGTCGCCCATGGCTTGTTCGGGATACTCGCGGGTGGGAGGGATTTGGTCGGCGGGCGGGGGGACGGATTGCCCGGTGGGTTCGGGTTCCGGGGTCGGCTTTGAATCAGGGAGGGAGTAGACGAGGAGCCAGAGGAGGCCGAGAATGAAGCCGATTGTGAGGATAAGGAGGAGGTGTTTGCGCATGGGAGTTGAGGGTTTTGGACGAACGCGAATTTAGCGGATGGGGCTAATCTTCGTTGGCGGGACAGAGGGTTGAAAGTTGCCTAAAGGCTATCTCCACGGCGTTCCGGGTCACGCTTCATATTACTCCATGTTGGGGAGGGTGGACATGTGCGGGAGCTTGGTTAGGTTTGGAGAGTGAATTTTCGACTGACTAGTGACTACCGCCCGAAGGGGGATCAGGAGCAGGCGATTGCGAAGCTGGTGAAGTCGGTCAAGGCGGGGAACCGGCATCAGACGCTCCTTGGGGTGACGGGGTCGGGGAAGACCTTCACGATGGCGAATGTCATTGAGGAGATTCAGCGACCGACGCTGATCATGAGTCACAATAAGACGCTGGCGGCGCAGCTTTACTCCGAGTTTAAGAACTTTTTTCCGGACAATGCGGTGGAGTATTTTGTGTCGTATTTCGATTACTACCAGCCGGAGGCCTACATTCCGCGGTCGGATACTTATATTGAGAAGGATTCGTCGATCAACGAGGAGATTGAGCGGCTGCGGTTGAGCACGATGGGGTCGTTGATCACGCGACCGGATACGATTGTGGTGGCGTCGGTGAGCTGTATCTACGGTTTGGGAAATCCGGAGGATTACAAGGCCATGATGTATGGCGTTCGGAAGGGGATGGAGATCGGGCGGGATGATTTTTTGCACGAGTTGGTGAACCTGTTGTTTGAGCGGAACGATATTGCGTTTCAGCGGGGGAACTTTCGGGTGCGGGGAGATGTGGTGGAAGTGCGGCCGGCTTATTTGGAGGATACCGCAATTCGGGTGGAGTTTTTTGGCGATGAGATCGACCGGATTTCCGCGATCGATGTGATGAGCGGACACGTAATCGATGAGGTGACGAATTACGTCTTTTATCCAGCGAAGCAGTTCGTGAGTTCGAAGGAGAAGCTCAAGACGGCGATGGTGGCGATTCGGCAGGAGTTGAATGATCGAATTGCGTGGTTTGAGAAGAACAACAAGTTGGTCGAAGCCCAGCGGATTCGAATGCGCACCGAGTATGATCTGGAGATGATGCAGGAAATGGGATTTTGCCAGGGGATTGAAAATTACTCGCGGCATATCACCGGGAGAAAAAAAGGGGATCGTCCCTACACGTTGCTGGACTTTTTTCCGGATGACTATCTCCTGATGGTGGATGAGAGTCACGCATCACTGCCGCAGGTGCGGGGGATGTTTGAGGGGGATAAGAGTCGGAAGTCGGTCTTGGTTGATCACGGGTTTCGTTTGCCGAGTGCGATGGATAACCGGCCGCTGCGATTTGATGAATACATGAAGATGACGAATCAGCGCCTCTACGTGAGTGCGACGCCGGGGCCGTTTGAGATCGTGAATTCGAGGCCGGATAATCCCAAGTTTATTCCGATCAAGGGCCGCAAGGATCCCGACTTTGATTCTGGATTTGCGAAACGTCTTAACCGGACGATCAAAGCAAGCGGTTCGGCGCAGGACCCAGATGATTTCAATGTGGGTCGTGCGGGTCAGCAGTTGATTGTGGAGCAGATTATTCGTCCGACGGGACTGCTTGATCCGATACTGACGATGCTGCCGCTCAAGGCGCAGATTGATGATACGATTGAGCTGTGTCGTCAGCGGGTCGAAAAGGGAGAGCGGGTGCTCGTGACGACGTTGACGAAAAAGACGGCAGAGGACTTGGCGGAGTATTTGCAGGGAGTGGATTTAAAATGCCGCTACATTCACGCGGATGTGGATGCGATTGAGCGGGTGGAAATTCTGCGGGCACTGCGGGCGGCGGAGTTTGATATCCTCATTGGAATCAACCTGTTGCGAGAGGGACTTGATTTGCCGGAGGTGTCGTTGGTTTGTATTTTGGACGCGGACAAGGAAGGATTTTTGCGGAACGAGACGAGTCTCATTCAGACGGCGGGTCGGGCGGCGCGTCACTTGAATGGGGAGTGCGTGCTTTTTTGCGATACCGTGACGGATTCGATCCAAGCGTTGATCAATGTGACAGAGCATCGTCGGCGGGTGCAGCAGGAGCATAATAAGAAGCACGGGATTACGCCGGAGAGTGTGGTGCGGGCGGTGCAGAAGAGTTTGCACGAGCGAGGAAAAGGGACCTCGGAGGGGGAGAAGGTGAACCAGTCGATGGTGGCGGAGGACGAGATGATCTACAATGCGGTTGAGGTGATTCGCGAGATGGAGGAGGAGATGCAGAAGGCGTCGGCGCGGCTGGAATTTGAGAAGGCGGCGCACTTGCGGGACCAGATCAAGGAGTTGAGGAAGCGGGCGGGGATTGAAGAGCCGGATCGGAAGCGGCGGGATGTGAAGTATTGAATGGGTTGCTTGGCTTCTTTTGCTTTTTCGATGGGGACCCTGAGCACCTTGTCGGAGTGAAACCAATGAATAAAATTATTGTGAGAGTTATTGCGAGGAGTCCCCATAAGTTTTTCTTTTTGGTTGCCGACGATTCGAAAGATCGGGCATTGCTCTGAGGGGGATCGGCGGTAGGTTCTTCGCTGTGAAAGCAGGAGTTCTTAACTTCCCTGATCGGCGGGAGAGTCCGACGATTGATCAAGTCGGCGTTGAAGAGCGTGCGAAGCGTTTTTGTGCCCGGAGCATTAAGAAGGAGACGAAGATGTCTGCTCTGAAGCTCGCGGTGACGATGTTGGACGTGACGACTCTGGAAGGAGCGGATTCGGTGGGGAAGGTGCGGCAGATGTGCCAGAAGGCGAGGCAGCCGCTCCCGGGTGATCCTTCAGTGGGGCCAGCGGCGGCAGTTTGTGTTTATCCGAGGATGGTGAAGACGGCGGCGAAAGCGGTCGAAGGATCCAGTGTGCTGGTGGCGTCAGTGGCGACGCAGTTTCCATCGGGGCAGATGCGTTTGAAGGAACGCCTTGCGGAGGTGCGTTATGCGGTGGGTGAAGGAGCGGATGAAATCGATATGGTGATTTCGCGCGGACAGTTTTTGCAGGGCGAGTATCGCGCGATCTTTGATGAGGTGGCGGCTTGTAAGGAAGCTTGCGGAGGTGCGCACTTGAAGGTGATTTTAGAAACAGGTGAGCTAACGACGTATGACAACGTGCGTTGGGCCAGTGATATCGCGATTGCCGCCGGGGCTGACTTTATCAAAACCTCGACCGGGAAGGTGCCCATCGCGGCCACGCTTCCGGTGACGCTGGTGATGCTTCAGGCGATCGAAGATCATTATGACCGCACGGGCAAAATGGTGGGGATGAAGCCTGCGGGTGGCATCAGTAATGCGAAGCTCGCGATTCAGTATCTCGTGATGGTGCGTGAAGTGCTGGGCGAGAAATGGCTTACAAATAAGTGGTTCCGCTTTGGGGCGAGCTCACTGACGAACGATCTGCTAATGCAGATTCGCAAACAAGAAACCGGTCGTTACCAGAGCGGGGATTATTTTACGAAGGACTAAGAAGATGGCTAAGACAGAACCAGGACCACACAATTTCGTTTTCGGTAATTACGCTCCGGCTCCGGAGTCGAAGAATCACTTTAAGATTAAGAAGAGCTACGACCTTTTCATCGGCGGCAAGTGGGTGAAAGCGCCCAAGCAGTTTGAAACGAGCAATCCGGCGACGGGTGAAGTGATTGCGAAGGTCGGTGAGGCCGGGAAGAAGGAAGTGGGGCAAGCCGTGAAGGCTGCGCGCAAGGCTTTCGAGGGCGAGTGGGGTCAGCTTTCGGGTGCGGAGCGCGGGAAGTATCTTTTTCGGATTGCGCGTCTCATTCAGGAACGTTCGCGCGAACTGGCGGTGGTGGAGTCGATGGACGGCGGGAAGCCGATTCGAGAGAGCCGCGATGTCGATATTCCTTTGGTGGCAGCCCATTTTTTCTATCATGCGGGTTGGGCGGACAAGCTCAACTACGCCTTCCCGGGAGTGAAGCCGAAGCCTCTTGGGGTGGTGGGGCAGGTGATTCCCTGGAACTTTCCGCTCCTGATGGCGGCATGGAAAATTGCTCCGGCGCTTGCGTGCGGAAACACGGTGGTGCTGAAGCCGGCGGAGACGACGCCGCTGACGGCGCTGAAGCTGGCAGAGATTTTTGAGGACGCGGGACTTCCGCCGGGAACGGTCAATATTGTGACTGGTGCTGGTGAGACGGGTCAGGCGTTGATTGAGCATCCGGACGTCGACAAGGTCGCCTTCACGGGATCGACGGCAGTGGGCAAGGCGATTCGCCGGGCGATTGCGGGGACGGATAAGAAGTTCACCCTCGAGTTGGGCGGCAAGGCCGCGAATATTGTTTTCGAAGACGCGCCGATCAATGAAGCGGTCGAAGGGATCGTGAGTGGCATCTTTTTCAACCAAGGCCACGTCTGCTGTGCCGGCTCTCGCTTGTTTGTGCAGGAGAGCATTGCCGACAAGGTGATCAAGAAGCTAAAAAAGCGGATGGAGACGCTCATCGTGGGTGATCCGCTTGATAAGAATACCGACATTGGTGCGATCAACTCGGCGGAGCAGTTGGAGCGGATCAAGGCGCTCGTGAAGGCGGGTGAGAAGGAAGGCGCGTGTATTTGGCAGCCGGAAGGGCGACTTCCGAGGAAGGGGAATTGGTTTAAGCCGACGCTTTTTACAGAGTGCGCGCAGAGTCATCGGATCGTGCAGGAGGAAATCTTCGGGCCGGTGCTCGCGATTCAGACCTTCCGGACTCCGCAGGAGGCTCTCGAGAAGGCGAACAACACGCCATACGGTTTGAGCGGTGGCGTTTGGACTGACAAGGGTTCCAAGATTTTCAAGATGACGACCGGGCTGAAGGCTGGCGTGGTCTGGGCCAATACCTTTAATAAATTCGATCCGACCTCGCCCTTTGGTGGCTACAAGGAAAGTGGCATTGGCCGTGAAGGCGGTGTCCACGGGCTGGCGGCATATCTCAACTTCTAATTTCTTCCGACATGACGATCAAAAAAACCTACAAGCTTTTCATTGGCGGAAAGTTTCCCCGGACCGAATCCGGTCGCGTGCTCGACGTTCGCGGAAAGGATGGCGAACTCCTGGCGAATGCCTCCTGGGCGAGCCGGAAAGATTTCCGTGAAGCGGTGGTGGCGGCGCGCAAGGCGAGCGGTGGCTGGGGAAAGGCATCGGCTTATCTTAAGGGGCAGATTCTTTATCGGATCGCAGAGATGCTCGAAGGGCGGCGTGCCCAGTTTGTGGTGGAACTTGTTGCGCACGGGATTTCTGAAGAAAGAGCTGAGAAGGATGTTTCGGAAGCGATCGATCTCTTGGTCCACTATGGAGGGTGGAGCGATAAGTATCAGGCGCTCTTTTCGTCGGCGAACCCGGTGGCGTCGTCGCACTTTAACTTTTCGGTTCCCGAGCCGACCGGGGTGGTGGGGATTATTGCTCCCAGGCGGGGAAGTTTGCCTGAGTTGGTCTCGGCCTTGGCTCCGGTGATTGTGGGAGGAAACTCCGCGATTGTGCTGGCTGGGGAGAATGCGCTGACGGCGATTACCTTTGCAGAAGTCCTTTCGACCTCAGACGTGCCGGCAGGCGTGGTGAATATTCTGACCGGGAAGCGCGCCGAGTTGATTCCTGAGTTTGCGAAGCATATGGATGTGAATGCGGTGCTGCTCTGCTCGAACGATAAAGATGAGAAGAAGTTGCTTGATCTGGAGTCGGCTGAGAACCTCAAACGAGTGAGTCATCAGAAGGACGCACCTTTGAAGGAAAGCCCGTATCATATTCTTGATTTCCAGGAAGTTAAGACGACTTGGCATCCGATTGGAGTTTAGGAGGTTTTTTCCTTTTCCTGTGCCTGCTGTCGGACAGCATGACTGAGTTATGAAGATTGCTTCCTTTATTGTCTGTTTTGTTTTTAGTTCGTTTGCGAAAGCCCATGAAGGGCATGACCATGCGGTTGGGGTGGGTCATGTGATTACTACTGCGACCGAAACGGGAGCGGAGGGTCATCGATATGTGACAGTCCCTGGTTGGGGCGCGATGCCTGAAGGGAAGAGCATTGGTGCGCTGCACGGCGATCTCACTCTTGATAAGGCGGGGAACGTTTATGTGGCGACGATTGGGGGACCCGGGGTGGTGCAGTTTGACCGCTTTGGGAAGTTTGTCCGGACCTTGAAGAATGGACTCAACGGGATGCACTCGCTCACGACGGTCGAGGAGAAGGGAAAGGAATTTATCTGGGGATCGCAGACGGGGAAGAGTCGGGCGGTGAAATTTGACCTGGAGGGGAATGTCGTGACGACTCTTCCGAACGAGAAGACGGGTGAGCTTGAGGGCGGGATGAATGGGCTTACCGAGACTTTGGTCGGGCCTAGTGGTGATGTTTATTTTTTCATGGGATATGGCTCGAAGAAGATTCACCGCTTGAAATCTGATGGCGCTTTGGTGAAGACCTACGGCGGAGTCGGGACGGGGAAGGATCAGTTTACGGCCTGCCACGGTGCGGCGATTGATCTTCGGTATGACGAGCCGCGGTTTCTGGTTTGTGATCGGGATGGTCGTCGGATGATGCACCTGACGATGGATCTGGAGTGGATTGGTCTCTACGGACCCCAGCCGCTTCGACGTCCAGCTGATGTGGATGTGCAGGGTGATTTGGCGGTGGTGGGAGATATCGAAGGTCGCCTCGTGTTGATGGATAAAGACGGTAAAATTGTTTCGGCTCTTCTGGATAACCCGGATAAGAAGCAGTGGGCAACGAACGGTGTTCCGGCGAAGGACCTGCACGATTCGGCGTTTTCGGCTCCCCATGGAGTGAAGTTTGGCCCGCAGGGTCAGCTTTTTTGCACCGAATACAGCAAGGTTGGGCGGGTCATCGCTCTTTACCCTCTGAAATAGATTCTCACGAAAACAACGATTTATGATTCAACTCGAAGATAATTTTGACGACATCATCGGTAAGACCCTGCGGGGCACGGGGATGGCAGACGGTGTCCTTTCCTTCCTTACGGGAGTGGAGACGGATGTCATTGAAAAGCTGAAGGGCGGCGACTTTGACGAAGCAGCGGTGCGGGCGATTGCTCCTTCGTTGGGGCTTGATGGGAACACCTTGGTCGAGCGGGCGAACGGGTCGTGGCAACCGGAGGAGGTCGAACTTGCCGGGTTGGCTCAATTCAACACGCTATTCGACGACGATCCTGAAGATCCGATGACGGTGAATGCCTATCTTGTTTGGGATCCTCAGACCAAGGAAGCGGCTCTTTTCGATACCGGAGCGAACGCAGACGGAGCCCTAGCCAAGGTGGCGGAACTCGGGCTCGAACTGAAGGCCCTCTTTTTGACACACACTCACCTCGATCACATCATTGATCGGGACAAGGTGACGGCGGCGCATCCGAACGCAGCGGTTTATGTGAATGGCATGGAGCCTGTCGATAGCGCAACTCGTTTTGCCTCGGGTGATTCATTTTCGGTCGGGACGCTCCGTGTTTCCACTCGCTTAACCTGGGGACACTCGCCAGCAGGAACCACCTATGTGGTGCATGGCTTGGATCGTCCGGTTGCCATTGTGGGAGACGCCATTTTTGCTCAATCGATGGGCGGTGGGGTGGTTTCCTATCATGATGCCCTTGCCACCAATCGTGGTGAGATTTTCACTCTCGAAGACCAGACCGTGATCTGTCCGGGACACGGGCCGATGACCTCCGTGGGCGAAGAGAAAGCGCACAATCCTTTCTATCCAGAATTTAAATAAACACACATTACTATGAGTAAAGTAGCATTTGTCGGCGTAGGCCGCATGGGAGCCAATATGGCTCGACACCTTCAGTTGGACTGTGGACACGACGTGACCGCTGTCTATGACGTGAACAAAGAAGCCTCGGCAGAGATCGCAGGTGAGCTCGGAGCCAAGGACTGCGCGACGCTTGCGGAAGTGACCGAAGCCGCAGAAATCATCTTTACGGTGGTCACGAATGACAACGCGATGCGGGCGATCTTCCTTGGTGAGGGAGATAAATTGCTTTCCGGGTCGGCTGGGAAGACGTTCGTGAACTGCGCGACCCTTTCACCGGGGATCCATAAAGAGGTTTATGCTGCGGGCAAAGCAGTGGGTGCTGAAGTGCTCGAAGGAGCGATGGCGTCTTCGATTTCCCAGGCACGTGAAGGAAAACTCTTCCTCATGATTGGGGGAGATGAAGAGGTCTTCAATAAGCACAAAACGCTTCTCGAAGAACTTTCGGTGAACCTGAGTCTTTGTGGTCCGATTGGTAAAGCTGCGGAAGTGAAGGCTCTCGTGAACATGGTGATGAACATCAATACTGCTGGTCTTGCCGAAGGTCTTGGTCTTGCGGACGCGCTTGGGCTCGATCTCAAGATGGTCTGCGATATTTTCTCTCAAACTGGTGCCAACAGCCGGGTGCTTGAGACGGATGCCGAGGACATGATTGACCGTGATCACGAGTGTTGGTTCTCCGCTGAGCACGCCGCGAAAGATTCCGGGATTGCCGGGGATATCGCGAAAGAGCTGGGCTTAAGCCTTCCTGTGAACGACGCCACCAAGGCTCAGTATGACAAGATGGTGACCTCAGGCCTTGGGGAGCTCGATAAGTCGGGTATTGCTGAGTTGACCTTTAAAGGTCGTGGTCCAGCGGCTAGCGATAGTTGTTGAGGCTAAAAAATGAATCAGTTGGATTCATTAATTTTTCAAGGGCGGCGTTCTTCTGGGCGGCGCTTTTTTCGTGAGTCAGATTTCAAACGACCCTCACACCACGGTTGCCGCGCCATGCAATGACGGCCTTAGCGACAATGATAAGGGAAGAAATGAGGAGTCCTCCGTGGACGAGAGGAGCGGGAAGGGGCTCATGCCGAAGCATTGCTGGAAAGAGTTCGTAGAGGGCGAGGAGAACGCCCGCGAAGGAAATGAGGGAAACCGCAATACGCCCGTGTTTACCCATTTTAAGGCAGAAGATGCCGCAAATCACGTAAAAGCCCCCAAAGAGAATCGCGAGGCTTGCGGAGGTGGCCTTAACCTCTTCGGGAGTGGCCGGAGGGGTAGGGAGAGTATGGGCTCCGATTCCAAGAAGGAGGATGCCCAGGATGATTGAAAGCCATGCCATATCGTCATTTAGCCCTTTTTGAAGCTGGGCTTAAGCTAGCACTTCTTGAATCTTCGCCAACGACGAATCTTTTTCTCCTTGCATGCGCGGCGTTCCGCCCCTACGAATCCGCCGTCCTGAAACATTGGTAAAGGGGCGTTAGCTCAGTTGGTAGAGCACCTGCATGGCATGCAGGGGGTCAGCGGTTCGAATCCGCTACGCTCCACCAGTTTTCCCATTGGCAACAAAAGCTGGTGATTCGGGAAGCAGGTGGGACCACAGGGTTTTGCATCACTTGTTTTAGCAACACCGGAGGCGCCTAATCGGCGCTGTAATCCTCTCGATCCAAGATAGAATGAGTGACTCAGGAGAAAAATTAGCGTTGGCTTGCGCACACGCAGCCGATGAGACGAAGGCCGATGATATTCGGATTTTCGATGTGCGTGGGATTTCTACGATCACCGATTTCATGATCGTTTGCTCGGCGGCATCAATGCCGCACCTCAAAGCGATTAGCCGTGATATTGAGAAGAAAGTGGCCGAAGTGACGGGGGAGCATGCTTTCCGGACTGAGGGCAAGGCCGCAACCCGCTGGGTCGTTTTAGACTTTGTTGATGTCATGGTGCATATTCTTCATACTGAAATGCGTGAACTTTATGCCCTGGAAGATCTTTGGGGGGATGCGAAGCCGCTTCTCTGGCGTCCTGAGCCTGAAGACGATGAAGATTGAGATTCTCAACACCGGGAGCGAACTCCTCCTGGGATCGACTGCAAACACCCACGGAACGTGGATGGGTCAGGAACTGGCGAAGATGGGCCTGCGCGTGCAGCGGCAGACGACCGTTCCCGATGGTGTGGCGATTGAGCAAGCGCTCGCGGAATGTATTTCGCGGAGCGAGGCAGTGTTGGTCACCGGTGGCTTGGGGCCCACGAGTGACGATATCACACGCGAGGCTGCCGCGAAGGCTCTCGATGTGGAGTTGATGGTAGACGAAGCCGCGAAGCGCACGCTTTACGAATTTTTTGAGAAGAGGAAATACCCGATGGTGAAAGCGAATCTTCGCCAGGCAGAAGTTTTGGTGGGAGCGGATGTGATTCCTAATCCAAATGGCACTGCGCCGGGAATCTACACGCCGCCGCGACTCAGTGGTTCGGCGAATTGTGCTCTGTTTCTTCTCCCCGGACCACCGAGGGAACTCTATCCCATGTTTCATGCGGAAGTGGCACCTCGGCTGAAGGCGCTTTCTGGCGTGGAGACAATTTCCGAAGTCAGCGAGTTGCGATTCGCAGGGATTGGCGAAAGCAGTTTTCACGAGGGGATTGACGAAAAGTTGGCTGAGATCGAAGGGCTCGAAGTGGGCTACTGCGCTCGGTTGGGAGAGGTCGATCTTCGCCTTATTGGATCTCCAGAGGCCATTCAGGTTGGCCGGACGATTGCAGAGTCGGCTTTCAGTGATTTTTTGATCGGTGACGAGGGCTTTTCTCTTGAGGAAGTGGTGGTGCGGATGCTGACGGAGAAGGGGACGACCCTTGCGACGGCGGAAAGTTGCACCGGAGGGCTGATTGCTAGTCGTGTCACTGATGTTTCAGGTGCGAGTGCGGTTTTTACCCACGGGTTTGTGACTTATTCGAATGAGGCCAAACATCAATTGATCGGTGTTCAGGAGGAAACTCTGCGGAGGCATGGAGCGGTTAGTGAGGAAGTGGCCAGAGAAATGGCTCTGGGAGCCCAGCGGGTTAGTGGAGCTGATTTTGCGATCAGCGTGACAGGAATTGCCGGGCCCACAGGAGGGACGGAAGAAAAGCCGGTCGGAACTGTTTGTTTTGGCATCGCAACGCCCACCGGAGTGGAAACCTTTCTCGAATGTCATCCACGAAGCCGGGCTGATTTTAAGCAACAGTCCAGTCAACGTGCTCTTGATCTCGTCAGGAGAGCGGTGAGGGATCTCAATTCCTAAAGGCAGCGGCTTGAGGGCACGAAAAAGCCCCGAGGTGCATGACCATCGGGGCTTGAAAGCTTATTAGAACAAGGGGTTTAGCCCCCTGTCTTCTGACTGGAAGGGAGGAAGCGGTAGTAAACTTCCAGCATCATGGTCGCCAGTGCAGTGCGGTAGTGATCCGAGACGTCGCCATTTCCAGCGAAGGCAGCTGCGACGGCTTTGATTTTTCCTTTACCGTTAGTGTTCACATTCTTAAACGAACCATCCTTTTTCTGGTTGTTGAGGACTTGATCGCGGAAGAGCGTGTTGTATTTCTTCCAATAGTCACCACCATAATTGATCATGCACTGAGCTGCATAGTAGTGGCCGTAGATGTCCGAGTCAGGTCCTTCCCACTCAAACTTCATTTCTTTGCTAATGAAGCGGCAGGCTTTGCGGGCGACCGAGTGAGAGGATTTATCCCACATTTGGAAGCAAAGAGCTCCAACAGCGGCGAGAGTGGTTCCATCTTGTTCACCATGGAGAGATGCATTTGAGTAGCCGATGGCACCAGATTTCATTTGCTTGCTCTCCATGTAGTCGAGGGCGAGGCGTGAGCACTTGCTCATATTCTTAAATTCAATTTTGGTGTGCTTGAGGGCCTTGAGGGCCTGAACGTGCCAGCCGACGATTGAGGTGTCTCCGCCACGGGAGTTGTCTTCCTTATAAGCATATTCCCAGCCGCCACCTTGGTGCTGGCTGTTGATCATGAACTGACCAGAGGCTTGAACGGCATCTTCAAGATTAGGAATGTTCTCACCGAATGACTTCACGCACAGGGTGTAAGCTTCAGCAAGGGCGTAGACTGCAATGCCGTGCTCGTAGCACCAGTGGTCATCCTTGAAGTCGTCGGCGAGCTTGCCGTTGTTTTTCATCGACTTGTCGACGAGGAAGGTGACAGCGGCGAAAACGGTTTCGCCAAATTCTTCGGATTGGGCTGTTTCACAGTGGCCGAGGAAGGCAAGAAGGGCGAAGGAGGTCATGGACACCTTGCGGCTTCCACACCAAGAGCCGTCCTTATTTTGCTTCTCCTTGAACCAGCGAAGCGCGTTGACCACGGCATCTTCACACTCCTTGGTGCCGCCATTGGACTCAAGACGAGAAAGGCGGTCGGCAAGTGAGCAACGCTGTTTCATGGTGACTGGAATGTTGCCAAATCCGCCACCGGCACCGTCGCCTCCGTCACCCCAACCTGAACCGAAGTCATCTCCGTCACCAAAGTTGGTGCTGGGATCAGGGACATCAACTTCAGGAACTGGAATTGCAGTGGGAGAAGCAGTGGTAGAAGCGATGACCTTCGCCATCGAAGAGGAGGGAGAAGAAGGCTTCCGCTGGGTATTGGTATTCACCTTGCGACGATCAAGATCTTCTTCCGTTTCCGCTCCAGCACTATAGCTGACGATGGTGGGGATATCT
This sequence comes from Akkermansiaceae bacterium, assembly GCA_028822935.1. Classification (GTDB taxonomy): domain Bacteria; phylum Verrucomicrobiota; class Verrucomicrobiia; order Verrucomicrobiales; family Akkermansiaceae; genus SW10. Next base: position 33,529 of record JAPKCM010000025.1, read on the forward strand.
TTCTTATCGAGACTGATTCCGATAATCAGTAAGATCACTGCGACTAGAGCCATCACAAGGAGGGCGATGACCAGGGAGCTGATCGTGGAGGTCCGGCGCTGAGCCTGGAGGCGCGCTTGGGCTTCGGGAGATAGTTGTGCGTGAAGACTCATGGGGAAATTTTCGCTAGGGCTGAGAAGATTTTAGTAGATGGAACTGATTTGGCCAGAAAAGAAAAGGGCCACTTCTGTGAGGAGAAACGGCGAAGCTGAATTTTTCTTAGAAAAAAAGAGAAGAAATTATTTCGCGTTGCCAAAATATGACACGGCGGGGATGATTGAGAAGTGATTGAGAGCTTGCGGTTGGTTGATTTTCGCTGTTTTGAGCGAGTAGCGCTGTCACTTGCTCCCAAGGGGCAGATTTTTGTGGGAGAGAATGCGCAGGGAAAGACGTCACTGCTTGAAGCGGTCTGTCTTTTACTGCGGTTGCAGTCGCCTCGTGCCCGGCAAGTTCGGCAGCTCATTAGGGAAGGCGCTGCGGGCTTTGGGATCGCGGGGAGAGTGAATGGGCAGGATTTACAGCTTCGGGGAGATCGGAAAGGTCTCTCGATGAAGCTCGATGGGGATGACGCTCCTGCTAGGAAGGATTACCTAAGGGAAAGCGGTTTGGTGGTTTGGATGGGAAACGATGATCTCGATTTGGTGCGTGGAGGAGGCGAGAGCAGGAGGAAGTATCTCGATTTTCTCGCATCGCAAGTGGACCCGGAATATCGCGACCATTGGATGCGCTACCGAAAAGCGCTCGCGGGCAGGAACAAGTATCTCAAAAGTCTCTCTCCTCGTGAGCCCGAAGTGAAGGCTTACACGCGTATGCTCATCGAGCATGGATCGGAAATCGTCCGACATCGTGAAATTCTTTGTCAGGATCTGGCTCCACGAGCGGCAGAGAATCATGCCGGGGTGAGTGGGAAAGCTGAAGAATTGGGAATCGATTATCTGGATCGATCAAAAGGAGATCTTGAGGCGGCTTTTCAGGAAGTGGAAGAGCGGGAAATGAGGCGGGGAGTGACGCTCGCCGGGCCGCATCGTGATGATTTAACGCTGAGGATCATGGGACGATCTGCCCGCGAGTATGGTAGCGAGGGCCAGCAACGGACTCTGGCGTTGTCGCTCAAACTCGCTCAAGGAGAAGTTCTCCGTGATCGGGGGAAACGGAAGCCGGTTTACCTCATCGATGACGTCTTTGGTGAGCTGGATCCCGGGCGTCGGAACGCGCTGATGGAGAGGCTTCCGACTGATGCTCAGAAGCTGATCACGACGACCAACCTTGATTGGTGGGAAAGCAGCGAGAGTTTGCCTGTGCTGAAAGTAGTCGACGGCAAGCTTGAGTAGCTTAGTCGTCTTGCAGGTCTCCGGGGCTGACGGAGTATTTCTTGGCGCAGCGAGGGCATTGAACGGAGATGGTGTCTTTGTCCCCGAAGAGTTCATCGGGTTTGTCTTTCCAAGCACTGAGGACGGGAAGGATTCTTTCCAAGGTGCAGCCGCAAGCAAACTTGAATCGTCGAGTTTCCAAGACCTTATGGGGAGCGTGCTCGGTGATCGTCTCCAGCTCCTTTGCGCTGAGTTGGGCGAACCATTCTTCATCGAAGTCTGGTTGCGCCGCGACCAAAGCAAAGTGATCTCCTGAAAGTTGGAAGGCCTTAGCGGGGCGTTGCTCGGATTGATCGTAAAAATGTTGGAGCCATTCCAAGGGTGAATTGCCTTCCATCTCGATGGTGGAAAGAGAGGCCTCGGCACCGGGGACGGTGGTTTGAGAGTAGAGGAAGTTGCGATCTGGTTCGCGGACATCCTTAGTGAACAGGCGGCCGGTGATATACTCACTGGTCGAAGAGCCGGTCGCGAAAAAGTTAGCGCGGGGGGCGCGAAGATTGGCGGTCCAGGCGATGGTTTCGGCCCAAGGCCGGGCGGTGAGATGCAAGGTGAGGGCCGCGAGTAATTCCTTGAGGGTGGAATCGAGTCCTGCGGGGTGGCGTTCCTTAATCTCCATCAAGTGAAGATAGTAGTCGGTGAAGATAGGGGTGAATTCTGCCCGCAAAAGAAGGCAGTTTTTTTCGCGGAGAAAAATAGATTCAACGGTGGTGAATTCTTCGACGGATGCTTGTTCCATGAGGTAGTGGTTAGAAAAGAGTGCGGTCGTTCTTAAGGGTGTCCAGACGTTCCCGGGCGACTTCGAGATAGCCTTCGTCGATCTCGAATCCGGTGAAGGAATCGATTCCGAGTTGATGCGCTGCGATCGCCGAGGTGCCAATGCCCAGAAAGGGGTCAAGCAAATGAGTCGTTTCGTCAAGTCCGTGCAGTGTGAGACATTGTTCAACGAGGCCTACGGGAAAGCTCGCGGGATGGGGGCGATCCTTGTCTCGTGATTTGATGGTGTCGTAAGGAATGAACCAAGTGTTTCCACGGCAGCGCTTGTCACTGCCGCCGGTGTGCTTCCAGCGTGCGATATTAGATTTATCGGCATACTCGGCTCCGGCTTCCCGACGCTGAAGGGGAACTGCACCACTACCGGTGAGGTGGAAGACATATTCATGGCAGTCGTTGACGAAGCGCTTGGAGTTGATGGGCTTAAAATGACCCGCCGAAATCTCTTCGCCTTTTCGCGTCTTGATCGTGATCGATTTGACCCAGTGAAAGGTGTTTTGGAGGACAAAATTGGGCTTTTTTTCCGTCAGCGCGAGAACGAGCTGGTGAGGCATGAGGGGATTAGCAGGAGCTGCTCCGACATTGAGGAAAAACGATCCTCCGGGTTTGAGGACACGTTTGATCTCTGTCGCCCATTCCTGGCACCAGGAGAGAAAGCCGCCGCGATCTCCGGTGTCGTCATAGGTCGAGTAGTTGATTCCCAGATTGTAGGGGGGAGAAGTGACGACGACGTCGACACAGGCCTCCGGCATATCGCGCAAGCCTTCAAGGCAATCTCGGTGTTGGAGTTCAATCACTTAGAAATGATCTCCCAAGGAGGGTGAATGAGGGAGGAAAAAAATATTTTAAACATCTGCTTGAAAATCTTGAGAACGCATTTAAGCACTTGTTTGAAATTTATGAGCGCAGCCCAAGAGGAGGAACACGTTGGCACGAAGAGAGCACTTCTCGATGCTGCTGCAGCGCTTTTCGCGGAGAAGGGATTTGAGAATGTCTCTCTCCGAGAGATCACCGGGCAAGCCGGGGCCAATGTTGCTTCAGTGAAATATCACTTTGGTTCCAAAGAGTCGCTTGTGGATGCGGTCGTGACCGGACTGGTCTCTCCCGTGAATCAAGCGAGGTTGAAGAACCTTGATTGTTTAGAGAGAGAGGGAGATCCGTCAGTAAGGAAGCTTCTGCATGGTTTTTTTGACCCTTTGCTTACGCAGCTCACCGCAAGTGCCCTCAGTGAGCAATTGTTCTTCAAACTTATGGGGCGTTTGGTCAGCGAGCGATCCTACGAGTTGCCCGAGATCCTGATGGCGCAGTTTCATGAGGTCGCTGGTCGCTATGTTCCGGCCTTCCAGCAGGCGACTCGAGGGAGTGATCCCAGGCACATTTTTTGGTCGATCCATTTCTCTTTTGGAGTGATGTCGAATGTCCTGATGCATGGTGATTTGCTGAATAAGATTTCCAAGGGTCTTGTTGAGCGGGAGGAAATGGAGCGGACGATGGAGCGAGCGATTAATTTTTGTGAGGTAGGATTTTTAAACGGAAGCCAAGGATGAAATTATTACCTCTCACATTAGTCTACTGCGCTTTGGTGGGCTGCGCCGTGACGGTGCCTGAATCGCGTATGAAGGAAGCCGGGGACCAAGCCCTAGGGAGATGGTCGGCCACGCGTGAGGGACAGGCGGGAATCGATACTCGCTGGGTCAGTCGTATCGGTGGAAGCGGTGGGGCCTCATTAGTTGATGAAGCGCTCTCGGCAAACCCGGATATGCGGGTGGCTGCGGAGAGAGTGAATCGGGCGATTGCTACTTCGAGGACAGCGGGGGCGGCGATGAGACCGACGGTGGAAGCGGGGTTGAACGGGGCTCGATCGAAACAAGTTTTTGTCGGATTTCCTTTCGGTGACGGCGGCGTTCCTTCTTCACTTTCTGAAAATTACGGGGCAGGCCTATCGGTAAATTGGGAACCCGATATCTGGGGCTTCGCCCGCGCTGGGCAGTCTGCACTCATTGCTGATGCGCAATCCGAGGGGCAAAATTATCGCGCGGCGCGTGCTTCACTGGCAGCTCAAGTAATCAGGGCATGGTTGGCCCTTACGGAGGCGAACGAGCAGATCGTGCTTGCGGAGACCTCGGCCGAACTGTTTCAGCAAACGATGGATATTGTTCGGGATCGTTTTACCAACGCACTTGCGGAAGAAGGAGGTTCAGCTTCCCAGTTCCGCCTGGCGGAGAGTCAGTTTGAATCCAGTAAGGCGACTCTGACTCAGCGGAAGGGGGAGCGGGAGCAAGCGATTCGGCAGCTCGAGCTTCTTCTGGGGCGATATCCGGCCGGGGCGATTCGTTCTTCGGAAAAACTTCCGTCGATCCCACCGATGCCTCCTGCGGGATTGCCCTCGGAACTTCTTTTGCGTCGGCCTGATATCCTCGCTGCCGAGCGCCGGTTTGCTTCTTCGGGAAGTCTGTTGAAGCAAGGTAAGGTGGCCTTTTATCCCAGCATCAAGATCACTGCGAGTGGCGGAACGACCACGGACTCTTTGAGTAATATTACCAATTCAGATTTTGGAGTCTGGAGGCTGGCGGGAGCGCTCAGTCAGCCGATCTGGGCGGGGGGAGCCTTGCGCTCGGAATATTCCCGACTGAAGTCCGACGACCGCGCGGCACTCGCAAGTCTGCAGTCCACCGTTCTTAATGCCTTTGGTGAAGTCGAGCAGGCTCTTGTAGCGGACCGCTTCATGGCCCAGCGGGGAGAGGCAACGGCAGCAGCTTTAAAGAGTGCCACCGAGGCAGCGGAGGCAGCGAATGCCGATTATGCCGGTGGCACCGGCGATGCCCTGACGCTCATCACCGCGCAATCAAACCGGATCACTTTAGCCTCACAACTGGTCACCTTACGGAGACTTCGTCTCGACAATCGGGTCAGTCTCCACCTCGCACTTGGCGGTGATTACCGCGTAGGAAAAAAATCTCCATGAAATCTGTCGCCGCCATTACGCTCATTGTCTGTCTCGTCATCGTCCTGGTGAGTGGGGCTACTATTTCGATCCTCGAGAAATTCGCCCCGGAAGCAGAGAAAAAGGAAAATGTCGTCGTCGTTCCGGTGGTCGAGATCGAGGTCGTTCAGAAAGGCGATGTTGATCTCCTTCTCAGCAGCGAGGGGCTCGTCTCGCCTCGTCGTGATACCGTGCTTACCGCAGAGGTCACGGGTCGGATCATCTCTGTCGATCCGCGCTTCGAAGTGGGGGAGGAGTTTAAGAAAGGCGACGTCATTCTTGAACTCGATGAAGTCAATTATCGGGCTGCGGTAGCGCAGGCGAAAGCGACGGTAGCCGACGCGGAACTTTTGGTGAAACAGGAAGAGGCCCGCAGCACTCAAGCGGCGCGCGATTGGAAGAAGATTGGCAATGGTAAGCCAGCGAGCGAGATGGTTCGCCGGGTTCCTTTTCTTGCGAGTGCGAGGGCTCGTCAGGTTTCCGCGGAAGCGATGCTTGAAAAGGCAAACAAGGATTTGGCTCGAACGAGGATTCAAGCTCCCTTTGACTGTCGGGTTAGCGAAGCCCTCTTCGATATCGGGGCGACTGTTGTAACCGGCACGCGACTTGGTGAGGTTTACGACACCTCTGGATTTGAGGTGCGTCTGCCCTTTTCGCTTACCGATTTTTCAGAACTTCCTTCCGATGCGAAGGTGCAGATTTCCGCGACGCTTGGTGGAACGGAATATCACTGGGATGCTAAAATTATCCGCACGGAAGGCGACGTGGATCGGACCACTCTTTCGGCCTATGTTATCGCTGAAATTGAACCGAATCCCGAAGCGCCCGATGCTTTCAGGACGCCGCTTCCCGGAATGTTTGTGCGAGCTGTGGTCAGCGGAGCTCAGCTGAAAGGGGTGATTCCGGTTCCGCGAAATGCGGTGCGCGGGCGAGACCAGATCGCTGTGCTGAATGAGAAAAATGAACTCGAGTTGAGGACCTTGAAAATCAGGCGAAGCTCCGCTGATTTTGTCTACACGACCGGGGGCGTAGAAGCGGGGGAACGTGTTATTTTAACGAAGCAGGGACTCCCGGTGGTTGGGATGAAACTTGAGGCCGCTTCAACCGGAGAATTCCAGCCTAAGTAAGCCATGGAAAAAGCGATTAAATGGTTCAGCGGTAATCATGTTGCGGCCAACTTTCTTATGCTTGCCGTTGTTGTGGCGGGCTTTACGACGTGGTTTCAGCTTCGAAAAGAGATCTTTCCCGAGACGTCTTTCGATGCCGTCGTTGTCAGTGTCCCGTATCCCAATGCCACTCCCGAAGAGGTGGTCAATGGCGTTATCATTCCGATGGAAGAAGCAATTTCGGATATCGAAGGAATCAAGCGCGTCACCTCAAATGCCAGTCGGAATATCGGAGCGCTTACGGTTCAGGTGGATACCGGATACGAGACGCGTAATGTCATGGATGACGTGAAGACGAAGATCGATGCGATCAGCAACTTTGCTGAAAATGCCGAACGTCCGGTCCATGAAGAACTCATCGTCAATCGCCAGATCCTTAGCTTGGCGATCAGTGCGGAGACCGACGAGGCGAGCTTGCGAGAGTATGCCGAGTCGATTCGCGATGGCTTGTTGAATTATGAGAGTAAAAATGCGTCCGGATTTTCTGCCAAGATTCAGCGCTTTCTAAAAGGGACTCCCGAAATCAAGAAAGTGGAGTTGGCATCGGTCCGCCCCTTCGAAATTTCCATCGAGGTTTCCGAAGACCAATTGCGCCAGTATGGCTTGTCCTTGAGTGATGTTGCTGCCGCTGTGCGAGGGGCTTCGTTGGATCTCCCAAGTGGTTCGGTGAAAACGTCATCGGGCGAGATTGTTGTGCGGGCCGTGGGTAAACGTTATCGCGGAGAGGACTTTCAAAATATCATTGTAAGGACTCTTCCCGATGGCTCGGAAATTCGACTGGATCAGGTTGCCGAGGTGATCGACGGTTTCGAAGATGTGGAACTCACCTCGACCTTTAATGGGCGGGAGGCTGTTGTTCTTCATGTCTTCCGTGTGGGGGAGCAGGACACTCTGACGATTGCCGCTCTCGCGAAAGAATATCTCGCGCAAATGGACAAGCCTCCCGGAGTTGAGGTGGAAGTCTGGAACGATGCCAGCCTCATGCTGCAGGGCCGCCTTGATCTCCTAAAGAGGAACATTGGTTGGGGTTTGCTGCTCGTTCTTCTGGTGCTCGCGCTTTTCCTCCGTCCTAGTTTGGCCTTCCTCGTTGCTCTGGGAATTCCGGTTTCCTTTGCCGGTGGCATTTGGCTCATGCCGGAGCTGGGGGTGTCGATCAATATGATCTCGGCTTTCGCCTTCATCCTCGTGCTTGGAATCGTGGTCGATGACGCCATCGTGGTCGGTGAGAATGTTTACACGCGCATTCAGGGTGGTGAGCATCCGCGCGAAGCAAGTTGGAAAGGGACGCATGAAGTGGGCGTGGTGGTGATTTTTGGAATTCTCACGACGATGGCAGCCTTCACTCCGATGCTGGGACTCAGCGGAGTGAGTGGAAAAATTTGGCCCAATATCCCGCTGGTGGTCATTCCTGTTCTCGGTTTTTCGCTTCTGCAGTCGAAGTTCGTCCTCCCGGCCCACTTGGCACTTTTGAAGCCCACTTCGTCCGAGCCCAAACGGAATCCACTTTCGAAACTCCAGAATGCGATCTCCTCAGGCTTGCTGCACTTTGTGGATGTTGTTTACACCCCATTTCTGGCGCTCTGTTTACGTTTTCGCTACATCGTTCTGGTGGCCTTTGGTTCGCTGGTGATTCTCTCCGTTGCTTTGGTCGCCAATAAATGGGTTCCGTGGGAGTTCTTCCCGAAGGTGGAAGGCGAAATCCTTTCGGCGAAACTTGAGATGCCTCTGGGCGCGCCCTTTTCGGAAACTCAGGAAGTGATTCGAAAGCTTGAGGAAGCAGCACTGCAATTGGGTCGTGAAATCACGGATAGAGAAGGAAACTCGATCGTGGTGAATGTTCTTGCGACTTCCGGGATGCAGCCTTTTCAAGGGGGCTTTTCTCCGGGTGGACCTCCGACAGGAACGCATCTGGGTGAAGTCACGCTGGAGCTGACGCCGGCCAAGGATCGCGATATTTCTTCAGGGGAGATCAAGGTGATCTGGCAGGAACTCGTTGGTAACCTGCCGGGCGTGGTGGCACTTAGCTTTAAATCGGAGACCGCTGGTGGTGGCAATGCCATCGATATCAATCTGACTGGAAACGATAGCGATGAGCTTGAGGATGCAGCCGAGTGGGCGACCGAGAAGCTGAAGGAATACAAGGGCGCGATTGAGATATCGAACTCGGATCGTCGGGGACGTGAGGAACTCATCGTTCGTGAGTTGACACCGCGAGGGAAAGCGCTTGGGTTCAATTTGGCGAATGTCATGAGACAGGTCAGGGATGCTTTCTATGGAAACGAAGTGCAACGGCTTCAGCGCGGAAGGGACGAGGTCAAGGTGATGGTGCGCTATCCCGAGGAAGAGCGGCGTTCACTAGCGAACTTTGAACAAATGAAATTACGCACTCCACAGGGTGGGGAAGTCCCAATTTTGGAGATCGTTGAGCCTGACTATGGTCGGGGGCCAGCGACAATTTCCCGGGTTGATCGCTTCCGAACGATCAGTCTTAAAGGGGATGTCGATCTTGCTGGTGGCTACAACTCGAATGAAATCGTGGGTCGCTACACCAAGGAAGTGCTTGATGTCATCGGCGATAAGTTCCCCGGGGTTCGATACACCTATGAGGGCGAGCAGAGTGACCAGCGAGATAGCATGCGCGAGATGAGTATCGGTTTTGTGGGAGCGCTTATGCTCATGTATGTGCTCATGGCCATTCCGCTAAAGAGTTACATTCAGCCTTTGATTGTGATGAGCGTGATTCCTTTTGGCATGGTGGGAGCAATCGCTGGCCATATTTTGCTGGGGCTAAATCTGAGTATCATGTCGATGTGCGGCATCGTGGCTCTTGCCGGAGTGGTGGTGAATGATTCACTTGTGCTGGTCGACTACGTGAACAGGCATCGTAAGAAAGGTCTCTCGGTTTACGAGGCCGCTACCCGAGCGGGGGCCCGTCGTTTCCGGCCGATTATTCTCACGTCGCTCACCACGTTCGCGGGGCTTATGCCGATGCTTCTGGAGACCGATATGCAGGCGAAGTTTCTGATTCCGATGGCGGTGTCATTGGGATTCGGAATCCTTTTCGCGACGGCGATTACTTTGATTCTGCTGCCGTCTGTTTATCTCGTTCTTGAAGATATTCGGAGGCCATTCAGTAGGTCAAAGGATGGTTCCTCATCGTAAGAGCGATTGGGGCTGCGGATTTACGGAGCGACCATGGGAGAGCTTGGCCTAGACTGAAGGAAAACTCATTTCCGCAAAAAGTGACACCCGGTGATCCACGAAGGAACCACCGGGTGTCGTTTTGCCATATTCTTGCCTTGGAAAATCTTACTTAGGCACGTAGATCTCTGAGCCCCGTGCAAGGAGGGTGGCCCGGGGGTAATTCCACCCGTTGAGCGAATTCAGCTGCTCAGTGGAGGTGCGGTGCTTGGAAGCGAAGTCGGAGAATGTTGTTTCGCTGGTCAAAATGACCGAGGAAACGGGTCTCGGAGTGGCCGGCCCCGACTCCTCCATCTCAGAAGGAGTCGGGGCCGGAGTTGCCTCCATTTTAGCCACCGGCGGCGTTGGCGATTTCTTGCGAGTCGAGATCGGAGTTGCGGTGGATTTCTTGGAGGTGACGTTGCGGGTGCGTGCAGTTGTCGATGATTTTTTAGCGGAGCTGGAGCGGGTCTCAAGTGCAGCGGCCGGTGAACCGGAAACTTTCAGCTTTTGACCGCTCATGATACGCGCGGGGCTTATGCCAGGGTTGAGCTGAGTGAGCTTACCAACAGAAATGTCATTTACGCGGGCGATGCTGTAAAAGGTGTCGCCCTTCTTGATGGTGTGATTAGAGGGATTCGCTGGAGTGGCGGCCTTCTTCTCAGGAGCGGTCTTTGCGAAAGCCACTTTGCTGGTTTCTCCGACAATGAGTTCCTGTCCGACCTGCAGAAGGGAAGGATCGGAGATCTGGTTCCACTTGATGAGCTGAGTGTAGCTCGTCTCGTTCTGGCGAGCGATTGAGCTGAGAGTGTCGCCTGATTTTACGGTGTAGGTCGTCTTGTTGGATGAGGTCGCGGTAAGTTGCCCTTTCAATACCGAGATTTCGGTTTGGATGCAAAGGAGGTCTTTTTCCTTAGCTGAGATCTGTGACAGAATGCTGACCTTGGACTCTCCAGCTGCTGTGAGAGCGAGCACTGCAATAAGAGTGGAAGTGAGAGTAAATGTTTTCATGTCGAAATAGACTTTAAACCAAAGTTCGAATAATGGTCAACTTTATTTTTAATATTTGTTAATAAACATACTCGGTTTTTCAAAAAACATGTAAATTGTTCTAATCATCAAGCGTTCTGGGTGATCGATGTCTTAAGAAAAAATGTAGCGGTGGAATAGAAGAGTCTAATAGTGGGAAAATAGATCTAAGGAAGATGGCTAGAGGATCGTTCCTAAGGTAATTCAAAACTGTATGGCAAAAGGAGAGGCGGAGATGACAACGACGCACGATGACTTTGTGAGGCAGGCGCTCAAAGAGTTTGAGTCGCCGCTGATCGGGTATGCGGTCACCTTTCTTCACGATGTCGACCGTGCGAAGGATGTCGTGCAGGACACCTTCATTCGACTTTATCAGCAGGATATCGAGAAAGTGAGAGATGGGTTGAAGACTTGGCTCTTCACGGTTTGTCGAAATCGGGCTCTAGATGTCCTGCGGAAGGAGAAGAGGGTTGTTGCCTTAAATGAGGATGAGTTAGCCCAAGTGGCCACTACTCGTCGAACCCCGGCCGAAAGAGTAGACCTTGAAGAACGAGTCGCTCAGATGAGGAGTGGGCTTGAGCGTCTCTCTGAAAACCAGCGGGAAGTCATTCTCTTAAAGTTCGAACAAGGACTCAGTTATCAGGAGATCAGTGAAGTCTCCGGCCTCAGCGAGGGGAATGTGGGCTTCCTGATCCACACCGGCCTCAAGCGACTCCGGGGATTCCTTCCCAAAGACCTCACCGCCAATCTTACCCCCCAAACAGCTTAAGAAGATGAAGATCACAAAAGACGATCCCCGTTTAACGGCCTTTGCTCTCGGTGAACTCCCGGAGCGGGAATATGCGGCGATGGAAGTCGCGCTTGCCCAGAATCCCCTGCTTATGAGGGAGGCGGAAGAGGTGGGAGGACTTGGTGCTTTGATCACCGAATCGCTTCGCGGCTCGAAGTTGACCTTGGGAGAGGATCGCTACGAAGAGATCTTTAGAGCGGGGAAGCGTCCTGATGCGGACGTCATTGTCCTTGAGAACCGGCGCAAGCGACGGAGCCAATCGTTTCTAGCGATCGGCGGAGTGGCGGCGGTAGTGACTTTGGGGTTTTATCTCTTGTCTAAGACGGTGGTCGATACTCCTGGCGGTCTTACTGGTATAGATTCCGGCGCGGGGGATTCTCAGGCGGCAAGAGGGAACGATGGAGATTTAGGGCCTTCGGATACTTCTGCGATTCTAACCGAAAGTGCGAGCAAGCGGCAGAGCTTCTCGGCAAAAAAGGTAATGGTGAACGAGCTGACCGCTTGGCCTCTTCCTCTCAACATGGGAAGGGTTGATCTACTCAAATACGAACGCTCGCTCAGTAAGGGGATCCCGAAAGCGGTGAAGATCGAAGAATGGATCAATGCAGGGCAGGGCTCTTTTGAACCGATGGTAGAGGTAGCGGGTGTCAGCATGGCGGCCGAGTTGGGAGGCTGTCCCTGGGATGCAACAAAGCATCTCCTGTTGATTCAGGTGGCGGATATCAAACCCGGAGGATCGGCCCCGATCTTAAAAGGGAATCTTGTTTTGGAACAGAATCGGGTGATCTCAGCGCGTTTCCTTGCCAGTGCCGATCTCGAAGGAGAGGGTCCGGAGGAATCCATCTTTAAATCTGATTCCTCGACCGCTCTTCTTTACGAACTTGAACTGAGTCCGGGCGAAGGACGTGTGGCGGGTATTGATTTTGAGGTCGGCAGTCGAGGGGATGACTCAAAGAGTTCTTACCTTCCAATCTTAGGAAAGAGCGAGAGTCCCTCACTCCATTTTGAGACTGCGGTGACGATGGCCCGATTTGCGAAAGTCATGAATGACGGAGTTAAAGATGGGGAATGGGAGGAAATTGCCCAATTGGCCAACGCTCTTCTCGAAAAGGTGAGCGATTCTCATACCCGCTATGCTTTGGATCTTATCTTGCTCACTGCTGAGGGGATCAAAAAGTAAGCGTCTCGAGTAGGTCGGTGAGTTCGCGGGTCAACTGAAGTCGCTGCGGTTTGTCGAAGCCAATCCAGAGGATCACGATTCGATCTTCGCGGAGGTAGATGTCCCAGTGATCGAACCTTGCGATTGAATAACCAGACAAGATGCCGGGAAGCGTCTTGGGGGCCGATTCGGGTGAAAAGGCAGGAAAGAAGGCGGCCGGCCGATTGAAGAGTTCACTTTCTCCATTCTCTACCTTGCGCACGAAGCAGGGAGTCGGGCGCTGTCCTCCTCCTAAAAGCGTGGCATAGGCGGTCGCCAATTCGAGAGGAGAGACGGTAAAATCTCCGCGGTAGAGATCGTCGCCTTTGCCGAATTGTCCATCGAGTCCGAAGCGCTTGAGAAGTCGGATCATTTCGGTGTCTCCAAGTTGCCGACCGGTAGTGACTGGTTTTCCGGGAACCGGGAGCTGATTGCGTTCCAAGGCAGCGGCGTTGATCAGGGGCTCTGCAAGGGAAATGCCCAAGCCTCGATGCATATCGAGGGCTCGATTGAATCCGGTCGGTTGTTCACCTAAGCACCCTACGATTGCGAGGATATCACCGTTGCGGGGATCGAGAGCGATTGAAGCGGCTTGGCTACCACGGGGAAGGGGGAGATTGTTTAAGGTTTTTTCGATCTTCTTCTGAAGGTCGCGGTCGAGCGAGCAGGTAACTTTGAGACCGCCCTCGGTGATTTGCGAGGAATCGAGGACCATTTCCAGAGGTCTTCTCAAGGCTCGTTCCGCGTGGCCGGATGAAGGGAGTTCGTCATTCGGGTCGCGTAGCTCGAGAGGTTCTGCTTTGATGTTTCCAAGTGTCATCAGGTTGATTTTTTCTAAGGCGAGCATGCGCTCCACAACTTCGTCACGTTGGCGGGTCGCTCCTTCCAGATTACGGAATGGACTGCAGGCGTGGGGCGCTCGAATGATGCCAGCGAGTAAGGCAGATTGGCCGCGATTGAGTTGGGTGGCATCTTTTCCAAAGTAAGTGAGAGCCGCCTCTTCCAGTCCGTGACAGCCAGCACCGAAATAGATTCGATTGAGATAGTGAGTAAGAATCTCATCCTTGTTGAAATTTGATTCGATCCGAAAGGTGAGCGCGATTTCGAGCGCTTTGCGGCTGAGCGATTTTTTGGCCCGAAGGTCGTAGGTGTTCCGCGCGAGTTGCATCGTGAGAGTCGATGCCCCTTGGGTGAAATCGAAGTCCATGATGTTTCGGAGAGTGGCTCTTCCCAGACCACGTGGATCCACTCCGTTGTGGGTCATGAAGCGAACGTCTTCGCGGGCAAAAAGGGCATCTTTGAAAAAGGAAGGAAGTGCTTTGGCATCGACCAACCGTCGCTTGGTTCCATGGACGGTCCCGCACTCACGGCCTTCGCGATCGAAGAGGACGGTGCGGGCTGGCATCTTCGCGACTTTATCCAGATTGTATTTGCTCGCTTGATAGAAGAACCAACCCGCGACCAAGAGTGCAGGAATCAGAAGGGTGAGCGTGCTACGCCAAGCGAATTCCCAGACGCGTCGTAACCTCTGGCGCCAGATCATTCCGCGCATTCTTTGTTCCGAGGAGTTCCAGTTGCTCATCGGGAAAGGGGGTTAGCGCATGACGGGCAGAGGTGCACCGACGTTTGCTGTTTCAGGAGGCTTAACTTTGATCTGCTTTCCATCTGGAAGGGGATAGTTGTCTCCGCATAGGGGGACGACCGTGAGATAGAGAACCTCGCCGCCTTCGTAATCTGTCGAACTTACATGAAGAATAGCGGCACAGTCGCGCACCTTTTCTAAAACGAGTGAGTCGCCAGGGGCGAAGAGTGCGCTTGCGTCGTCATCGGTTGGGAAAATGCACTCAATAAATACGGGGTAATCGAGAGAGTCCGACACCGAGTCCGGCTTTACCTGCGCCTGGGCTTTCACCACGATGCCTGATGGCAGGAAGTCCTCGTCGGTGAGTGTCCGGGTGGAGAGGATTTTGAATTCGCCCTTCACGTAAGTGAGGAACTCCGATTTGTCATAATTAGTGACGTAAGCCCGAAGTAACTCGTGGTTGAGAGCCTGGAGGTCTTCATTTTTAAAGCGCTCGAATTCCGCTTCCAGTTCCGGAGGATCAGCCGTCCGGCGGGGCTTGGGCGCTGAGGTAGGAATAAATTTTTCGAGCGGGTCCAGTCGGCCCACTTTGATCATGAGTTGATAGCTCTGGGCATTGGTGGGATCACGAAATAAGTTGAGGCAAATGATCCAAGAGGTGATCGCGAAGGCGATGGCGAGAATGTTGGCGAGCAGCCACCAGAAGAGAGGTGGACGGCTCTTTACAAACTCTTCGATTTCTTGCTTGGCCATCCCTTACTTACACTGAGTGCCGTCAAGGGCAGGGTCGTATTCCGGCTTCTTGCCTTCTTCGCTCGGCTCGAAGGAAGTTCCGCAGCCGCATGAGCGAGCGGCATTTGGATTAAAAATTTTGAATCCGCGATCAGAGAGAGAATCGGTAAATTCGACCGAGCAACCGCGCAGAAAATCGAAGGAATCCGCGGCTACAATAAAACGGGTTCCTGCCAAATCGATGACTTCATCGCCTGCTTCAACCTCACCGACACGCATGGTGTAAGCTAAGCCGGCGCATCCTCCACGCTCTACTCCTAGTCGTAGGCCCGAGCCCTCCGGCGCGTCCTTGGCTTTGAGGAGCGCAATCAATTCTTCAGCAGCTTTATCGGTGACGGTGATCATTTGAACTTTTCTTGGCTTAAGCTTACGGCCAGTAAGCAGGAGTTCCAGCGTTCTTTTTATTCACAACATCTTGAATTTTTCGTGATCCGGCTTGTCAGAAGTCGCTTTGACCGTTTGACTTCTAAGAAGTTTTACTCAATGTATTTTCTAGGGGTTGAATCAGCAACACGGGCGACACGAGCAATCGTAGTCGATCTCGATTCTGCATGTGTCGTCGCATCGGCGACCGCTCCTCATAGTTTCATCGAAGGCTTGCCCGCAGGGCACCTCGAGCAGGATCCGGCTGATTGGGTCACGGCCCTTGATCAAGCGGTGCGGGGCTGCCTGCATCAACTGGGTCCGAAGAAAGACGAGGTTGTGGCAATGGCGGTAGGTGGCCAATCGAAGGGGATGGTTATTCTCGATCAGAAAAATCAAATTATCCGCCCTGCAAAGGTGGCGGGTGATCGCTCCACCGGAAAACAAGTCGACCAATTTAATAGAGAGTTTGGAGGACCTCCGGGATTGTGTGAACTCACAGGGAATGCACTCGATGAGGATGGGCTCGCGGCGCAAATTCTCTGGCTGAAGGAACGTGAGCCCTACAATTTTCAAAAGGCGGCCTCGGTGATGCAGCCGCGCGATTTTCTCAACTACTGGCTGACGGGAGTTCCTCGTGCTGAGATGGGCGATGCTTCCCGGACTGGGCTTCTCGATGTGAAGACGGGGAATTGGCATGAGATGATCATCGAGTTCATTGATCCGCGCCTTTTTGAAATGCTTCTGCCACTTGGTGGTGATGCTCCCTCCTTAGGCGGGCTTCGTAAGGAAGTGCTTCAAAGCTGGGGCCTCTCGCGGGAGATCTTGGTGAGTGCTGGCAGCGGGAGTGTGATGATGAGTGCGCTGGCAAGTGGCAGTTCCCACCTGGGAACAGCAGTGCTCGAACTCGGGGTTACTGGTGCGGTGTGGGGACTCTCGGCTCAACCTCACGTTGATCCCCGAAATGAGGTGTCGATGTGGTGTGATGCAACGCATCAGTGGTTGGCTCATTTTGAAGAAGATCAGGCCGTTGCTTCTCTGGAAATGGTGCAGGATCATTACGGCTGGAACGGGCAACAAATGGAATTAGCAGCCTCTTCTTCGGAAATAGGAGCGGGTGGCCTCATGGCGCTTCCATTGGGACACGGGACCAAGCATCAG
The DNA here is from genome assembly GCA_028822935.1 of Akkermansiaceae bacterium. Classification (GTDB taxonomy): domain Bacteria; phylum Verrucomicrobiota; class Verrucomicrobiia; order Verrucomicrobiales; family Akkermansiaceae; genus SW10. Next base: position 49,953 of record JAPKCM010000025.1, read on the forward strand.
AGCGGGGAAGGAATGTTTTACGGGATCACCATGAGGAACTTCACGCCGAGTAATATGGCCCGTGCGACGCTGGAGGGAATCGCGGTAAGACTTGCTTATGGATATCATCGGATGAGTGAATTGGGAATCGATTTTGGGACGGTCTGCGTCACTGGACGGGGAGCGGGTAGCCAATTTTGGAGACAGCTCATTGCCGATGTCTGCGGAGTGAAAAGCTACTCGCTTAAGAATCAAGAGGGGGCGGCGCTCGGTGCAGCGATCCATGCTGCGGTGGCATATTTTCAGCAGACCGGAGAGGGTCTTAGCTTTTCGGAAATGGCAGCCTACGCCGTGATCACCGACGAGGAAAGTTGGTGCGAGCCGGACGAGGGTCGTCATCAGTTCTATCTCAATCAACTTTCTAAACAGCAGTATCTCGCCGAGACCCTCATCGGGTCAGGATTCCTCGTGTAGCGATGAGCAATGATATCCGAGGGAATTGGAAAACGATCTACGGCGGAAAGCTCGCAGGTTGGCTCATCTACCTCTTGGGATTTACCTTTCGGGTAGAGGTTAAAGGGTGGCGTGATGAATTCGCCGATCCTGATCGTCAGCTCATTCACGTTTTTTGGCACAACCGGATTTGCGGGCTCCTTCCGCTTTGGACGAAACGATTTAGAACGCGGGAGACCGTCGTGTTGGCCAGTGCGAGCAAGGATGGCGCGGCCATCGAAGCTGCGGTGGGAGTTTACGGAGTCGGATCGGTGAGAGGATCGAGCAGTCGACGGGGGGCTGCTGCCTTGATCGCGCTCAAGAAGGCGGCGAAGAGTGGGAAGGATCTCATTATCACGCCCGATGGTCCTCGTGGTCCCCGGTATTCGATGCAACCAGGTGTCATTAAGCTGGCGCAAACAACAGGGCTGCCGCTTCTTCCCATCTCACTTTATTTTGAAAACTGCTGGCGTCTGAAGACTTGGGATCGCTTTGTCATTCCCAAGCCCTTCAGTAAAATGACGCTCATTTTTCGGGAACCGCTTGAGATTCCCCGTCAGCTTGGTGAAGATGAATTCGAGACCGCGCGCTTGAATTTGCAAAAGATCCTGCTCGAAGGAATCGACGACCTCCCAGAAGATCATGCCGACAATCATTGATGGAAAAGAAGTAGCCGCCCAGGTCCTCGCCGAGTGCGCGCAGGAAATCGTTGAGCTGAAATCTCAAGGGATTACTCCCGGCCTCGCCGTCGTCTTGGTGGGAGAAGATCCCGCCTCGAGGGTTTATGTGAGTTCCAAGGTGAAGAAGTGCGCTGAGCTGGGACTTCATTCTGAAAAAATCGTTCTCTCAAAAGAGGCGACTCAGGAGGAGGTGCTCGCTGTAGTGGAACGGCTCAATCTCGATCCTGCGATCCACGGAATTTTGGTTCAATCACCACCGCCCCCTCAGATCGATGAAGAGGCGATCGTGCGGGCAATCAATCCAGCGAAAGATGTCGACGGTTTTCATCCTGAAAATGTTGCCAAACTGGCTCTCGAAGATTCTTCCGGATTTGTGCCCTGCACTCCGGCGGGCTGCATGCGGCTTCTTGCGGCGGCAGGCGTAGAGACATCGGGCAAAGAAGCGATCGTTGTCGGTCGTAGCATGATTGTTGGTAAGCCGATGGCGCTCCTTTTGGTGGCAAAGGGAAGTGATGCCACGGTGACGATTGCTCATTCCCGGACTAAGAACCTCGCTGAGGTCTGTCGTCGCGCGGATATCGTGGTGGCGGCGGTTGGAATCCCTAATTTCATCAAAGCTGAGCACATCAAAGACGGCGCTGTCGTGATCGATGTCGGGATCAATCGAGTGGAAGATGCTTCGCGAAAAAGCGGCTATCGTCTGTGCGGAGATGTAGCCTTCGAGGCGGTCGCTGACAAGACGCACGCCATCACGCCTGTTCCCGGAGGGGTGGGCCCAATGACGATCGCGATGTTGATCAAGAATACCATCAAAGCGGCCCGCTAACTTTCGTTATTGGAATTGCAGCTTGAGTCCTTTTTGGGCCCAGTATTTCACGAGCTTGGCCTCGATTGCGCCGGCTTGCTCCGCGAGGAGAAGCCGGGGCAGCTCTTCCCGGTGGTCTCTCACTTTTTGCGCCGCTTCGAGGAATTTTTGGACTTCGCTGCGTCGCTTCTCTCCGCCATGGAAATAGAAGTGCGTCAAGAGAAGGGACGAGGAATAGAGTTCCATCACTTCGTAGTTCTCTCGTTTCGCAACGAGTCGGTTCCAGCCCCGCCAATCGAGATTAAGCAAGGTGGATAGCTTGATGACGCGATTTACCGGGATCTGCGGGTCGCTATGTTTCTTGATGCGATCCCGGACTTTTTGTTCGATTTTGGTGAAGTCGAATGTGCCGGCGTTTCCGTGGGTCGCCGCAAAATACTCGGCCACGCCCTCGAAGAACCAAGGCCGGGTCCGCCAGAGGAACTCATGCATTTGCAAGTGAGCGAGTTCATGGACGAGGATGGAGTAGTCTGCCTTCGGGCCAAGGCGTGAACGGCCATTTGGATCGGGGTAGAATTGACTCCAGAGAAGGAGGACGGCTTTGCTGCGGCCGTTGTAAAACCCGGCTGCGCCTTGCGTTCCTCCGGCTTTGATAAAGGATTCTTCGTCGGCACAGATGAGGATGCGCGGGAGATCAGCTTGTGGAGGAGCTGAGAGAGGTAGGGGGATTTTCTCTAAAACGAGCGCGACCGATTCCGCGCTTTGAGTAAATTTTTGCAGCAGTGACGGCTTGAGTGCAAGTTCGCTATCGATGCGGTAATGTTTCGTGCGATAATGATGCAGGCCGTCTTTGACGCCGAGATCTTGATACTTTCCTTGAGAGGGTCCGGGCTTGAATCCGCGGGGCCATTCCTGACCCTGGAGCAAGCCGACGAGAAGGATGCTAAGAATTGCTCTCATTGAGCGGGACGATTTTGATCTTGCCGCTTTGCGGCTGAAGGTTCCCCAGAAGAGTGTCGCTGGCCTTTTTTTGCGGAGCGTCTTTGCCATCGAGAGCGCTTTTGAGGGCTTGCTCAACGAGTTGGCCACAATGAATTTTCATGGGAGGAAGAGGGCCGAGGTCACCGGAGAGTTCGTTAGGCTTTAGATTACGAGCTTCCTCGGGGGTCTTGCCCTTGAGCAGTTCGGTGGCCATTGACGCGACCGCAATCGCGGTTTGGCAGCCAAAGGCTTGGAAAGAGGCGCGGTCGATGACCTTCTTGCCATCCTTCTCCGTGAATTTGAGCCACATCCGGAGCATGTCGCCACAATCGGGAGAACCGACGGTGCCGACGCTATCGGCATCCGCCATTTCACCCACATTCTGGGGCTTGGAAAGGGCTTCTTTGGCACGGTCTTCGAATTCGCTCACACTCTGAATTTAAGGCCAGTCGCAGATCATACAAGGGTAGGCTTGAAAAAGGGAGGAGCCTCTGTCATTTCCGGCCCGCGATGTCTGAATTGCCCAAGGCCTATGAGCCCACCGAAGTCGAGAAGTCCTGGTATCAAGCTTGGCTCGACGCCCAGTGTTTCGAAGCAGATCCGTCTTCGGAGAAGACTCCTTACTCGATTGTGGCTCCTCCTCCAAATGTCACGGGGATTCTTCACCTTGGGCACGTCCTTAATAATACCATTCAGGACATCCTTGCACGTCGAGCTCGCCAGAAGGGCTGTGAGGTTCTTTGGCTTCCGGGAACTGATCACGCTGGCATCGCAACGCAGACCAAGGTCGAGCGTCAGCTTCGTGATGAAGAAGGGAAGACGCGCCGTGATGTCGGTCGCGAAGCTTTCCTTGAAAAGGTGTGGGACTGGAAAGAGAAGCACGGCGGGATTATCATCAATCAGCTCAAGCGTCTCGGCTGTTCCTGTGACTGGAGTCGCGAGCGTTTCACGATGGATGCCGAATATTCTGAGTGGGTCTCGAAAGTTTTCAGCGATCTTTTCAAAGAGGGTCTCATCTACCGAGGCAAGCGCATGGTGAACTGGTGCCCGGTTTCGCTGACCGCGCTTTCCGATGAAGAGGTGATCATGAAGCCTCAGAAGTCGAAGCTCTTCTACATGAAATACGAGCTGGTCGATGAGCCCGGACAGTTTTTAGAAATTGCCACGACGCGTCCCGAGACGCTCATGGGTGATGTGGCCGTAGCGGTGAGTCCAAAAGACGAGCGCTACGCTAAGTTCATTGGAAAAAAAGTGAAGCGACCTTTCCCGGCGGCTGAGATTCCGGTTGTGGCCGATGATCACGTGGATCCCGAGTTCGGAACGGGTGCGCTCAAGATCACGCCAGCCCACGACAAAGCCGACTTTGAAATCGGAATGCGCAATGATCTCGAGATTATCGACGTTTTCCATCCCGATGGCACCGTCAATTGCCCCGAGGTTCCTGATCTTGATGGCCTCGACCGTTTTGTGGCTCGTAAGAAAGCAGCCGCCAAGCTCGAGGAAATGGGCTTGATGATTAAAGTGGAGGAATACGACAATAATGTCGGTTTTTCTGAGCGTGCCGACGTGCCGATCGAGCCCCGTATTTCGATGCAGTGGTTCCTGAAGTATCCCGCCGTGGAAGAAGCGAAGGCCGCGGTTGCCGATGGTGATATTTCTTACCGTCCTGCGCATTGGTCCAAAACCTATGCGAACTGGATGAATGGCATTCAGGATTGGTGCGTCTCGCGTCAGCTTTGGTGGGGTCATCGCATTCCCGTTTGGTATCGTAAGGAGAAAGAAGGAGAGCTGCAGAATGCGGAATCCCTCACCTTGGCTGATCTTGAAACTGGAGATCTCCATGTGAGCACCGAGCCTCCGGCGGATCCTGAAAACTGGACTCAGGACGGCGACGTTCTCGATACTTGGTTTAGTTCTTGGCTCTGGCCTTTTGCGACGATGCAAAACGTGGGCGAGGAGTCTGATTTGGTGAAGAAATTCTACCCCACGAATGATCTCGTGACGGGTCCGGACATCATCTTCTTTTGGGTCGCGCGCATGGTGATGGCGGGCTATTGCTTCAAAGATGAGCTTCCGTTTAAGAACGTCTTCTTCACGGCGATCATCCGCGATATTCAAGGTCGTAAAATGAGTAAATCGCTCGGTAATTCGCCGGATCCGATTGATCTCATGGAGAAGTATGGCGCTGATGGGCTCCGCTTTGGCCTCATGCGCATTGCGCCCGTGGGCTCCGATGTTCGTTTCGACGAAGCGCAGATCGAGGAGGGCCGTAACTTCGCCAATAAAATCTACAATGCCTGCCGCTTCCGTCGTATGGCTGGAAGTGAGTTGTTCGGAGAGACGGACCTTAGCACGCTGACGCTGCGCCCTTACCATCTCGAAATTCTCGCGGGCTGCGATGATCTCGCAGTGAAACTGGAGGAAGCCTATGCGGATTACCGTTTCAATGAAGTCGGAGCCTTGCTCTACGATTTCCTCTGGGCTGAGTTCTGCGATAAGTTCCTGGAAGCGGTGAAGGGGGACCTTCGTGATGATGCTACCGAAGAAGCCGGGCGGGCCACACTCTCGGTCTTTGATGCCGTGATGGCTCGTTTCCTTCAGTGTCTGCATCCGTTCATGCCTCACCTCACTGAGGAGCTGACGGCGCGCATGGGATACATTTCCGAAGGAGATTTCCTGATGGAAAAAGAGCTACCGACGGAAACCCTTCTTTCTGGAATCTCAGCGGACCTTGTAAGGGCGGGACGCGAGCAGGCTACCGCAGTGTATGAAACAGCGAGCCGACTTCGAAATCTCAAAGCGGAATATCGTCTCGCGGCGCGCAAGGACGTTCGTTTTATTGCAAAGAGCGGTCCTGATTGGCTCGAAGCAGAGGCTGCCACCCTCTCGCTCCTTGTGGGGGCTGAGGGCGTCACTCGCGATGAATCTTACCTGCCGGAACAGGGAACTCCAGGTGCGGTGACTGCTGCCGGGGAACTCTTCATGCCTCTTGATGGCTTGATTGACGTGGCGGCAGAGCAAGTGCGTCTTGATAAGGAAATCGAAAAGATCGGAAAAGAAGTCAGCAAGTGTCAGAATAAACTCGGGAATGAAAGATTTGTCGCCAATGCCAAGCCGGAAGTAGTTGAGGTTGAGCGCCAACGACTTGAGGAGTGGCAGACTAATCTTGCTCAGCTTGAAAAAATGCGCGCCGATCTGGGATAGTGAAAATTTAACTGTTCATCGTATAGGTGAATTAGTTGAATCCAACGAACAATGATAAAGGATCAAGCCATCTCGAAAATCCCTGACTTAGGGAAGTTCAGCATTGACTTGCTCGGCGCCGTGGGGATCGTAGATGTTTCCCAACTTGCCCAAGCTGACCCCGATATCCTGCATTTAGATCTGACAAAGGCAAACGGCGTGTTGGTCCTTCGGGAGAGCTCTCCATCGCCGAAGGAGGTGATCAGCTGGATTGAGAGCGCCCGGGAAATCACGGGGATCGAAGGCGCCCAATTTGATTCGGACCTCGATCAACTCGCAGAGATCGAAGAAATACTGGTGGCCATTCCAGTTCATGGGAAGCGGCTCGCCGAGCAAGGGATCAAGGCGACTGATGTTCCGGTGATGGAAACGGTTGTCTCGGGAATGAAGGAAAAGAAGACACTCCCCAGAACTCAACCGATCACGAATCCGAAAAGGGAATTTCAGCCGGATGCAGACCCTGCAGAGAAATTGGTTTCCCTCCGTCGAAAAGTCCCGGAACGTCCTCCGTACAGCAAAAAGAATCCGCTCGCGATTCCCGAAGAAGTTACCCTTCTTCAAGACGTCCCGGAACGTCCTCCGTACAGCAAAAAGAATCCGCTCGCGATTCCCGAAGAAGTTACCCTTCTTCAAGACGTCCCGGAACGTCCTCCGGCCAGCAAATGGAATTCGTTCGCGATTCCCGAAGAAAAGCCGCAAATCACCCCTTTGCTGTCGAAGAGAAAACAAGACGTTCGCGTTTCCGCGAGTAAGGGGCTGAACACGGGAAAAAAACTTCATTCACGAACCTTTATTAGGGGTGTCTTGAATCCCCATAAGTGGAGAATGCGGATTTCCTCTCTCATCACTTTGCTAATGTTTGCTCTGATGCCTGCAAGTCTCGTCGCTCTGGGCATGGTGATGAAAACGAAGAATCTTTGGTGGTTCGTCGTGCCAGCAGTATTCCTCGTGACCTTTTTCTTCTATCTTACGGTCGCCTCTCGGATGAAGTGTCGCGTTTGTGGTCAGCCTGTTTTTTCACCAAAATACTGCCGCAAGCACATCAAAGCGCACCGGGTTCGAGTGTTTGGCTATATCATCCCAACGAGCGTTCACATGATCCTGTTTCACTGGTTCCGCTGTATTTATTGCGGGACCTCGGTGAGGCTGCGAAAATAGATCTTACTCGCGATTTTTTGAATCCATCGTGATGGTGACCGGGCCGTCGTTCACGAGGGCGACTTGCATCTCGGCACCGAAGATCCCCCGGCCTACTTTGTTTCTGATTTCTACGGATATTTGTTCGCAGAATGCTTCGTAAAGAGGGATCGCCTGATTGGGGCGTGCGGCTTTAATGAAGCTGGGGCGATTTCCTTTCTTCGTGCTCGCGTGCAGGGTGAACTGACTCACCACAAGAGCTTCTCCACCTTGATCTACGAGCGCTTGGTTCATCTTGCCCTCGGAATCGGAGAAGACGCGCATTTTGGTGATTTTCCCCACCAGCCAAGCGACATCTTCCTCCGTGTCTCTTTCTTCGATTCCCAGAAGAATTAGGAAACCCGCGTCGATCTTCGACACCTCTTTTTGATTTACCGAGACCGAGGCTTCACTCACTCGCTGGAGAACGACACGCATGGGTGGAGTGAGTCATTTTTTTTGAAGATCACAAGATCTGTTTCAGTTTGTCCTGCCAGCGGTTGTAGACGAATCCCAGCCCAAGAAGTCCTAATCCCAGGGTGATAAAGCTCAAGATACGGGGAAGCGGATCGAGTTGGATGATGTCGAACAGCATCACGTGTCCCAGAGTGGCACAAAGAATGATGAGGGAGGTGACCCGGAAGGGGCGACTCTTGCAAAGGAGGCCGGTGAGAAGGGCGAGGGTTCCAAGAATTGCCCAGCTAGCGGCCCTTCCTGATGAATCGTTTTCTGTCGTGATCGTCAACCAAAGGACGAGCAGGGAGATGACCCCAAGGAGGTAGTGCTTGGGATCTCGATCCTGATGGCAGGAAAAGAGGTGCAAGGAAAAGGGAGCTATTAAACCGAGGTAAACATGTCCTACGCTTGAGCCTTCCGCTTGAGCACTCACCCAAGCACTAATCACTCCGATGACATAAAAGGGAACGGCACAGCTGGAGACCAGTTTTCTGGGGTAAAGTCGATCAAGAAGAAGGAGCGCCACGGAACTCCAAGCAGCGAGAACAAAAGGTTCGGAGCGATCGTTGAAGAGGAATAAAATGAAGCTCAACCAGAATCCTGTGGCGAGTAGGAAGGTAAGGTTTTCCAGTGCCTTATGATCTTTTAGCCCACTTAGTTTTCTCAAAATGACGAGATGGCCCACAAGGATCGCAAGCCCGAATAGGATTGGGCCAATCTCGAAGGTGAAGGCTTCGAGGAGTCCTAGATGAAAAAGGAAAGGGAGGCTGGCATGGAGGCTGAAGCCCGTTTTTCTTACGAGCAAAGTTCCTAGGATGGGAACGACGAGATAGAGCAGCATGCGGATGCTCGATTCCGTGATCCCAAAGTGGATACTCATCGCGGATAGGGCGAGTCCGAATCCGAAGAAGAAGATGCTCAGGTGGAATCGAATCTCGCTCTCGGACGGCTTTGAGATATTCTTACTTTCTAACTGGTGGAGAAAAGAAAGGGCGAAGGCCATCGCTCCACCAGTGAGCAGGATCGCGGCGATCTGCTCGTTTAAGATCAGTCCTAGAAGCGCGCATGCTGATGCCAGGCAGCTCACCCAGTAGAAATCGAAGAAGAGCTTGAGCTGAAGTTTTCGGAGATGAAGGAGCGCCGAAATAACTCCTACGCCTCCCATCAAGAGCATCGTTTTCCCAGCTTCTAAATCTTGAAGCGCTCCGAAAGAGATCGTCAGGAACATCGCAATAAATCCAATGAGACTCGCGAAGCAGGCTTTGTGGGCCTCTGTCTTTTCGGCCAGCCGGTGAAGAAGGGCGAAGGCAGCCCAGAGCGCTGCCGCGATTGCCCAAGCGAAGGTTGGAGTAAAGGAGTTCTGCCCCAAGGTCATAAAAATCGAGAGCGCGGCGATGCCATAGGAGGCAAGAGGGAGAAAGCGATTCGGAATTTTAAGATGAAGAGCGATCAAGATGACCGATTCGAGAAGCAAGGTGAGGAAGAGGTGATGTCCGGAAAGTTTTAAAATGATGCCGAGGGTGATGAGACTTAAGCCTTTGATGAGATGGAGCAAGACCGACTGCTTCGAAAAGCGGTTTCGCGCGAGGATCCCGATGGCGATGATCGCGCTACCAAGAATGAGGCAGAAGAGCCAGTGACCCTCAATCCAGCTTCGAGTGACTGGATTGATGGAATAGAGAAAAAAGAAGAGGCCATGATTGGCGGAGGTGAAGGCGCGATGTTCCGGGATCTTCTCAACGACGCTCAGACTCACAAAGAGAAGCCAGAAGATGATCAGGAAGTATGCGGCTCCAGGGTGGTGGGCCGGAGTGGTGAAGGCCCAAATGGCGTAAGAAAAGTAGCTCCCGGCTAAGGTGAGGAAGTGGAGTTCCTGCCAATCTTTTCGGCGGGCAATGAAGGAGGCTCCGATCGAAAGAATCAAGGCTGAGAGCCCCACCATCCACCCGAGTGGATTGAGGGATACGGCATAAAAGGCGAGCGCCAAACTGATCCCCAACATGAGACGCGAATTTTTCCGAAGGGACACGGCACCGCAGAAAATGGCCGTTAGAATGAGTAAAAGTGAGCCAATCACGGGAGAATGAATGACCCGGAGTGCCTCGACATTGGATGCGGCGTAGCTTGCGTAATAGAGACCCGCGAGCCCTCCGGCGGCCACAACGCGCCCGTAAGTCTTCAGCGAATCTTTCCATTGTTCGCAAAAGAGGCCGGCTCCGGTGAGCATTCCAGTGAAGAGGTAAAGAAGTCCAAGACGAATTCCTGGCCCCAGATCATGAATGTAGTTCTTATAGGTGTAAGAGCTGAGCAAAACGAGGCCGGTGGTGAGCAGAATGATTCCAAGTCGCACGAACCAAACCCGACCTAGTTGCATTTCAAATCCTGCTGAGTAAGCGGGTAGGGAAGGGGGCTTGATCTCCGGAGCCATAGGAAGTGCAGAGATTTCCTTTTGTGGTTTGGGTCCTTCGGGCGCGATTGGTATTGGCGGGGGAGTCGAAATATGAAGCTTGGTGACTGTTGCGGTTTCGGCCTTAGGGACTGGTTTCTGATCTTGGATTTGCGCGGCGAGCGAGTCTCTTTTGATTTCTGAAAGGGTGGAGCCCAGCCGGGCGGCTTCTTGCCGGAGCCTTTGCAGATCCTCTTCGGCTTGCGCGATTCGGTAGTTCAGAGATTTCACTCATACAGGTTGCAACGGGTCATACTTTCTGTCGAATCGATAACAGAAATCGATTCATTGATTGAATCGATGGTTTGACTCGCTATATTTACCTTTATGAATATTCATCATCTGGAGCTTTTCTTCTACGTCGCGAAATTCGAGGGCATTACCGCTGCGGTCCGCAAGATGCCTTATGGGATTCAGCAACCCGCGGTGAGTGGTCAGCTTCTCCAGCTTGAGGAGAAACTCGGGGTGAAGCTCTTCAACCGTCGGCCCTTTGCTCTTACTCCTGCGGGCGAGGAACTTTACGACTACTGCTATCCTTTCTTTTCGCGTCTACGTGATGTGGAAGAGCGCTTGCGAGGAGAAGAGAGCCAGCATCTGCGATTGGCCGCTTCCGCATCCACGCTTCGGAATCATCTACCGGATGTTCTAGAAGATCTCAAAAAAGAGGAGCCGAACTTACGACTTTCACTGAAGGAGGTGGATCCCTCTGATGTCCATCATTTGCTGACGAGCCAGCAAGTCGATGTCGCGGTGAGCGTGCTCGCCGGGAAATTGGCGTCGGGACTTCGTTGCCTCCCATTGGTGGAGATTCCAGTCGCCTTGCTCGTTCCCTCATCGCTGAAGGCAAAGTCGCTGAGCGACCTGGTTGATGAGGATCCTTACAACCCGAAGCGATCGATCGGCAGGGAGCCCTTGGTGGGACTGCCGCCCCATGAAGTGCTTCAGCAATTGTTTCAGAACGAGTTCGAACAGCGAAAGATCACCTGGACCACCAGTGTCGAGGTCAACTCGATGGAGGTGATTCGCGACTATGTCATCCGCGGGTTTGGGGTAGGACTGGGACTGATGATCCCTGGTGTGGAGATGCCGCAGGGGCTTAAGGCGATTCCTCTGAAGGAGTTCCCTCCCTTGGTGATCGGGGCCCTCTATCAAGGAAAGCCAAAGGTTTTGGTGACTCGGTTTTTGGCAACAGCACAGAAACATGCCAAGAGTATGGCTTGATTTATCCCCTAATCTAAGGCAATCAGCGACTCCATGGACGAAGGACTCATTCTAAAACTCTCCTGCCCCGACAAACCGGGACTGGTTGCGCAAATTGCGTGCTATGCTTCCGAGTTTGAAGCAAATCTGGTGGAATTGAACCAATTTACGGATCGTGAACGCGGGAGATTCTTTGCCCGTCTGGAGATCGATACTTCCAAACTTCAGGTTTCTGTTGATGATTTTGTTGCGGGATTTGACGTTCTTGGAAAATCAGTGGAGGCAGATTGGCACTTTCGCCGTCTTCCCTACAAGATGCGCACGGCGGTCCTCGTGACTCGCACCGATCATTGCCTGAACGAGATTCTCTGGCGCACCAAGCTGGGGGAAATGCCGATCGAGATTACTTCCATCATTGGAAACCGAGGGGACTGCCAGGAAATGGCTGACAATGCAGGGATTCCATTTCATCACATCGAGATGAAGAAGGACAAGGAAACAGGCTTTCGGGAGATCGAGAGTTTGCTGGAAGCTCAGGATGTTCAGCTCGTTGTTTTGGCCCGTTTCATGCAGATCATGCCGGACTGGCTTTGCCAGAAATATGAGGGACGGATGATCAATATTCACCATAGCTTTCTCCCAGCCTTCATTGGCGCGAACCCATACCGTCAGGCCTATGAGCGTGGGGTGAAGCTGATTGGGGCGACCTGCCACTACGTCACTTCGGAGCTCGATGCCGGGCCGATTATCGACCAAGAGGTCGAACCGGTGATGCATCACCACTCGGTAAATGATCTTGTCCGCCTCGGTCGGGATTGTGAGCGCTCGGCCTTGGCAAAGGGAATCCGCTATCACGTGCACGACCGCACGATCATCGATGAGCAACGGGCCATCGTCTTTCCCGACTGACTGACTGCTAGGAATTTTCTTTTTGGGTGGACTGCTGGAAGGCGTCGTCTAAGGGATCGG
>JAPKCM010000026.1 GCA_028822935.1 Akkermansiaceae bacterium
CATCCCGAATCGCGGTTCAGGGTAAGGGGTAGAGGATCCACGAATCGGGGATCACGCGATCCTGAAGCGGAAGAAAAAGTTCTCAGCATCTGATGGGGGGAATTCCATACAGATCTCTCCGTCGACCACGTTGCGGGTGGTTGCTACGGCGGCAGCAAGTTCAGCTAGTCGCAAGCAAGCTCGTCCTATTGAAGGTAAGGGCTTTTTGGGCGGTGATTCTCTAATTGTTAATCCGATCCCTATCTTGCCTTCACGAATGCACCCGCCGCTTCAAAGCCCTCCCGCCAAAAGCAAAATCCTAGCAGTCATTTTTTAATAATCAGCTGCTTGCCTTCGCATCTGGTCGTTGGTGAGAATCGCTCGTAATAAGGCGTGAATTAGCGGGGCTTTGGTCACCTACTTTGAGGTGATTCTTTACTCGAAGAGAACATGTCTATATCGATAGAAGCTTCGAAATTGGGGGGCAATGGTTTCGGTCTGTGACGAGACTGTCCCGGTTGCGGTTACGGCGTCGCCGATTTTTTTCCATGAATTCGCGGACAGGTTGTCGGTTTCCTCGAGTTGATAGGCGCCGCCCGGGGACGAGGTCCAGCTCAGAGTGACCTGTTCATCAGCGTGCTGAATCTGCGTGATGATGAGGGGCGCCACAAATTCTAAGGCGCCCATGTCTACGTCGCCGTTTACGACACGCTTGATGCCGGCGTAATCGCCGTTTGCAGTCATCCATTCTTGATTAGTTCCGGTGTCCCGGCATGGAGAAGATTCGCTCAGGCGGTAATCCTCCGCGACCAAGGGATTGCTGTTGATGTTGCCGTCCTTCAACCTAGTTCCGTCCTGAATGCAGTTGTGCTCAATAGTGACGACGTAGGCTTCCACGGACAGATTGAATCCGCTGTTGGAGTAGAGGATGTTGTTGCGAATGACGGTTTCATCGACCGGGTCGAATGAGGACTTCCAGAAAACACCCCCGGTAGTGTGAGATGAAAGATTGCCGAGCACAGTGCAGTTTTCGAGGCTGCCCCGTCCTTGGATATAGATCCCCCCGCCATCCGACGGAACGTCGAAGTACCCCGGCGGATGCTCCGGGTCGTAATGGCTGCGATTATCTAGAATGAGGCTATTTCCCAGCATCCCGTTCTCGATGTAGGCACCACCCCCGATTCGGCTACCGTTGTTTTGAATGAGGCATCGCCTGACCACGCCCCCTTCGCTGATGTGTAATCCTCCCCCCTGCTTGCTCGGCGTGACAGCGCTTCCGACGGTAAAGGCGATCACACTTGGGGATCCCTCATTGTCGAAGATTTGGCAATCACGCATGGTTCCCCCGACCATGGTTACCCCTCTGAATTGATTGCTGTAAATCTGGCATTGAATGACCGTGGAGTGGTCGCAGTCCAAGGCGCCCACTGACGTTACATTGTTCCGGATGATGCAACGCTCGATCAGACTGCCGTTGCCAACATGAACCGTGGAGGGATCAGAAAAGCCATCGCCTCCTTTGTTGTTGTCGTAAAAGGTGCAATCGCTCACGACGCTGCCGTCTCGGGCGGCCAGCGCGGCGCCAGCGGGCAGAATTCCGTGAAGCCCTTGGTTACCGCCGTTCTCCCTAAACACGCAGTTACTAATCACGCAATTTCTGGCGTACACCCCCCCGCCGTATCTCCTTTCGCGATCACCAAGGGATCCCCCCCGTACAAAACCATGTTGAACCGTCAAGTCGACCAGGCTTGCATCATTAATGTCAAAACAGCGGACATCGTTCCGTCCATCCACCACGCAATCATCCGGGCCGTTGAAGCCCTTTATTGTGATGGCTTTGTTTACGGTGATGGTTCCTTTCAGTTTATAGGTATGGTCAGCGAGATAAATGGTGTCACCTTCCGCCGCGGCGTCCACCGCGGCCTGGATGTTGGTGGCGGCCTGAGCCCATTTTGCGAACGGCGGCGTGTGATTTCCATCAGGACTCACATAAAGGTCAGCAGCCTGGGTGGTGGCGGTAATTGCCCAGATCAAGGTAGCAAAAATAGATAGGAATTTTTTTTTCATAATGCTGTTGGCTTCTTACTCGATCTTCACCGCAATACGAAAGAATTTTCGCGGCGCAGGAAGGGTGGAGCAGATGGCGGACAAGTTGCTTCCAGTGCCCGCCAGAGGGAGGCCAACATCGGTCCAGGCGCCTGCCAGGATTTCGCTGAATTGCACCTGGTAGATCGCACCCGGTGCCGACGACCATGTCAGCTGGAGTTCGTCGGGCGGAAGCAAGGCGACGGTCAATCGGTGTGGGAGGGAGAGCGTTGGATGGGATCTGGCTTCATACTCCTCGAGGTTCGTCGTCGCGTCGCCGTCCGGGTCACCGGCAGCTCCCTGATCGGGATCGACGCTGCCGTCGTCGTTCGGATCCAGCCCGTGATACGTCTCCCAGCTGTTGGGCAGGCCGTCGCCGTCGTCGTCGTTGCCGTCGTAGCGTAGGGTGAGGATCTGTTCCGGCGTTTGATACGCGCGGTTGCTCAAGGGCTGGGCCACAAGGCTCAGGACGGTGTCGCCCGACGACAAGGAGGTGCTAAAGCTCCAGGTTCCGTTAGTCGAATTCAAGGACACTTCCGCGGTGCTCTGGTTGACTAGAACCCGGTGCGTGTCGGGCACTACGACGCCTGAAAGCTCCACCTCGGGAAATGGTTGCCAGTAGATTCCGCCGATTTCGGATGCGATTGGTTTTGGAGCGAAGCTCGCGGTGGAGTCCACGAGGTCGCTGATCTGCTGCTCCACGACGTCGCGCCGCAAATTGAGATACCCTCTGGTTGTCGCCGGCGTTCCCTGATCCGGCGCGCTCAGTCCGCCGCGGTCGATCAAGTTAAAGTGGTCGTTGACAACATCCGCCAATCTGGAAGGAAGGAACGACCCGTCCAGTTCGTCGGCCAGGATCTGGTAATAGCGTCGCTGGAAATACGGACTGCGCATCAAAGCCTCCAACGCTTCAAGCCCCGACGGCCATTCCTGACGGGGCAGGGGGGTCTCCACGTGAACCGCCATGCCGAGATTCGTCGGTTCCCACGTAGCGTCGAGATCGAGCGGCTCCAGTCTCAGAAGACCGGAGTCCGGATGCTGGTAAATAGCGTGATTTCCACTGATGCCGCCGAGGATCGTTTCGTTGTTTCCGAGTAAGGCCATCGAGGCCGCCCAGCTCAGCCACTGGTCCGGGTCGATGACGTGTCGCACCGCTGCAGTGTAGTCTACTGGGCTCGGGTTTCGAACCACATCGAGCACCTCTAGAATCTCTGCAGGGACAAGCCCAGCCTCTCTTTCGCCCCAGCTTTCGTACCAAGTGCCGGTGGACGCACCCCGGTAGTTCCTTTCCAGGTAGTCCCCACCGATGCGCTCTGCCCACAGATACGGCCCTTGGTCCCGATGGTTCACGTGCAGGCGAATGGCCTTGAGCTCAGGGGCAGCGAAGCCCGCTTCCTTGACGTATTCGGTAGCCAGCCACTCGGGTCCGGGTCGCTTCCCATTGAAATTTAAACGATCTTCGCCCGCAAACGGATGATCGTGCTCTAGGTCGATTCGATACGATTTGACCGACCACTGCCGTTTGAGCGTTCCCCGGTATCGATACCGGGCAAATGGGAATACTTCGTCGCCATAGATCATCGTAATGGGCAGCAGCTCGTCGCTCGAGAGTTCGCGCGCCTGCAATTCGTCCAGCGTCTCCTGGGGAATCAGCAAGCGAAACGACGGCACGCCGTTCGGCGCGGGGGAGTCTAGGCAGAGGTAGCGCAGCGTGAAGGGAATCTTTCCTCCCGAGGCTAGCTGAAAGACCGGCGCTCCCGGCGGCCAGATGGCGAGGTGGCCGGCGGCGTCCTCCGCCTCGATGTAATATTCGACCAAATCGCGGTCGCCTTGCGGCGGTATCATCGCGACCAGATCCGTGCCCGAAACCGGCGTCATGGCGATTGACTGAAACACTGCGTCGGCATCTTTCTTCCAGCGCAGGTGAACCGGTCGCTCTCCGTTCGATACCCGAGCGCGGATGGTGACTGCCTCGGCGGATGTCGGTATTACCGGATAGTGCCCTGCGGAAAAAATGATGGCCACGGCGTTTGTATCCGAATGGTTTGCGGTTCCGGGCGTTCCTTCCGATGCGACGCTGTCCACCATCCAGGCTTCCGGGAGCGCGTTGTCCATAGTCGGCGACCTCAACTCGAGCGAAGCGCCTTCCCCGTCCGCCGCTCGCGGCCACCGTCCGCGATCCCGGTAAAAGACCGCGTCCACCACGTTCCCCAGCGCGTCGCGCAGGTTCAGATTTTCGCCCCGGTTGGAAAGCCGGCGCGAGTCAAAAGGCCCCAGCGAATTATCCAAGGCATACTTTGCATTCACCGAGTCCGGATCGTGCGCCACCACCAAGTAGCCTCCCGCGGCGAGGGTCCCGCCCTCCGGGAACTGATAGCGTATGCCGCCATCAATGCTCCACCCATCCAAATCCACCTCGCCGGGGCCCGCGTTATACAGTTCAATGAACTCTTCCGCGTCGTTATCGGCTGTGGGATGATACATGATTTCGTTAATGACGACGGCGGAGGTGGTCGGCGGCCCGTTTGATTGACCCGGTGTGCCGTTAGCGGGATAGTAGCTCCAAGACGGTGAGCCGTCCGGATAACGGCCCCGCGTCACATCGGCCTGTTGGGCGCCGAAGGCGACCCTGCTTTCCACCGTGAGTCCGTCGGAACTGGTCAGGAAAACTTCCTCGCCTTCCGCCGATATTCCGAAATTGAGCGAATCGAAAAACACCGATTCACCGGGTTGTAGGACCGTGTCCGGAGGGATGATCCATTCCGTTAGCGTCGCGGCGTTGTCCGTCACATACCACCCAGAAATATCCCGCTCCGTGTCGCCGCGATTGTAAAGCTCAATCCAGTCCGCTGTTCCCACAAGCGAAGACGCCAGAAACTCGTTGATCACGACTGATCCTTCCACCACGCTGTTTTTGCGCCCGGGAGTCCCGCCCCGTTCCACGCTCTCAGCCCAGTGAAGTCCGATGTTGTTGTCGCTGTTTACGTCAATCAACTCCAGGGACGATCCCGAACCATCCGCCTCTATCGGCCAGCCGTCCGCGTTCCGGTATTCCACCATGTCCACGTCGCCGTGGTTTCCATCGACTAGGCGAACCACTGCATACTCGTCGTCCAAGTCGCCCGACCAGGGGCCTAGGACGCCCGAAAGACCGTAAGCGGCCTCGATCGAGCCCGGGTTTGCCGCCACCACCAGAAACGAACCGGGCAGGATCGTCGTCCCAACTGGGAAGTCGAAGAAGGTTTCATCCACCAACTGCCAACCCGTAAGGTCGACCGCAGAGTCACCCCGATTGTAGAATTCTATATACTCAAGGGCGACGGCATCGTTGTTGGGACGATACATGATTTCATTGATGATCACCGAAAATTCCGCCGGCGGATTCACTACATTCAGCGAGTTGAAGGGCAAAGCATCGGCTGCGTCCACCAGGCCGTCTCCGTCGCTGTCGTACCCGGTAGCCACATCTTCGAACGCACCCGCGGTGGGCGTCGTGGAGCGGGCGACTCCGTGGTAATCGGCCGTGGGGGCGAGACGGGACGTGCCTGCGTTTAAGGCGGGCGAGCCGAGTTGAAGTAAGACGTTTTCGGTATTCAAATCCACGAATTGGGGATCCGCATTGGTATTTCCCTCACCGGGCCACACTTCGGAACCACCGATCACCGAATATCTCACATCCAGAAACGATAGGAGGTCCAGACGGATGCTTTCATCGCAATTCCAAATGATCCCGTTCACCCAGTGGCCCCGGGCCCCGCCCATGCCAATTTCCTTTTCGTAGGCGCTGACGCCGACCGTGCAGCTTGCGACGCTATTGTTCGTCATCACCGGGGCTGAACGATCCTTCACCGCGATCCCGATCGCGCAATGCAGCACCACGTTGTTCTCGACACGGGCATTGGAACCTTCGCCCAACGAGATCCCCTTATCCGCGCAGCGCCGGATCAGGTTCCCTGAAATATGCGCTGCGCTACTGCCCAGGTCGATTCCGTCGCCGGAACAACACTCAATAATGTTCTGCACAATCTTAGCAGGCTTCAATCCCTCTCCGCTGTATTCCAAGTCTACGTCGATCGCATCGGCGCCGTTGCGAATGTGATAAAAGCGGTTACGTGAAATATCTGCGTCGCACCGCACGGCGTTGACCCCTTCTCCACAGTTCTGAAAGAAGGAATCCGCTAGTCGGAGTCTTCCGTCATGGCAGCGAATCACCGTGTTCGCTATCCTTTCAAAGACGCAATTTGAAAACTCCAGATCAACCTCCCAGGCCTGTAGGGCGACCTCGTTTGAAACGTAATCGAAATGGCAGAACTCGAAAACACTCCTGCTTGAAAACGTGTTCCAGACCCGGGCTCCAGAAAATTCAATCCCCAGCCAGGCGTTCGATCCAGCTGCGCGTGTGAAAAGGATGGGTTCGTTGACCGTGCCATTGGCGAGCAGCGATCCTTCAACCAAAATCGCAGCATCCTCGGCTAGCATTACTGTCACCCCGGCATCGACAACGAGGGTTGCGCCCGGCCGGATAATGACCTTTTCGGTTACGGAAACAGGGCTGTCTGAGAGGGTCCATTGCGTGTCCGACGCAATTTCAGTTCCGGACGAATGCCCTAGCGTAAGCATAAGGCAGAGAGCCTGCATTCCAGGCAGTCGATAGAGGGACGATCTCGTTCTCATCGCGGTTCCCTTTGACCTTTGGCCTCGCCACAGAAAAGAGTGTCATTGAGGCGATCAAGCATTTCTTGCCTTGTATAGGGGGTTCCGGCCCCGGTCCATGGATTTGGCATAATATTGGAACTGCGATTATTCCTAATGGATCTTTGCGAAAGATCATGACGTGTTGAAGAAAAAACGATGCCTCTTTTGCATTAAAAATTTCGAGCTGCGGTGAGAAAAAGTAAATCAAATTTTTGGTTAGTGCATCCTAGAGACGGAATATGAGTTTTTCTTAGTTTTTGGACCAAATGGATAGCGATAACGGTCGAGAATCATTTTGCCGGCTTGTTCAACTAACCCCCTTTCTCCCCCCTCCGCTCGTGGACCGGAGTTGAGGGGGAGAAAGGGGGTTGTTTGAAATATTGAACGAGCGAATTCTCTTTATTCGTGACATAGGAGAAGCGAGACCTTCGTAATTAGCTAGATAGCCATGAATTTTTTTTCCACCCGCGCATCAGTCGTTCGTTTTCTTGTTTTAACTTTTGCAGTCTTGTCGGGTTTATATGCGGAGGACAACTGGCCGCAGTTTCGTGGCCCGACCGGACGTGGTCACTCGACCACAAAAGATATTCCGATGAAGTGGAGTGCGGACTCAGTGGTCTGGAAAACCAAGCTCAAGGGGCAGGGGCAATCGTCGCCGGTTAACTGGGGTGACCGACTCTTTCTCACCAGTGCTTCCGAAGATGGTAGGGAGCGTTATGTATTTTGCTTGGATCGAAAGAATGGGAAGGTTCTCTGGGAGAGAATGGTTCTGTGTATATCTCCAGAGCATCCACATAAGATGAATAGTTTCGCGACTCCCACCTGTGCCACGAATGGGAAGCGGGTGGTGGCCTTCTTTGGTCCGGCTGGCATTCACTGCTTTGATCTTGAGGGTGAAAAGAAATGGTCGCGTGAACTTGGGGCTTTTCCCGGTTCTTGGGGCGTGGCGGCGTCTCCCATCATTCTTGGTGACCTCGTGATTCAAAATTGCGACGCAGAGGGCGCTTCTTCACTTATCGCGCTCAATCTTGAAAAGGGCGAGCCTGTTTGGCAAACAGAACGAGAAGAGAAGCCGCGGGGAGGGTGGAGCACACCTATCTTGATCGAGAATGGCGACCGCAAGGAACTCGTCCTCAATGGCGAATTGGGTGTTCGGGGATACGATCCTAAGACGGGAAAAGAATTGTGGTTCTGTCAGTCCTTCAACGGACGGGGCTCGCCAGTTCCAGATTTTTTTAATGGCCTCCTTCATGTCGTGAGTGGCAAGCCGGGTGATACCTATGCCGTTAAGCCGGGCGGAAAAGGCGATGTCACTAAGTCGCACATGGTTTGGCACACCAAACGAAGAAGCGGACGGGATCTCCCTTCCCCAGCGGTCGTTGATGGTTACGTGCTCGTTGTTTCGATGTCAGGGAAAGCCAGTTGTTATGATGCCAAAACCGGTAAAATGTATTGGGAAGAAAAACTGGGAGTGAAGGGCGAGTTTGCTTCAGCTCCCTTGGTCGTGAAAGGGCATGTTCTTTTACAGAATGTTTACGGAGGTGGAGTCCTCGTGGTCAAACCGGGTAAGAAGCTGGAGATCGTCTCCAATAACTCGCTGGGTGCGGAGGTAAGCCAAATTTTTCGTTCTACCTTGGCCCCGGTCAAGGGGCAGATTTTTGCGAGGTCGTTATCGACGGTTTATTGCATTGGGGAGTGATTGCGCATTGTTCCCGGATTGGGGACTTGTTATTCCTGACACTAAAGTGTTCGTTAAGTGAGCACCTTCATGACTCGGGTCTCGAATCTCTTTAAAACAGCCCTTTTTGTGGTGTTTCTGTCGGCGGGTGGTGCACATGCAAAGCAGCCCAATGTTCTCTTCCTTGCCGTTGATGACATGAATGACTGGATCGGGTCTCTTGGTGCGACTCCGCGGGCGATCACGCCGAATCTCGATAAGCTGGCGGCGCGGGGAGTTAATTTTTCAAATGCGCATACGCCGGGAGTTTATTGTGCGCCGGCGCGGGCAGCCATTTTTTCAGGGCAGTTTGCTTCTACAACGGGTTGCTACCGCTCGACAGATTATTTTACCGATCATCCGGAGATCGAAGGGCTGCCGCTAAGTTTTTCAAAAGCGGGATACACTACTTTAGGAGTTGGAAAACTTTACCATCATATGCCGGGAAGCATCGATGTGCGGGGATGGGATGAATTTCATCTGCGGAAGCCATCGCAGCGCAAGGAAGGTTGGTCCTTGGACAATTGGACCGAGGAAACTCCTTTTCCCGATCCTTTTCCCGCGAGTGTCTTTAATAAAGGAAAGGAAATTAAAGGAGGATTGTTTTTGGAATGGGCCGGATTGCCCAATGAAAAGGAAGAAGAGATGGCGGACACCATACGGGTTAATTGGGCAGCGGATCAGTTGAGGAAGAAGCACGAGAAGCCCTTCTTCCTTGCCTGTGGAATCTACGCACCGCACTTCCCGAACTATTGTCCGCAGAAATACTTTGATTTATATGATCGCGATAAGATCGAGCTGCCGCCGATCAAGGCTGACGATCTAGAGGATTTGCCGGAACGGATGAAGAGGGCGAAAATGGCCCGCTCCAAGATTCATAAGGAGCTTGAGGTCAAAGGAGCGGTCAAGGATGCGATTCATGGTTATCTCGCTTGCATGAGTTACGCCGATGCCATGATGGGGCGAGTTCTCGATGCCCTTGAGAAAAGTCCTTATGCCGATAACACCATCGTGGTGCTTTGGAGTGACCACGGATACCACCACGGCGAGAAGTATGATTGGGGAAAGCACACTCTTTGGGAACGGACATCCAATGTTCCCTTCATCTGGGCCGGTCCCGGCGTGAAGAAGGGCGCGGTTACTGATGTGACTGCGAGCTTGATCGACATGTATCCTACCTTTGTCGAGATGTGTGGCCTTCCCAAGCCTCACCAGAGACTCGAGGGGACTTCATTGTCATCGACCTTAGAGAAACCGGAGGTTGCCAAGGACCGTGATGTTTACCTGCCCTACATGGCTCCCGGTGAGTATGCCATCATCAACAAGGACTGGCGTTATATCACCTATGGGAAAGATGGAGAGGAGCTCTACGACTTGAAGGTTGACCCCAATGAGTGGAATAACTTGGCCAATGATTCGAAGTACGATGAAACTAGGAAGTTACTTCAGAAATCCGCGCCGAAGAAATTTGCTCCGGCGGCTCCCAAGCGGACGATTGGAAAAGACCTCATCATTGAGGGAGAGACGTTTCGTTGGCGCAAAGAGGGTGAAAAAGTTGCTCCAAAAAAAACGGCGCAGAGCGGAAAGAAAAAGGGGAACAAGAAGAACGTTCTTTTGATCGTCTGTGATGATCTCAACACCCACGTTTCTTCGTCCGGATACGATCACATCAAAACCCCGGCGCTCGCGAATCTTTCCTCGAATGCGATGACCTTCAATCGGGCCTTCTGTCAGTACCCGGTTTGTGGTCCTTCGCGAGCTTCGTTTCTCAACGGGCTTTATCCGCAATCGAGTGGTGTGATTGATAACAAGGCCGATATTCGCCAAACCCGCCCCGGGACGCTTTCGATGCCGCAGTTTTTTAAGGAAAATGGTTATTGGACGGGGAGTGTAGGGAAGGTGTTTCACTCGCCTCGTCATGAACATGGCGAGATCGCCTGGAACGAGTTTCATCGTTTCAACAACGACGAGCTTCCCGTGGTGGCGAAGGCCCGGAAGAAGTTTGAGGCTGAGAATGGCTCCGTGGAGTTGCCCAAGAATCGCAAGGCCTGGCGGACTCTTGAAAAGAAGGCCAAATCGAAGCTCGATGCCCAGACTCCGCCGGGATACGGCCCGAGCGGATTGACCGACGAACAACACAAGGACGGTAAGAACGCTAGAACGGTTGCGCGTTGGTTGAAGGAAAAGCCGAACGGGAAGAAGCCGTTTTTCATTACCTGTGGAATTCAAAAACCCCACGTTCCTTTCCTGGTTCCTCAGCAGTATTTTGAGCTCTATCCTCCCGAATCGATTAGTTACACCCCGGAGAAAGCCAACCTTTGGGACAAGATTCCCCGCAAGGCAATCAACACCCGCTTCAAGGATTTTGGCTTTGAAGAGTCCAAGGAAAACGATGCCCTCCGTCGAGAATACATGCAGGCCTATCATGCCTGTGTTTCATTCATCGACGCCCAGATCAAGATCGTGCTCGATTCCCTTAAAGAGAGCGGCGAGTGGGAGAACACCATTGTCATTTTCACGTCGGATCACGGCTACCATCTCGGGGATCATTTCCTTTGGGGGAAGGTGACTCTTTTTGATATCGGGGCCAAGGTGCCCTTCATTGTTCACGCTCCCGGATTGACAAAGCCGGGAACGCGCTCCGAGGCCATGGTCGAGCTGATCGATATCTATCCAACTCTTGCCCAGTTGACCGGGTTGACTCCTCCGGGTCACTTGCAGGGGGCTTCGTTGTGTCCGCTGCTGGATCACCCGGAACGACTTGGAAAGAAGAAGTATGCCTACAGCATTGTGACGCGGGGGAAGGATATGGGTTATGCTCTCCGCAATCAAAGGTGGCGCTATGGCAAGTGGCCGGATGGCGAGGAACTCTACAACCTGACCAATGATCCGGAAGAGAAGAACAACCTTGTGAAGAAGGATGGGCTTGAACATCGCCTCGGGGAGTTCCGTCGGGTTTTGCAGATTAGGCAAGAACAGGCCGCAAAGCGTCGCCGGCCATGAGGAGAATTCTTTCAGTAAATCGGCTTGGTAAGTGGTTTTGCGCTGGCGGCCCAACGACCGAACATTGTTTTGATTGTCACCTCCACGGTGTGTTCTCTCTCACATTATAGCTTTTTGACCGATCGGTTTGCGGGTCGTTGTGAAGGCGAGAAATTCCTTGAGGAGCACCCTTCCGGTGACCAAAATCAGGTTGAGAATATCGGAGAGCTGGAACCGGAGCGCTGGAATCTTCCCAAAGTTCTCCGGAAAAACGGCTATCGAAAGGGGGTTGTCGGGAAGTCCCACATGGTTAGGGTCGCCTTTACTGCTGGAAATTTTCTTTTGGCGGGAGGACTCGGGACCCGCTAGTGGACCGGAGCGGAGGGGGAGAAAGGGGGTTGGCCATGGGCGGGCAGCGCCGGTAATCTCGCAGAGAACGAGAGGTGGAGCAGGGTCAAGCGTAGGGATCTCTTTGAGAACTGCTCCTGCCGAGTCATGAAGTTGCTCGCGGGCATGGCTCCCGTGTAACGCCGCCAAACCACCTATGAGACGACCTAGAGAAGGTTTTGAGTTTTCATCCGAGAGCAGTTTTGCGTCGAGCCCAAATTCACTCAAGTCCTCTACGATTACCGGAGCATCTTTAAGCGTCGCGTCGCGTGGCCAATGCCGGAGGAGCGTGGTCTTACCTGAGCCGAGGAAGCCGCAAAGGGTAACGATGGAAACAGAGTCCGAATTCATAAATTAGATTTCTAAGAGTCATTCACATGGGAGGATCCGTGAGCTTCGAAAAATAGTGAAGAACGAAACAAAAACGAAGCCGCTGTGGGGCCTCAAAGTTTTTTGGACACCTGTTACAAAGGCAAGTAATCCGCATTAAATATTCAGATTATTGAAGCTCTTCCCCCCAGTTGAGATCTATCCTAAATAACTTCGAAAAGCTGCCCAGATTTGGATTGGTCACGTCGAGATGAAAACGACGTTCCGTTTTTGGCCATTGATTTCTTCAGCTTGTGAAACCAGCATTTTGCATGACCCGATTTCAGAAGCTTGTATTCCTCCTGGCGCTCACCGTTCCCGCCGCTGTAGCTACCGAAACGCTCGTTTATCTCGGAACTTACACGGGTGACCAGAGCAAAGGGATCTACCGTTCAACTCTCGATGAAGCAACCGGCGAACTGTCTGATCCGGTACTCGCCGCGGAGCTGGAGAACCCGTCCTTCCTTGTCGTAAGTCCGGACCAAAAGTATCTTTTCGCCGTTTCCGAAAATGGAATATTCAAAGGCAAAGAGGGTGGCGGCGTCAGTTCGTTCGTGATTGGCCAAAACGGAGGGTTGACGCTTATCAACCAGGTGAACTCCGGCGGCGGCGCGCCCTGTCATATTTCAACAGATCCTGAAGGCAAGAGTGTCTTGGTCGCCAACTACAGCGGCGGCAGCACCTCAAGTTACCAAATTACCGCCGATGGAAAGCTCGTTTCGCCAGCTACTGGCGCATTTATTCAGCATGAAGGCCAAGGTGCTCAGGTTCCTCGTCAAGCTTCGCCGCATGCGCACTCCGTGAATGTTGGCTTGTCCGGCAAACGCGCGTATGTCGCGGATTTGGGTTTAGACAAAGTTCTTATTTACAAACTCGAAGCAGGTGCTGGAACGATCGCACCAAACGACCCGCCGTTTCTCAAATTGCCGGATGCGAGCGGGCCGCGACACTTTTCGTTTCATCCGAGCGGCAAGTGGGCCTACACGAATTTAGAGATGTCGCTGCAAGTTGCAGCGTTGAGTCACGACGCGGAAACCGGCGCGCTCGCAGTCCTGGAAATTGAATCGACTGTGCCGGTTGGAACGGAGCGTAAAGGCAATAGTACCGCTGAGTGTTTGGTGCATCCAACAGGAAAGTGGGTTTACGTTTCTAACCGAGGCCATAACTCAATCGCGGCGTTCGCAATTGACCAGAAAACCGGGAAGCTTGATTTCATCGAGCGCGAATCCACGCAGGGCAAGACCCCGCGAAATTTCGGCATCGATCCCAGCGGCAAGTTTCTCATCGCCGGCAACCAGGGCTCCGGCGATGTTGTCGTGCTAAAGATCAATCAGGAAACTGGCTCTTTGGATCCAACCGGCCATAAAATCGAAGTTCCGTCCGCTGTTTGTATTCGCTTCTTGAAACGTTAGGGAGGGGCAATGAAACCGATAGCGAACGCTCAGTTTCATATGAGGAAACGCGTGTGAAATGAATTCGTTTTGATATTTCCGCTCGTTAAAATCCTGTTTGTGTTGATTGCTCAAGTGAGAGTTTAGCGTAGGACGACAAAATAGGTTTCACCTGCTGGGATATTAAGTGAAATTTCTGGGCTTATCTTAAGCTTCCTCCCGTCACGTAATAAGGTGGCGCTGGAAACTGATATTTGCGGTGTCAATATAACACGTGCGATCTTGTCTTTCTGCACAACAGCAGGTTCGGTGGGTTTCTTAATCACGTCTTCGTTATTGACGATCTCGACGATCCAGCCGAGTGCGGTGCGCTTGATCTGGTATTGCACCGGATCACCTTCTACCCGAACGGGGGCACGCCAGAGCCACTCAAAAATGAAACGACCAGCTATTAAGTTGCTCGCTTTTTTATGAGCTAATAGAGCCAATTTAGAGCACTTCTTGCTTGGTAAGCAGGATGCGGACGTCGCCAACGTAGACTGCAGCGCGAATTTCGATTGGAATACGCCACTCATCGTCGCTGAGCCAGACAGTGGCTGATTTGAGCTTCTTGTAGGCCTTGAGCTCCATCTTGTCGTCGATTTTCTCCATCGAGACATCGAGTTTGATGCACTTGCGGCCTCGATGAGTGTCGCGACCAAGGACTTTGATGCGCGAAAGATAAGGGGTGGCGACTGGATGGAAGGGCATCACCACTTTGTCCCCATTTTTCAGGGGCATACTACGGATTTGCAGGAGGCCGCTAAAGAGATCGAGCGAGTTGGGATAAGGATAGCTTTCTTTCGTCGTGCTAACTTTACCTCCTCGGGTCTTTTTTTCCGACCCGGTGACGCCTTTGGAGGTGAAGCGATATTCTTGCTTGGTAAGTTTGTCCCGTTCCTTTTCGGAACCCACAAATAGGATGGGCCGGAGGGTCCTTGGGTTTTGGAAACTGATGTAGTTGAATTGAAAGGGGAAAAGGGCGTGCGCCCAGCCGGTGCTCCCTCCGTAGCCCTGGCAGATGAAATGCTTGGGGTATTTCGGATCCTTCTTTCCAAAGATGATGGCCATATTTCCGGCCTTGAGTTTGCCATCCCAGGAAAGGTCGTAGGAGAGTTTCGTGGGGCTTATCCTCTTGAGAGAACCGTTTTTGGGAATATTGACTTCCTTTTGCCAACCAAGTGAGAAAAGAGTGGAGGCAAAGATGATGGTGCCGATTTTCAGGATTAACATTCTGCTTAATAAACGGGACAAAGAGTGAAGTTATTCACGAATATCGAAAATGCTCAGGGAAAAGGCGTGACGGAAATGGGTGAGGCGCTAAAACGGTGCTTCAACAATGGCGAGCAAGGTTACTTACCAAGATGCGGGTGTTGACACTCGAGCCGCTGCCGCGCTGGTCAGCGACATCAAATCGGATGTCGCACGGACCCAAAAACAGCGGCAACTTTTCAACTCCTTCGGCCTCTTTGCCGCAGCATTCGATCTGAGTGATTACCGTGAACCGGTGATTGTGACGGGCTGCGATGGTGTGGGGACGAAGGTTGAACTCCTCCTGGAGCATGGGATGGAAAAGGAGGCGGGGAAGGATCTGATTGCAATGTCGGTGAACGACATTATCACGACCGGTGGTGACCCACTTCTCTTTCTCGATTATATAGGAATCGCTAAACTTGATCCCGAGCGGATCAAAAAGCTCATCTCAGGAATGTGTGACTACCTTGAGGACTGCGGATGTATTCTCGCAGGTGGTGAAACAGCAGAAATGCCCGGCATTGTCCCTCCCGATGTAGTGGAGCTTTCTGGATTTTGTATCGGAGCGGTGGAGAAGAAAGATCTCATCAACCCTGAGACGGTGGAGATTGGAGACCTTTTTGTAGGATATGCTTCCGACGGATTTCACGCAAACGGCTGGAGTTTGGTTCGTCGGCTTCTCGAAGAGCATCGAGGAGAGTTTTCTGATGAGGAGCTGCGCGAAATGCTCGCACCCACTCGTCTTTACCATGACGCCGTGAATGATCTGAAAGCGAAGGGTGTCAATGTCCGAGCCTTTGCTCATATCACAGGTGGTGGACTTCCTGAGAATCTCGAGCGCCTCTTCAAAGGGAAAGGTGGCGATCTTGAAATTCCTTATTGGGAAAACGGCCCTGTGCAAAAGTTGCTGGCCCATACCGATCCTGATGACCGTTTCCATACCTTTAACATGGGAATCGGATGGGTTGCCATCGTCCCAGCAGATCAAGCGGTGGAAGCCTGCCAGGCAGGGCCTGGTGGAGTCATTCTGGGTGAAGTGCGTGAAGGTGATGGAATCACCGTAAAGGTTCAGTCCTAAGTTTTTTAGAGCATGAGCGACCCTCTTAAACACGAATGCGGCATCGCGGTGGTGCGCTTAAAAAAACCCTTGGCCTACTTTCAGGATCGTTATGGTTCGGCCCTTTGGGGTTTTAATAAATTGTTCCTCCTGATGGAGAAGCAACATAACAGAGGTCAGGATGGTGTAGGGATCGGTTGTGCCAAAATTGGTATGCCGGCAGGGCAGCCTTACATTTTTCGCCGTCGAGATTCGAAGAAAGACTCGCTTGCGAAGCTCTTCAGAACCGAGTTGAAAAGCATCGATAAGATGACCCGCAATGGGGTCATTGATCCCAATAATCCAGAGGATCTTCGGAACAATTTTGATTTTGCAGGAGATGTTTATTTGGGTCACCTGCGCTATGGAACTTCCGGTGAATTCGATTCAGGATCTTGTCATCCTTACCTTCGCCGAAGCAACTGGCCGACTCGCACCTTGATGGTGATGGGAAATTTTAATATGACCAACTCCGGTGATTTGAATCAGCGGATGATGGATCGTGGACAGCACCCAGTAATTGGAACCGATACTCAAACGGTTTTGGAAGAGATCGGTTTCCATCTCGATGAGGCGCATACCGATATCTATCGGGAGCTCAAACATGAAGGGATTCCCGGCGATCAGACCGCGGCTCTCATTTCCGAACGGCTTAATACGGGTCACATCGTTTCCGAATCGGCCAAGGGCTGGGATGGGGGATACTGCATTTGCGGAGTTGTTGGAAATGGTGACCTTTTTGTGATGCGTGATCCTCATGGGATTCGACCCTGTCATTACTTGGAGACCGATGAGTTTATCGCCTTCGCTTCCGAACGCGTTCCTCTCATGACCGTCTTCGAAGCTGCTGAAGAGGATGTGAAGGTTTTTGAGTCAGGCACTGTGATGACAGTGAAGAGCAATGGGGAAGTGAGCAGCGAGCGCTTTGCGCCCGAATGCGAGCAGACTCCTTGTTCCTTTGAGAAGATCTACTTTTCACGAGGGAATGATCCGACAATTTACAAGGAGCGTAAGGCGATGGGCGCAGCTCTTGTGGATCAGCTTATTGACTCGATTGGAGATGATTTTGACAAAGCGATCTTTTCCTTTGTCCCGAACACAGCGGAGACGGCTTACTATGGGCTGATGGATGGGCTTCGGCTTTATCGACGCAAGCAGGTGAGAGAAAATATTTGGGAGGCGATCCAGCAAGGTGAACTCACGGAAGACAGGCTCGATGATCTTATCCTTAAAAATTGGCCGGTGGGTGAAAAGATTGCGCACAAGGACATCAAGTTGCGGACCTTTATCTCCCAAGAGAGCGGCCGAAACCAGCTAGTGTCTCACATCTATGACATCTCCTATGGGGTGGTGAAGGAAGGCGATTCACTCGTGGTGCTCGATGATTCGATTGTCAGGGGGACCACTCTCAAGCAGTCGATCTTGAAGATCCTAGCACGAACCAATCCCACGAGGATCGTCATTTGCTCCACTGCTCCACAGATCCGCTACCCCGATTGCTACGGCATCGATATGTCAGAGATGGGGAAATTTATCGCGTTCCAGGCCACGATCAATCTTCTCGAAAAACATGGGAAGAACGCGGTGGTTGAAGAAGTCTATCAGGACTGCCTCACTGAGATGGCCAAACCTGAGAATGAACGAAGAAATGCAGTGAAGAAGCTTTATGCTGGTTTCACAGATACTCAAATTTCGGAGGAAATTGCGAGTATCGTGTATCCTGAGGATATCGGCTGGCATGGAGAGGTTGAGGTGATTTACCTCACTGTGGAGAAGCTTCTCGAATCGATCGACGGGCCCTCTGGAGATTGGTACTTCACGGGCAACTATCCCACCGCTGGTGGCTATTCGGTGGTCAATCGCGCTTATATGCACTGGCGCGAGGGAAAGATCGGACGGAGCTACGACCAATTACCACTCTAGAAAGAATCAAAGTTCGATTTCCAAGGTCACGGGGCAGTGATCCGATCCTAGGATATCTGAATTGATGGAGGCGGAAGTGAGTTTAGGTGTTAGCTCAGGCGAGACACACCAGTAGTCGATTCTCCAGCCGACGTTGTTTCCTCGAGCTCCCGCACGGTAACTCCACCAGGAGTAAGCTGCTTCGGTGTCAGGATGGAAATGGCGGAAGGTGTCAATGAAGCCCGCTTTCAAGAGCTCACGGAGTCCGTCGCGCTCCTGATCGCTGAACCCAGCGCTAAAACGATTTGTCTTTGGGCGTGCGAGATCAATTTCTTCGTGGGCGACATTGAGATCACCGCAAATCATGACGGGCTTTCCTTCGCTCTCGAGAGCTTTGAGGTAGTTGCGGAATGCGATGTCCCATCCCATGCGATAGGGGAGCCGTAGGAGTTCGTTTTTTGAGTTTGGGGTATAAACTGTGACGATGAAGTATTTGTCGTATTCCAGGGCGATGACACGTCCCTCTTTATCGTGTTCTTCGATCCCCATGCCATTGCGGACGTCGAGGGGTTCGGTTTTGGTGAAGATTGCCGTTCCGGAATAACCGGCTTTTTCGGCAGAGTTCCAGTAAGTGCGGTAATGCCCCAGTTCGAGTGGGAGTTCGACCTGTTCGGGTCGGGCTTTCGTTTCCTGGAGGCAGAGGAAATCAGGGTCATGTTCGAGGACGAACGCGCTGAAGTTTTTCTTCAGGACGGCACGGATGCCGTTGACGTTCCAGGAAATCAATTTCATGGGGCGAATCTGCGGTATGGCAATTGAAAGTGCGAGTGACTAATAGGAGAAATTACCAATTTGAGTTTACGAAAAAACCGTAGCCTCAAAGAGGATACGGCTTTTGAAAAATCGGGAAGTGATCGATTAACGTTTCGAGAATTGGAAACGCTTCCGTGCACCAGGCTGTCCGGGCTTCTTGCGCTCACGTGCTCGTGGGTCGCGGCGAAGGAGGCCAGCGGCTTTCAGAGGTGGACGAAGTTCAGCATCGAAGTGAAGAAGAGCACGGGAGATGGCCAACTTGATAGCATCGGCTTGACCGTGCGAGCCACCACCACGGGTGTGGGCCTTAATGTCAAATTTGTTTCGGAGTTTCGTCAATTGGAGAGGCTCAAGAATGGTGCCCTGAAGGATCAGGGTAGGAAGTGCTTCTTCGAAGGGCTCGCCGTTGATGACAATGTTTCCGCTGCCTTCTTCGAGAGTGACGTGGGCAACTGCAGTCTTGCGACGGCCGGAGGCGGTGTAAATTTCGCTCATAGAATAAATGGATTAAAATTAGAGTTCGACGGGCTGTGGTTCTTGCGCCTCGTGTGGATGCTCGGACCCTGCATAGACTTTCAGTTTGGTAAGCTGGGCATTGCCAAGCTTGGTGCGGGGCACCATGCCTTTGACAGCCCACTCGACGAGATACTCAGGACGACGCTTGCGCACCTTAGATGGGGTCTCGATAGTCTGACCACCGACATAACCGGAGTGGCGTGCATAAATCTTGTGCTGTTCCTTGCTGCCTGAGAGGCGAACGTCGGCGGCATTAATCACGATGACGAAGTCACCGGTATCGATGTGGGGCGTGAAGATAGGCTTATTCTTTCCACGGAGTAGGGTAGCAGCTTGAACCGCTACTTTTCCGAGGATAGCATCTTTGGCGTCGATGACATGCCACTTGCGGTCGACGTCGGTAGGTTTGGCAGAGAACGTTTTCATTTCCTGAAAATACCTTGCGAGTCGAGGTTTTAAGACTAAGCGAATCGAAGGGGCGCGGAACCTAGTAAGACGGGTGTGGGGTGTCAACGCAAATATCAAGAATCCCAGACTTGTAATAAGGCCAACTCCGGCTCAGAAATCTCCGCGTGCAAGATTTGCTCACCAACCCTCTTTGGAAGAAGACTACAATCGGTCGACCTTTACCGGATTCCCCCCATGCCGTCGCTGTTTCTCTGCCCACTTGGGAGAGTGTGGTGGGGTATGAAGAAGGGCGCGAAAAGGTCATCCAGAAATTAGAAACCGGATACCCCCGTTTTTTCACGCATCCGATGGTGAAGCGTCTCTTCGCAAAGGCAACGGATGAGGTGGCTGAAGGGGGGAAGAGAGCTGTTGTGTTTCCGACAAAGGCGGCCGCTCAGCGGGCTCAGCGCTATGTGGAGCGTCGAATCAACGGAGCGACGAGGATTACCAGCTATGAAGATGGCCTGCAGGCGCTCATCGTTCCGGAAGAAGCGCTTGGTGTCGCGATGGAATATTGGCGTCACACCGGAGAGATCGTGAGTAGTCGGCAAGCCGACGATGTCCTCAATGAAAGAGAGATCGATGGTGTTTCCAGTGTCATATTGCGACAGCAGCTTGCTGAAACGACAGGTGCTGCACTTGATGATCACTTTGTTTTTGAAAGTGGGATGAGTGCTATTTTTGCCTCTTTCCGGGCGGTGATGGAGCAATCGCCAAGCAAAAAGACGCTTCAACTTGAGTTTCCATACGTTGATGGGCTTAAGATTCAGGAGAAATTTGGCAATGGCGCAGTTTTTCTCTACGAGACTGAGGGCGAGGATTTTGATGCGGCTGTTCGTCGGATTCAGGAAGGCGAGTTCGCGGCTGTGTTTTGTGAGATTCCCAGTAATCCATTGCTTAGAAGCGTCAATCTGGCGCGGGTTTCCGACGCCTGCCGTCAAGGCGGAGTTCCTTTGGTGGTGGATGATACCGTGGCGAGTTGCATTAACGTAGACGTTCTTCAGTTTGCCGATATTGTGACAACCAGCCTCACCAAATGGGTCAGCGGAAAAGGGGATGTGATGGCCGGTCTCGTGACGGTGAATGAGAGGTCTGCTTGGGTGACTGAGTTCCGCAACTTTTTCAATGAAGCTACCGCGGGAGGTAGTCTTCTTTACAAAGGAGATTGCAAGGCCTTGATCTCTAACATGAAGGACTTTCCTGAGCGCGTGGCTCGTTCGAACGAGAATGGCGAGTTGGTTGCTGATTATCTTGCAGAGCATCCTGCGGTCGGGAGGGTTTGGTATCCAAAGTATGTCACGACTCACGAATATCAGCTCGTTCGGCGAAATTCTGGTGGTTATGGAGGGCTTATTTCCTTCACTCTGAAGCAGCCTCGCAAAATGCCCCGGGTCTATGATGCCCTGGAACTCTGCAAAGGTCCTAGCCTTGGAACCGAGTTCTCCCTTGCCTGTCCATACACGATGCTGGCTCATTACTTCGAGCTCGATTGGGCGGAAGCCTGTGGAGTTTCTCCCAATCTTCTCCGTCTTTCGGTCGGGGTCGAGGATGGCGCTCTCATTATCGGTGCTCTCGCCCGGGCCCTCGATCTCGGTTAGCGGAAAGGCAAAAAAATACGACGGAGTTTGCACTCCGCCGTATTGAAAATTTGGAAGGGGTCAGCCTTGGACGAGGACTTTTTCGCTCTTGGCATCAATGATCGAAAACCTTTCTCGGTGCATGTTGGCATCGCTTCGGAAGATGAGGCGTCCTGCGTGGGAGCGTTCAAGTTCCATGAGGAGCTTGGAGTCTTCGGTTTTGAAGCGATTGAGGACGTCGGAATTGACGGAGACGACTAGGTCGCCGGAGTCGTTGTTTTCCTGCTGTCTTTGAATCACGGTATTGAGACGTCGCTGAATCTCGATGCTCATACTCATGGTGTTCTTGATTCGACCGCGGCCCTGACAATACGGACAAGGCTCGAGGGTGGAGTCGAGAAGACTTTCATTGAGTCGCTGACGGGTCATTTCCATGAGCCCGACGGAGGAGATTTGGAGGACCTGAGTCTTGGCCTTATCTCGGCTCAGGCGGTCCTTCAT
This sequence comes from Akkermansiaceae bacterium, assembly GCA_028822935.1. Taxonomy (GTDB): domain Bacteria; phylum Verrucomicrobiota; class Verrucomicrobiia; order Verrucomicrobiales; family Akkermansiaceae; genus SW10. The sequence goes on from JAPKCM010000026.1 coordinate 21,751, forward strand.
GGTGCGATAGACCATTTGCTGATCGCGTCGGTGGCGCATGTCGATGAAGTCGACGACAACGAGTCCACCGATGTTTCGGAGGCGCAGTTGGCGGGCAACTTCGACGGCTGCTTCCACGTTGGTTTGAAGGAGCATCTTGTCGACATCCTTGGAACCCCGGTTTCGGCCGGTGTTCACATCGATGGAGATCAGCGCTTCGGTTTCATCAATGACAATGTAGCCACCGCACGGGAGCCAGACTTGGCGCATGAAGGCTTCGTCGATCTGTTTCTGAATTCCGTAGCGTTCGAAGATGGTTTGTTTTCCCGGTAGAAAGTGGATGCGTCTTTTTGCCCGGCGAGAGACCTTTGCTGCGATCTCCTGGACGTATTCCGTGGTCTTTTCGTCATCACAGAGGACCTTGTCGATATCGTCGGTGAGGAAGTTGGTAGCAGTTCCTTCGATCAAGTCAGGTTCCCGGTAGCAAACGACAGGTGCTTGCTTGGAATCTCTCTTGGCTTCGATCTCATACCATTGTTCCAGAAGCATCGCGAGATCTCGGACGAAGTGACGGGCGCGCGCTCCGATGGCGACGGTGCGCATGATGATGCCCATGCCCTCAGGAACGCTGAGCTTCTGCATGATTTTACGGAGACGCTGCCGTTCCTTGGGGTCGTCGACTTTTCGCGAGATGCCAAATTGATCAGAGAAGGGCATGAGGACGAGGTAGCGCCCAGCCATGGAGACGTTGGTGGTGACCCGTGGCCCCTTGTTTCCGATGGGCCCCTTGGAGACCTGGATCATGATTTCGGATCCGATCGGATAGATGCTGGGGATGTCCTTAGAAGTGATTTTCTTCTGCTTTTTCTTAGGGCGTCCATCGCGTCGGATTTCTTCCAGCCCGCCGTCGAGTGCGGCAGGAATGGCGTCCCAAAAGTGGAGGAAGGCATTTTTATCGAGCCCGATGTCAACGAACATCGCCTTGAGACCAGGTTCGATATTTTTGACGCGACCTTTAAAAATACCGCCGACGATGTTATCATCGCCTTCGCGTTCCACGTTGTATTCTTCTAAAATGCCGTCTTCGAGCAATGCAACGCGGCGCTCGAGACGTTCGGAATTGATAATGATAGTGCGTCCGGAGTTGGGATCGGGCTTGCCGAGTCCGAGGACGTTTCTGATTTGTTTAATCATGGTGATAAATTTTTTATTAGAGGTAAATTGTGAGTGGTTGAAAATTACTCCTCATCGACGATCATCGCGCGAGAGGGCTTTTTTTTAGAGTCTTCGATTGGGGTCAAGGTGGGCACTGGAACAATATTGGGTTTCACTTTGATTGGCATGCCTTCTTCCAAATCTGCTGAGTCGATTTCGTTGCCGGTGTCTCCAAGATCTTCCATTTCGAAGGCAAGGTAATCGCCTTCGGGGAGAGGGATGTCTTCAATAGGAAGAAAGTCTCCTTGGTAGATACCCATTTTGGTGAGTCGTTGTTGGCGGCCTTGTTCCAAGGCGAAAAGGCCCCGATAGATGAAGTTACTGAGAGTGCCGGCGACTTTCCCTCCGCTGCGTCCATTTTGAACCATGACGCAAATGGCGTAGCGAGGGTTGTCGTAGGGAGCAAAGGAGGTGGTCCAGGCATTGTTTTTATCTCTTGAATCAGGCTGGCCTGTTTGAGCGGTTCCGGTCTTGGCAGCAATGGAGAAATCTTCAATACCCGCGGATACCCGACCAGCTGTTCCGCCTGGTTCATTGGCGGCTTTCCACATTCCTCTGCGGATAATCTCAAGGCGGTGCGCCGTGAGTCCTTCGGAAAGGAGATTGGCTTTCAGAATGGGGACGTTGTTGATGAGGATGTTGTCTTCTTCGTCGCCATAGTGCTCGACGACCCGGCGAACGATGCGGGGTTGGTAATAGCGGCCACCATTTGCGATCGTTGCTGCAATGGCGCAGATCTGCAGGGGAGTGGCGGCGGAGTCGAATTGTCCGATGGACATCATTCCGATGTTCGCTGGAGTGATCCTAGCGCCTGGCTTCTCCACTCTTTTCCAATATTTGCTTCCAGGAACGATGCCGGGGCTCTCACCCGGTAGCCGGATTTCCGACTTGCGTCCCAAGCCGAGCATCTCAAAAGTTTCGACCATTTTGGTGGCTCCGACATTTCCAGCCAGGGCCATGAAATAAGGATTACATGAGCGCTGAATTGATTCGCTAAGCCCTAAAGTGCCATGTCCTCCAGTTTTCCAGCAACGAATTTTCAATGTTCTCCCGTAGGCGGAATAACCAATGCAATTGTGACCAAAGTCGACCATGCCTAAGCGGGCACCTGCGATCGCGGTGGGGAGCTTAAAGGTTGAACCGGGAGTATATTGAGAAAGCGAGCGGTTCATAAATGGGTCCGCCTTGTTTGCTAAATAGGCCTCCCATTTCTCAGTTTGAATGCTCGGGATAAAATCATTGGGGTCGTAGTTGGGGACCGATGCCATGGCGAGTATTTCGCCGGTGGAGGGATCCATAACGACTACTGCTCCCCGTCCGACTTTTCGGAGGATGTTTTCAACGAGAAATTGAATGTTTGTGTCGATGGTGAGCTCGACACGCGCTCCCTCGGTGGGTGGGGTGTAATCCCAAACTTTGATGACCTTGAATTTCTCATCGCGAACGTAGGTCTTGACGCCCCCTTCTCCAGTGAGTTCGGCATTCATGGTGGCTTCAATGCCGCCGTCACCTCTGTCGTCACCTTGATAGAGGTTCCGGGTTCCGGCATATCCTTCCGGGATATCTTTCTGGTCCCACTGTTTGATGGTCCCGAGGAAATGACAACCGAGTGTTCCATAGGGGTAGATTCGGCGCGGGCGGACGGTCACCGAAACGCCAGGGAGATCCAGGCTGTGTTCAGCAAGGCTGGCAAACTCGTCATAATCCAAGTCAGTGCGGTAAGTGAAGGGGACGAAACCTCCGTGTGTTTTGTAGTGTGTTTTAAGGGCGCTTGAAAACTGCTTTCCTTCCAAGCCGTAATTTTTGATGCGTGGAATGACCCATTCGTTGACAATTTTGACGATGTCGGTGCTCTTTTGAATCTTGGGCATCCCGCCAGCACCGCGGACCGTTTCTTCCAATTCGGGTTGTGGGCCATCGGTGTTTTGTTGGCGCCAGCTGTTGTAAATATCCTCGAGATTGAAAATAATCTCGTAGCTTCGCTTGTTCCCGGCAAGGACCACAAGATTGCGATCGGTGATCTCGCCCCGCACTCCAGGCTCCCTGACTCGGATGGTGTGCGTGGAGGGGATATTGGCGACAAATTCGGCCCGTTTCTCGATTTGAAACTCGTGAAGGCGAGACAGCAAGGTCCCACAACCTACAAGCACAAGTGCCGTGAGGAGATAGAGTCGAAAGCGATATTTGGGTTCCATCGGGGAGAGTAAGTTTAATATGTTCGCTGGCGAAGCGAGTCATAACTGATTTCATGTCTGCAGAGATTGGCAATCTGGAAAAGAATCCAGAAAACGAAGGGGGAGGCGAGCATGGTGATGAGGGCGGTAAGTCCGATTTGGTTAAAAATTCCGCTCGTGATGTCAAATCCGCCTCGAATGAAGCTGAGGAGGAGGTATTCTACGGTAAGATAGAGAAAGATGGCCACTCCCGTGAGCATTGCCGAGAGATACCATTTTCCTTGTTTGAACAGGGGCTGGATCCCCTGCATGAGGAATCCCATGAGGGCAAAAAGAAGGATGGAATATCCAAATTTCATCGATTCGATCGGGCTTTGGTAGGTGTCGCGATAGATTTCCGTGTCGATCCCCTGAATGAGTAGGATTTGCTGTGCGTCCCAGAGGAAGCCGCCGAGGAAGGCCAGAAGCAGCATGCCTGCTGTTGGGGTGGTGGCCGCACTGCAGACCACGACGAGAGGAAGCAAGAGGATGCGAGCGTCGTACCACGCGTTTATAGGGGGCAGGAATTGCTGAACGATGCAACTCAGCAGCAAAAGGCCAATTAAACTGATGTGATAAAAAAACATTTCTTACGTGATTTAATCGCCAGGGGAGTCGGTGATCACGAAGACAGTTTTGAGGTTGTTGAAATCCACAGAGGGAATGATTTCAGCTTCGCCGGTGACCGGTCCTGCCTCAAAGTCTTCGATTGTCCCGACAGGGATATTTGCGGGAAAGAGACCTCCCCGCCCATTAGTGTAAACTTTCATGCCTTTCTGAAGAACGGCGTTCTTGGAAAGGTAGCGCAGACGTAAACGTGGCGTCTCGCCGTAATTGGTGCGTCGACCACTGAGGATGCCGACTTCTGCCGAGCCCTCGACCCGAACTGAAACTCGTGATGCCTCGTCAGTGATGAGAAGAACCGAAGAGACATCGTCGCCCGGTTGATAAACTTGGCCAACTAAACCACCATTGGAGGCCAAGACGCACAATGATACACCGATGTGATCACTATCTCCCCGGTTGATTTCCACAGTGCTTCCCCAAGTCAGGGGTTCTCGCCTCACGATCTGGGCACTGATGACATCGAATTCAGTCTGTTTCTTAAAATCAAGGGCGTTCCTGAGTTCGTTGTTTTCTGACTCCAGCTCACTAATGCGAATGCCAATGAGCTTGAAGCGATCTCTCTCCCGGGTGGCTTGTTCGAGTCGTTTTTGGAGAACTTCAGAATGCTCCACTTCTTCCATGAACGAAGTCGCGAAGGCGTCAATTTCTCCGCCTTTCGAGACAAAAGGAGAGATCGTGGAATAGTAATTCTCTTGAACTTTACGCACAGCTTTCTCGCTGCGGGTAAAAACCCACACCGTACCTGCGATGAAGAGCAGGAGAGCGATAAAGTTCAGGGGCCTCATGGCCGATTTCCAAGCTCTGGGCTTAGCGGTCTAAGTTGGTGACTTGCTTCAAGAATCCGATCTCGCTGAGGACTTTTCCAGTTCCTTCTGCGACCGCGCTGAGCGGATCTTCCGCGACATGGACGGGAAGACCGGTTTCCTCACGGAGGCGCTTATCGAGGCCGCGGAGTAATGCACCGCCTCCTGCAAGAACGAGACCTCGATCCACCAAATCGGCAGCCAATTCAGGTGGGCAGCGCTCGAGGGTGGTGCGGACGGCATCGACGATGGTGTTGAGAGGGTCGGCCATGGCGTCCCTGACCTCCTGGGAGGTAATGGTGACCGTCTTTGGCAGTCCAGAGACTAGGTCGCGGCCTTTTACTTCCATTCCTGTTTCCTTAGGAAGGGGTGCAGCGGAGCCAATGCGGATTTTGATATCCTCGGAAGTACGCTCGCCAATCATGAGGTTGTAGGCGCGCTTCATGTATTGGGTAATCGCCTCATCAAGCTCGTCTCCAGCGGTCCGAACGCTTCGTGCGTAGACGATGCCAGAAAGAGAGATAAGGGCGACTTCGGTAGTGCCGCCGCCGATGTCGACGATCATGTTTCCGGACGCTTCCTGAACGGGAAGCCCGACCCCGATAGCGGCGGCCATGGGCTCTTCGATGAGGTAGACCTCACGGGCTCCAGCTTGTTCGGCTGATTCCTTGACCGCTCTTCGTTCCACTTCGGTGATACCAGAGGGGATGGCGATGACGACCCTTGGGTGCGCGCGACGTTTATTACTGACCTTCCTAATGAAGTAGCGAAGCATTGCTTCGGTCACTTCGAAGTCAGCGATGACTCCGTCTTTAAGAGGCCGGATCGCGATGATATTTCCTGGAGTACGGCCGAGCATACGCTTGGCTTCATCTCCAACGGCAAGAACCTCATTGGTCCCTGCTCTGACGGCGACCACTGAAGGCTCTCGCAAGACAATCCCGTGATCCTTTACGTTGATGAGAGTGTTGGCGGTCCCAAGGTCGATGCCGATGTCGTTCGACATCATGCCAAAAAGTTTAGCAAACATTGATTATAGTTTGTGTTTTTAAGTTGATTTCGAGAGCCGAAATAAATTGATTACCAAGGTGTCCGTTCCAATTTAAAACGGGAATTACGGGGAGGTCGGCTCGCCCCCCTGCGCCTGAAGGACCTAGTATCGAGAGGAGGATCGCTGGGGTCAAGCCACATTCGCGTGTTCCTCACCGAAAATATCAGCGTTCCACAGGCTTCTCATAGGTGCCGTGCTATGAGGGGCCGGTAGCCCGCCGATTGATGAATTCATCGGCAAATGCGGCGTAAGCGAGTGAGCCAGCCCCTTGGGGGTCGTGCTCGAAGATCGTTCTGCCGTAGCTTGGGGCTTCTCCGATGCGAATCGAGCGGGGAATGATAGCGCGGTAGAGTTGCTCGGGGAAGTATTTCGTGACTTCCTCTACAACGGATCGAGAAAGGTTGGTCCGGGCATCATACATCGTCATGAGGATCCCCTCCAAGACAACCGCTGGGTTGACTCCCGCTTCCTTGATGCGTTCGATGACGTGAACAATTTTAGCGAGCCCTTCCAGGCCGAACCACTCGCATTGTAGTGGGATGACGATTTCATCAGCGGCAGCCAAGGCTGAGGTCATGAGGACTCCCAGGGAAGGCGGCGTATCGAGAATGCAGTAATCGAAGGAGCTTGTTTTGGCGAGGTTCTCTAGAATCGTCCTGAGTCGGCTCAGGTAGTCGTCCATCTGCGCGAGTTCGATTTCGACACCTGCAAGGTCCATATCGCCGGGAACGAGCCAAAGATTCTCCAGTCGTGACGGGATGATTTTCTCCTCGATCTGGGCCGCTCCCAAAAGGGGGTGATACATGCAGTTCTCCGAACTTGCTTCGGCACCAAGGCCAGAGGTGGCGTTGGCTTGGGGGTCCAAGTCGAGAAGGAGAATTTTTTTTCCGCGGGCGGCGAGGCCTGCTGAGAGGTTAATCGCAGTCGTTGTCTTTCCGACTCCTCCTTTTTGGTTAGCAATGGCGATGATTCTCATTCTTTAGGGCGATTCAGGGAGAAACGTGTCGGTCAGGACGATGCAGAGGAAGTAAAAAGAGTTTGCGAAGGAACTTATTGTTTTCCTAACTCTTTGGAACGACGGGTTGCGCTGCTGACGGCGTTGATGACAGTTGATCGAAAAGCTCCGGCTTCAAGGGCCGCGAGTCCGGAAATGGTCGTGCCTCCGGGCGAGGTGACTCGATCTCGGAGCTCTGCAGGAAGGGATCCGCTGTCCCGGACCAAGGTGGCCGCACCAAGGACTGTTTGAGTGGCGAGAGCCAGGGCTTGATCTCTGGGGATGCCTTCCAGTAAGGCGCCATCGGCAAGAGCTTCGATGAAGGTGAAAACGTAGGCTGGACCGCTTCCCGAAATTCCGGTGACGGCGTCCATCAATGATTCTTTAACTTCGTGGACGGTGCCTACCGATCCAAGAAGGGATTTGGCGAAAGTGGCATCGTCGTCATTAGCTTGGGAACCCAGAGAATAGGCGGCGGCTCCTTCACCGACGAGAGCGGGGGTGTTTGGCATCGCTCGGATGATACGGGCCTTCCCTGCAACCAGAGATTCCATTTGAGAAATGGTGACGCCGGCTGCAATGGAGAGGATGAGTAGGTCGTTCGCTGATTTTTCCGAGTCCGCCACTTGTTCTAGAACCGTCTGAATATCACCCGGTTTGACGCAAAGGAGAAGGACTTCACTTACAGAGATTAAGGAAGAAAGGTCGGGAGAGGCGTGCGCAGAAGCATCACTCAAGAGCTGCTCTACGGCCGCTGGGACGGGATCGAAAACGTGAAGATTTTCGGCCTCCAAAGAGCCACTTCTGATCGCGCCCAAGGCGAGCGCCTGACCCATTTTTCCACACCCGATAAGGCCAACTTGCATGAAGGGAGTGAACCGGAGAGGGAGGGAACTGTCGAGTGAAAGGCATTGCAAGAAGACAACTTTTCTACGAATGTCAAAGAGATGCGAATCATTCTTATTGCTACTCTTTGCCTTCTGAACCTCGCGCATGCTGACTTCGATCCGCTTACGGTAATCCATCCGGTGGTCCAGAAGCTTTCGCCACCTCAAAATAGACCCGAGTTTGCGGTCCCCTCGATTGCTGTTAGCACGAAGTCAAAAGCTGCTTCCGGTCATGTTATTCAGGGAATCGCGCATCTCAATGCGTCTTGGGATTTTGAGGCTTACCGGCATTTTTGTGAGGCCGTGAAGGCCGACCCGGATTGCCTGATGGCTTATTGGGGGATTTCAATGTCCCTGGCTGGAAGAAATCATGAGTTTTTTAAGGAGAGGAAGATCGCGATTAATCGCATGCTGGATCTCGTCGAGGCGGATGCAGGGGTGGATTTAGAGAAGGGATATGCAGAAGCTGCCGGGCGTTTATTTGCCAATGGAGCGAGGGCTGCCGGGCAGACCTACCTCGCAATTTCCGAAAAGTATCCAAATGATCGGCAATCCAAGCTTTTGGGGCTTTTTTTGACTCGTGACGGATTTGATGAATTTGGAACCCCTCGCCCGGGGCAAAAAAAGTGCTGGGATGCACTCCTTGAAATGGTGAAAGAGGATGGAGGCAGTATCCCTGTCGTGGCGTTTTGGGTGGCCAGTCAAGCAGAGGCACCGAGGGAGGGGTGGCTCTTGGCAAAGGACGTTCTGCCATTTGCGCGTAAATTGGCGCGCTTAAATTCTGACTTTCCTCCTTTTCATCTTACCGCAGCCCATGTGGAGGCGCGTTCTGGGAATGCCAAGAGGGCTATCGGATACTGTTTACAGGCAATCAATCTCTATGAGGTTTACATGGAGAGGGACAAGGTTAGCAAATTCGACTGTGATGGCTGGGTTCGCGCCAAGGTTTATCTAGCGAGTCTCCATGCCTCGAAGGGAGAGTTTGAACAAGCAACCAAGGTGTCGAAGGAGTTGGCTTCACTGGAAGTCAGCGAAGATCGAATTTATTCCCGCGGAGCATCACTCATCCTGTGGGAGGCCCGGACATCGGGGGGTCGCCTTGCTCTCATGCGAGAGACTTCAGCCGATCTTGATGCTGGGCTTAAGCAGTTGGATGCCGTTAAAATAGAAGGCTGGTTCCCCAATAAATCGCTCTCATATACCTATCGTGATTGTCTGGCATTTGCTTTGGGGGTTCGTAAAGCGCTAGCGGCAAAGGACTTGAGCGCGGCAAGGGGGCTTCATCGGAGTTTTACGGAGAAGGGGAAAATTTTCGAACAAGGGCTGGATCTGGCTAGAAATACAAGTTCGGTTTCGGAGTGGTTACGCGCGAAGAGTGCCATCGTTACATTGGAAGCCGAGCTTCTGGGTTTGATTCATATGCAAGAGGTTGGAGCATCAAAGCTTGCAGCGCTTAACTTTTTCAAGGCAGCGGCAGATCGTCAGAGTAATGCGCTGAATTTCCTCCCACCCGTGCTCAACTACCCAATTGAACTCCGGATTGGAACCTATTACCTGGAATCTGGCGATTCGGAGAATGCCGCAGAGGCTCTTCGGGAAGGGTATGATCGCATGCCCAATCATATCCAGATTTTACGGGCCTACAGAACGGCTCTACTCAAACTCGGTAAGATCGAAACGGCAGCCAAGGTAGCGCAGCAGATCGAAGGAGTAAAAAAATAGGCCTTAGAGTCCCTCGATCATTTCTCGGGAAATTCCACGTAGACCAAGGACGCGCACGATCGTTTCTTCAATCAGATTAGCCGGGCAGGATGCGCCAGCTGTGATGCCAATCGTCGCCTCTTTTTCATCAAATCCAGCTAAGATGTTTTGCGAGGTAATCTCTTCGTTTTCTCCCAGATCGAAGTGGACGATCTTCTCGAGGGATTCGAGGCAAGATGCTTCACGAATAAAATAGGTAGGGAGGTTTTCGTTCCCTATCTCCACTAAGTGGGCCGTGTTTGAGCTATTGTATCCTCCGACGACCAAGAGCGCATCCATGGGCTTCTTAAGCATGTCAAAAAGAGCATCCTGACGCTCTTGGGTTGCTCCGCAAATGGTGTCGAATACCTGAAATTTTCCGGCGTCGCCGTCACGCTCCGTAATGGCGTCGCGAACCCGTCTTTGGATTTCCTCCGTTTCGCTTTTTAGCATCGTGGTTTGATTCGCAACACCCACCTCCTTGAGGTGGACATCGGGATCGAAGCCATCGGAATGAGCTTTTTCGAAGTGAGCGAGAAAGGCCGCTTTATCACCACCATTTCGGATGTAGTCGGTCACGATGTCGGTTTCCGCGAGAGTCAGGACGATGAGGTAGCGACCTTTCTTATCTTCTCCAATCGCTCTGGATGCCGTGGCGCGGGTTTCCTCGTGTCCTCGTTTGCCATGAATGAGTGAGGTGACTCCTCCTTTTGCGTAGGTCCGGACCCGCCGCCAAACCTTCATGACATCTCCACAGGTGGTGTCGATGATATGGCAGCCTTGTTGCTCAATCTTCTCCGTGAAATTCGTGGGGGCGCCAAATGCGGGGACAATCACGACGTCTTCCGGTTGGAGACGGTCGTATTCTTCCGTGATTTCCTTCCATGGGAGCGAGACGATGTCCATTTCGGCAAGCTGACGGTTCACTTCGGGATTGTGGATGATTTCTCCAATCAAAAAGATGCGTTGATCCGGGAACACGCGCCGAGCGGCGTAGGCAAGATCAATGGCGCGCTCGACTCCGTAACAAAAGCCAAACTGCTCCGCCAAGCGGATGGTCGTTTTTCCGACGGTTAAAGAGCCTCCACGGTCCCGGAGTTTTTCGACGATGGGTGAGTAGTAATGTTTCTCAACCTCGGCTTGCACGAGGGTCATGACGTCTGGGCGGCGGACGTTGACGCGCTTGCGTTTCGTGGGTGCAGGGGATTCGCTCATAGGGAGGACATACGTTGCTTCAGCGAAACCGCCAAACGTTAATTCTTTTCGAAAATGGAAGAAGGAAAAGAGCGATAAAGGCAGCGGCGATGAGTTGCACCCAAATAAGGTAAAAGGGCCAAGGTCCCAAGTGGTCCAAAAGGGTGGCACCACGTGGTTTTTCCATCAGGAAACCAAAGTTTGTGTCCGCCGCCCAGTTAACGGCCATGACGCTGAAAAAATACACCTGATTCCAGAGGAGAAGTCGGGGGAAAGTTCCCGGGCGAGGTCTCCACCCTTCAGCTAGGGGGAGAAAGAGGGCGGTGATGACAATCACGCCATGGTGAGTGAAATAGGTAAAAAAGATCGGATGAGGAAAGGGGTAGGGCAGATTGGGAGTGATGAGAGCCTGGAGGGTTCCTGCAAGTCCCCAGCAGAAACATAATTCTCTAATTAAGGGCTTCTTGGTGAGTAGGGCGAAGCCCGCTAGGAGAGCGGCGACATCGCAGAGATGGAAAGGGAGAAGATTGTCGAGAGGGATTTCGAAATCAAAAGATTCATAGACCCACTGATTGAAGCCGTAGGCAGAGAGGTTGAGGAGGGCGAGGAGGGCAACTGGCCAAACGCATCCTCTACGCCTGAAGACGATACAAAGTATTCCAAAAACAGTCCCCACTAGGAGGGTCAGCAGATGAGCTGTGCCAAAAAGTTCCAAGTCCTTATTCTCCCGATATCCAGTACCAATGCAACATTACAAACTCATTGAAGAGGAAGCGAGTTCTGGCACCGAAGGATTGAAATTTCGAAGAGGGAGTGGCCGAGGTGGATACGCTAAGGCCCAGATCCTCGGCCATCTTGTTCGCTCGTTTGAGGTGCCACGGATCACTGACGAGAAGCGCGGATTTCCAGCCTTCATTGCTGAGGATCTGTCGAGCTTCTTCGAGATTCTCCTGTGTTGTTCCTGAATCAGTTTCAATGCGAATAGACTCGCTCGGGATTCCTTCCTTGATGCAGTAATTCAGCGCTACTTCAGATTCGGAAAATGGAGCGTCCTTGCCATATCCTCCCGTCAGAACAAGTGCGCGAACACGAGCGGTCTTGTAGAGTCCGATAGCGTGATTGAGACGTTCTTTTAAAACGGGGGATGGTTTATTATGCCAGGCGGCCGCGCCGAGGACGATGGCGCAGTCAGCCTTTTCGTGTTGGTCTAAATTTCCGACACGCTCGATATCCCAAAGCTGCCACGCTGAGTAAACCAGCAGGAGCAGAAGTGTCGGCAGGATGAATCGACGGAGACGGTGCATGAGAAGGGTGAAGAAGAGGTAATCTTTTTACATCAAAGGAGAAGGAGAAAGACGGCATCACTGATTCCACTGACTTAATTGCATCGGGAAAGGGCATGACGCGCAGTCGGAGGAATCCTCTAGACAGAAGTCGCGATAGATTTGTAGGAGAGCCTGGTGTTTCCATGCACGATCAAGATGGGGTTTAGCTTTTGCAAGAGAGCCGAAAAGTCGTTCGCAGCAGCGCTTTACTTTTTGGTTGGGTGCACTGGCTCGAAGCTTTGAAAAATGATCCCAAGAGTGGGGCAGCTTGAGAGGAAAGAGGGTATTGATGAAAAACTCATGAACGCGTGAGCTTCCAAAAATACGAAGGGGTTCTTCCTTACGTGCCGATTTAAGTGTGTGGTGGTGAGTCCAGAAAAGATGGGGGAGACTTTCGAGGGCGGATGCCAGTTCGGAAAAGGGAGGCTTTATTTTTGTAAGGCGCTCGATGTTGGACCAGTCCGATGCGATCGTGGCGAGAGCTGCCAGGCGTCGCTGCGGATGGTTTCCCGGGCGGGTGGCACGAGTGGACCAAGCGAGCTGTCGGTCTTTATCGAATTCATATTGGTCACGATGTTTCCACCAATGATGCCAAAGGGACTGGAGGTAATCTTTTGAGTCGTTCGGAGCATCCTCATGGAGCGCGGGGGAGAGGAATCCGGCAGAGCCGAAGAGGATGGCTTCAATCTCCTCGGCAGGGTGTTTTTTGAGTGACTGAATCGGAAGTCGTTGAACCAGAAGCCGCATTGGCAGGCGGTTTGCGGAGTAGCCCAAGCAATCTGCAAACGATTCCCAGAGAGCTTGGGATGGGGTTTGCCATTCTGCGTGTTGCTCAAAGCGGAGCGCCTTTTCTTCCGCTCGATGGAGCGCTGCCTCTTTCAAGAGTGAGTCGACTGATTCATCGGGCATGCGAGCCAAGGGAGTCAGGCACGCCCCGGGTCGCGCCAGGGCTTGACTGATTCTGGGATGGCCCAAAGCTTCCTGAACTGATTCGGGCGAAAGGCAGATGCGTGGGATTTCGCGGTGAGCAGAGCTGCGGGTAAAATAAGTGGGCCCCTGATCGTGAAGGACGATGTGGAGAATGACGTCATCAAAATGCGTGCTCTCGCTGTGCCCATGGAGATCCCAGTTGCGGGAGTCGAGATCGAGTTCGATGGGTCCTTGGTGCACCTCGCCATCGATCTCAACGGCAGCTCTGAGAAAATCGGGTCCTGCGCCTCGATTCCATTCTCCTGGCGAGATGATTTTCACTTTTTGGCCGTGATTTCCTAGATGCTCGGCGGGGAAATGGCCGGCGAACCATCGCGATTGGACCTCGATTTCATCGGGATCGGGATGCCGAGTCTCCTCCCTGAGAAGGGTTTCCCGAGACTGGGTGATTTGGAGTAATTCGGAGTAAGTCATGACGACTACTTCTTTGATTTTGTCGCCGGTGGCGCGGGTGGATCGAGAATGACGATTTGCGCTTGGGCTGCCTTTACCTGAGGGAGGTCGCTGAATTTTTTCACGGCGATCTTTAGAAGGCCAAGTGCTTTTTCGGGATCCTTTCTTCTCCGTTCTAGTTCGACTTGATTGAGGATTTGTCGGAGTTGATCAGGGCGACTCACGAAGCTATTTTCGGCAAGCAGGAATTGCTTGGATGCATTGTCATAATCTTGGGCTTCCAGGGCTTCCCAGGCTATCGCCTCAAATAAGATTCCGCTTTTCATGCGCTCGGCGGCTCCCTTCAACTTACCGTTACGCATTTCAGAATCTGTCCAATGTTCATGAGCCATTCGGAGGATTTTGTATTCCTTGGACTCTTTCATGTCTTTAGGTTGTTTCCCTTTATTCTTAAAGGGCCGATAAAGGGGGTCACCTAAAACGAGATTCTGCCAGGACATCGCATTCATCGCCATCGAAGCTGATTCAGCCAAAGAGTATCCTTTCAAAAGGCGATCATGGAAAATATCGAAGTTATGGGATAATTGAAGGTAGGGCTCCCAGGTGTTTCCCAGAGTGGCGGTAGCGCCAGATTCAAGGAGCGCCGCTGACCAGTTCTTGGAAGGATCCGTCAGCTGGGCCGCGCTCATGGAATGAAGGTGGACTGCGATCGCTCCCCGCTGAAGTTTGAGCTTAGGATTGAGAAAGGGACCGTTGCGATGGAAGGTGTACCAGCCAAAGTAAATGGCCGCATCAGACATGGGATAGTTGGTGACAAAAGTGTCTTTGGTGCGATCCGTGATGGTTGGGAATCCGGAGGCGAGGGAACGTTTTGTAATTCCTTCGAGCCATTTATCTCCGATCGTAAAAGCGCCACCTTTGAGTGCGAAGTCGAGGTAGGTCTTTCCCCAGAGCCCTTTTTCTTCGGCGTCGAGAGCGTCGAGCACCATGCGTTGGCAGGTGAGGTAGCTTTTTGCGTCAATGCGCCCCACCAGAAGAAGATAAGGAGTGGGCATCTGGATGAAGGGGATCTCTTTATTGAAATATTTGTTCTCGATGGGACCTCCGATTGGGACGCCATGAATTCCCATGACCGCTAGTTCGGAGTCGACAGAGGCTTCGTTGATTTCCAGGAACTGTCCCTTGCTTTGCGCTTCACCAGCTGGAATCTCAGAGCGTGTGATTCTGAGGGGCACTCCTTTCATAAGAGCGAGACAGCGGATCTTGTTGCTCGCGGCGATAAGGACGCCATTTTGATTCTTTCCCAGGGTCCACCATTGACGTTTTGTAAACTCTTCCCGCAGTGGGTCACGAACTCTGCTTTCGAAGGCCCCTCGATCAATTGTTTCCTCTTTAGGGAGAATCAAACCGACAAGATTGGCTACCGGAATTTGGCGGTTTATGGCATAGAATTCTGCGAGTTCCCGACTTTTCTGCAAGGCAGAGTTATAAACCACCGCGACATGGCCTGGCTGAAGCGGTGCCGGGTTGGCAAGGGCCACCGAAGAAGAGAGAGCGAAGATGAAGAGACGGAGGATCATGTGGACTGGGCTTTAAAGGTCGAGGGAGAGCCCATCGTAGGCAATTGAGATGGAATTTGGAAGCGTGGCGCTCAGCGTGGCGCAGTCGAGTTCGTGCGAGATGTGCGTGAGGTAAGCGCGCGGTACTTTTAGAGTCTCGACGCTCTCTAGGGCTTCGGCAACTGACATATGCGTGGAGTGACTTTTTTCCCGCAGGGCATCGATGATTAAAATGTCGCTTCCTTTGATAAGATCAAGGGAGTCGCTTGGGATCGTTTTTACGTCAGAAATATAAACGAGCGACTTCGCGCCGGGATGATCGAAGCGAAATCCGTGAGTTCTGACATTGCCATGACAGACTTCGATGGGAGTGATCAGAAGATTTTTGATCTTAAAGGGGCCGTCAAAGGGCTGAGCGGATGGGTGAACGTATCCTGGGGAGATTTTCTCTTTGGTGAAAGCCCAGGGGAACATGGTGGCCAGCGCTTTTAAGGTCTCGGGGGATCCATGAAGAGGAAGGGGGGATTTTCGCCTCCAGCAGAAGGCGCGCAGCTCGTCAAAGCCCATCACGTGATCAAGGTGAGAGTGGGTATATAGGACGGCATCGACCTTGCTAAGTTTTTCCCGGAGAGCCTGCTGGCGGAGGTCGGGGCCTGCATCAATGAGGATCTTGCCAAAGGGGCCTTCAAGGTAGCCCGAACTCCTCGAGCGGTCGTCTCGGGGGTCTGACGAAACGCACGTGGGGCAATCGCAGCCAATCACGGGGACTCCTACCGAGGTTGACGTTCCAAGGAAACGAAAGCGCATGGAGGGGAGCGGAGGTGGGAAATGTTCGCTCATGGTTGCAAGCTAGGCGCAGCTTGGCATAATGCCACGGTCATCGCAAAACGGAATGCTCACCCTTCTTAAAATTCGGAACCTAGCCCTCGTCGATCATCTGGAATGGGACCTTGGCGCTGGGCTTGTGGGGGTCACCGGTGAAACAGGAGCGGGAAAATCAGTGATCGTTGGAGCGCTGAAGCTCGTGTTGGGAGAGCGGGCCGATAAGGGGATCATCAGGACAGGAGAGGAACAGTGCACCGTTGAGTCCATTTTTGACCTTCCTGATGTTTCAGTGATCAATGAGATCCTGGAGGAATCTGGTCTCGATCTCTGTGAAGGTAGCGAGCTGATCATTCGGAGAATCGTGGGAGCGAAGAGTAACAAGCAGTTCGTCAATAATGGAGTCGCGACTCTCGGAGTGTTAAAAAGACTTGGTCAACATCTTGTCGATCTGCATGGACCACATGACCATCAATCCCTTCTTTCTCCTGAGCGGCAAATGGCGATGCTTGATGCCTATGCCGGGGCTGGTGCGGAGATGCAAAAATATCGCGATCTGTGGTCCCAGTGGCGGGATGCCCAGGAGGAATATGAAGTTGCCCGGGCACAGCGGGAGGTGGGCGATCAAGAAAAGGAGCTGCTCCGCTTTCAGGTGGATGAGATCGATGCCGCCGAATTGAAGGCAGGCGAAGAAGTCGATCTCGAAGAGCGCTTTCGACGCACCAGCAACGCAAGTCGCCTTGGGGAGCTGGCTGGGCAGGCGGGAGAACTGCTCACTCAGACCGTTTCTCCGGGATTGGAGGAGCTTCAAAGGTTGACTCATGAATTGAGTAAGATTGATCCAGCGGTTTCTGATCTCAGTGATGAGGTGGAAGGAAGCGTGGCCCAGATGCAGGAACTTGAGAGGTGCCTGTCCGACTATCTGGGAGAACTCGATCTTGATCCCGAGGAGGTTCGTAATGTGGAAGAACGATTCAACTTATTGGAAACGCTGAAGCGAAAGTATGGTCCGACGATTGAGGATGCCATTGATCATGCGGAGGATGCCCGACAACGTCTCGAAGGTTCCGATAACAGAGAGGCCTATCTTGCGGGGCTCAAGGATGGGGTGGAGAACTCCTTGAAGAAGCTTCGGACGGCGGCGCGGAAGCTGAGCGCTAAACGTAAGAAATCGGCTCCAGCGCTTGCGCAAGAAATCCGCAATCATCTTGTCGACCTTGGGTTCAAGCAGGGTGAGTTTGAGGTCGAACTCAATGCCCGCGAGGAACCGGGGAGTGTCGGGCTCGAAAATGTGGAGTATTTATTTGGTCCCAACCCGGGGGAACCACTCAAGCCCCTCCGGCAAGTTGCTTCCAGTGGCGAAATTTCCCGTGTCATGCTCGCCGTAAAAAATGCGCTCGCGGATCAGGACAGCACGCCGCTCATGGTCTTTGACGAGATTGATGCAAATGTCGGCGGAGAAATCGCGCGTGCGGTGGGAGTGAAGATGGCCAGCCTTGGTGAGCGCCACCAAGTGGTTGCCATTACGCATTTCCCTCAGGTTGCCGCGGTCGCACACCAACATTTCGTGGTCGAAAAGCGGGTCGAGGGCGGGCGATCCATTTCCTCTCTCACTGAGGTGAGTGGAGAAGGTCGCATTGACGAACTCGTGCGAATGTTGGGAGGGGGAGGAGACTCTGCTCGTGAAATGGCCAAATCTCTTCTGGTTTAGGCCGAAGCCCTTTTTTGACGCTAATGGCTGCTGCCCCATGCCGAGAACCTGAGTGGGATCGGAAAGTAAAAACTTCAGGAACTCCTACGAGCCAACGAAGGACTCAGCATGGAAGATCAAGTCAGGAGGGGAATGTAGCGAGAGGCTTTCAGGGGTCCCACGCACAAATTTACCAAGAGCGCGCCGACCTGTGAGGCATCGGTTCGCTGCGCGGGGTGAAAATGGGCGAGAAAGTTCACGGTTGCGAGGGAGGTAGCGAGCACCTAAACCGGGGTCGATGATCGTCTGGCAGAATGGAAGTCTGATTCCTGAAGAGGAATTTCGCCTTTCTCCCTTTGATACCGGGCTGACGGTGGGAAAAGGGGTTTTTGAAACTCTTCTCGCGCTGCGCGGAGAGCCCTTTGCGTGGACTCGTCACTATCGGAGACTCAGCGAAGCGGCTCACCTTTTTTCGATAGAGATCCCTTCCTCTGAATTGCTGAGAGATGCCGTATTGGCCGTTCTCAACGCGAATGAATTTATAGTGGCACGTGTCAGAGTGACAATCACCGGAGGGGTCGGAGGACCCGGAGTTTCACGGAAGGGGGCGCCTACGGCATTTGTGACGACAACACCATTTGTCGAATTCCCCGAAGAAGCGAAAGTTTGCTTAGGAGGTTCACGGGATTTTGCAGGCCCTTTGGATGCCGTGAAATCTTTGTCTTACGCCGAAAATATCCTTCTGATGGAAGAAGCGAAGCGAAAGGGCTTCGATGAGATCCTGATTTCGAATTCCGCAGGAAACTTAATCGAAGGGAGTGGATCGAATGTCTTTGTCGTTCGTCAGGGCGTCGTGCTGACCCCGCCCTTGAGCGATAAGTGTCTTCCCGGGGTTACCCGAGCTCTTGTTCTGAATCTCCTTAAAAAGGAAAAGTGGGCACATCGCGAAATCTCCATCCCGACCGATGACCTATCGGACGCTGATGAGATTTGGCTCACCAGCAGCACACGCAGAATTCAGCGGGTGACCGGACTTGCCGAGAAGTCTTACGGTGCCGAAGCGCCATTTTTCAAGAAGATGAGGGCTCGTTTCGATCAACTCATGCTTGAACAGATCGACCCTTGAGGGCTTCGATGCGAACGAGGACCGGAGGATGGGAGTGATCGAGGAATACTTCCAAAGGATGAGGTGTCAGATTTGAAAGGTTCTCTGCGGAAAGCTTTTTGAGAGCCGACACGAGATTGTCCGGAGTCCCTTGGGAATCCGCAGCATAGGCATCGGCCTCGAACTCATGCTTACGGGAGAGCCCATTCATCAAGATTGAGAGGATTCGGGAAACCGGTTTGAAGACGATCATGAAAAGAACGAGGCCGACCGCGTAGGACGGAATCACGCCGAAGGCCGCATAAAGCAGCTTGCCGAAGGCTGAGTTCGCATCAGTGGCCATTCCCAAAAGGAAAAAGATGACCGCAGTTTGGATGATGGAGAGCACGAGGCGCTGCACGATGTGCTTTTTCTTAAAGTGACCAATTTCATGGGCAAGAACCGCCACCAGTTCCTCGGTCGTCTGTTTTTCGACCAAGGTGTCGTAGAGGGCGATTTTCTTACGCTTTCCGAAACCAGTGAAAAAGGCGTTGGCCTTGGCTGAACGCTTGGAACCATCCATGACTGAGATTTCAGTCAAAGGAAACTCGCACTTCTTGGCCATGGCCTGAATCGCCTTGTTGAGCTCTCCATCCTCCAATGGGGTAAACTTGTTGAAGAGAGGGAGGATCAAGGAAGGAGCCAGATAAGTTAAGGCGAGAGAAATGAGGGTGACCGAGAGCCAAGCCCAGACCCAAGCATGACTGACCGAGAGAAAGATCCAGAGAATGAGTGCGATGATCGGGAGACCTAAGAGAGCGGTGAGGACAAATCCTTTGATCTGATCTCCAATAAAGGTTCCACGGGTTGTTTTGTTGAAACCAAATTTCTCTTCCAGAACAAAGGTGCTGTAAATATCAAAGGGCAGGCTGACGATCCAACTGGCGAGGTAGATACCCGACATGAAGATGAGCCCGGTTGGAATCGGGGCATATCCATATCCGCGGGCAAGAGAGTCAAACCATCCGAATCCTCCCATCAACCAAAAGGCCAAGAAGAAAGTGAGGCTTGAGATCGAGGAAATGATGCCGAATTTGGCCTGGGCACGTTCGTAGTCCTGCGCTTTGGCATATTTTTCGTCATCCCAAATTCCTCGGAATTCTTCCGGAAGCTTAGGTTCGAGGTTTTTTAGGGTGAGAATCGTCGCGATAAAATCGAGATTCCAGAACACAAACAATGTGATCAACAGGAAAAGGGCGAGGAGGTTGAACTCGGGAAACATGCGCCGACAGACTGCGTTTTTCCTATATTACAACAAGATGAATCTGTAGAAGCTTCCAAAATTGACACTCGGGGGGCAATTAGTCTAATTATTCCTAAATTCTTTATTGGAATTCACATTCCGAATTCCTGTACCAGTTACTTACACCATGAGATTCCGATTTTTTCCCATTATTGCGCTTAGCGGCCTACTGCTTCCCGGGGCAGTGCTGGCAGCTGATAAAAAATCGCCTGAAGAGCTTAAGAAAGCATCTTTTCAGGTGGATAAATTTGTTTCTGAGATTTTTCGAAGCAAAAAGCTGAAGGTTCCGGATGTTGTTGATGATGCCACTTTCTTGCGACGCAGCTTTCTCGTTGCGAACGGCCGCATTCCTACTCTGAAGGAGGCTCAGAACTTTTTGGAGATCGATGACACGAATAAGCGTGAAATGCTGACCCGCTATCTTCTTAGCACCGACGGCTATCGCAGTCACATGCAGAACTACGTAATGGACCTGCTTCGGATCACTGAAAATGGAAATGCGAACAATACGACGCTGGTCCCATATGTGCAGTATATTACTGAATCAGTAGCGGAAAATATGCCCTGGGATCAGTTTTCACGTGAGCTTGTTTCTTCTTCAGGAATCGCTTGGGAGCCAGGAAATGGCTCAGTCGGTTACTTCATTCGCGATAAGGGAATGCCCTTGGATAATCTCTCGATTACGATGCAGATCTTCACGGGCGAGCGTTTGGAATGTGCGCAGTGCCATGACAGTCCTCTCAACAAGTGGGAGCGGATGGATTTTTTCCAGCTTGCCGCTTTCACCAGTGGGCAGCGGGAGATGAATTCCAATATTTGGCGTGAGGCCGTTAATACGGTCGATGATGATCCTGACTTTCGCCGTTCTGATCTCGGTAAAATGATGTATTGGATGCGCGACAACATTCACTATCTCACCCTTGCTGATGAAGGAGATGGACGCATCAAGCTTCCAAGGGACTACCAATATCGCGATGGCGATCCTGGTGAAATGGTCGGGGGCAAAACTCATTTCGGTCAGCGCATTAGCTCCTCGGCTCGACGCACGACCAAAGGTGCGCGTCAAAAATTTGGTAATTGGATGACCACCGAGAATGACAACTTTGATTACGTCATCGTAAACCGCATGTGGGATCGCGTTATGGGCGCACCTTTGACTCTCCCTGTTGACCAATATGTGAAGGAGGATAAAACTCTTTCCCCAGGCCTTACTCGCTACCTTAAGCGTCTTGTGGTTGATCTCGACTATGACTTGAAAGCCTTTCAGCAAGTCCTTCTTGGGACCCGCACCTTCCAGTTTGCCGCAAATCCAAAAGCGTTCGAAGTGGGCGTGCCTCAGGCCTTTAACGGCCGTCAGTTGGCGCGCATGAGCTCTGAGCAGCTTTGGGATACCTTGGTGACTTTGATCGTCGATGAACCAGATAAGCTAGCGAAGAGAAAATACAGCGATAACATTTATTACAACGGAAAGCCTGTTCTTGTTGGCCAGAAGACGATGTCTGAGCTCGCTCGCGAGGTGATTGCGATCAAGAAGCCTGGTGAATATAAGGAGTATGCTGAAAACCTGATCCGCCAGTTCGAGGATACGAGTAGCGGATCTGCTTCGAAGGACATGATGATGATGGCTCGCAAGGAACGTCCCGGGCCAGCGGGAGGAATTGCCCGCGCATCAGAGCTCCGCGCTCCCGCGCCTGCAGGTCACTTTTTGCGTGAATTCGGCCAATCAGATCGAACCCTTGTGAATGCAGCCACCCGTGATGCTAATATGGCACAGGTTCTTGAGATTATGAATGGTCATGTCGAAAAGCTTGTTGTTAACAACAAAGGGGCAGCGGTCTACAATGCATTGGAACAGGGGTCGACAGATGCAGATAAGGTTCGTTACCTCTACTACGCGATTTTGAGCCGCCCTCCTACGGATGACGAAATGAACATGCTCATGCGCGACGTCATCGACGGAAGCCGTGACAGCTACCAAAATCTCGTTTCCGCACTTCTCTCCACACACGAATTCATGTTCGTTCAATAGCCCAACCTAATTCATTCAACATTACACAAACTTACCATGAATCGTTCAGATTTCTTTAAAATCGATGAAGTTGGCCGCCGCCAGTTCTTGATCAACTCCGCTCACACCTATCTTGGTGTTTCTGTAGCTCCGATGCTTGGAGCTGGTCTTACGAGTTCTCTTGGAGCGCAGAATACCGAAGGTCGCACCAAGGCTGCGGAAAGCGTCATCTTCTTGAATATGGGAGGGGGAATGAGTCACCTCGATACCTTCGATGTGAAGCCAAATAACAAAGAGGTTCAGGGGCCTGTGGAGGCAATCTCGACCTCAGGTGATTACCAGATTTCCCAGTATCTCCCCAAGAGTGCTGCGGTGGGTGACAAGATGTGCGTCATTAACTCAATGACATCCCGTCAGGGAGCTCACGAACAAGGTCAGTATCTTCTTCACCGGAGTTACGCTCCTCGTGGGACCATCGTTCACCCGGCAATGGGCGCTTGGGTTGTGCGGATGAAGGGCCGTAAGAATACTACTCTTCCTGGATTCGTAACGGCAAATACCAGCCCAGGTGTTTCTTCTCCTGGTTTCTTCGGTGCGGAATTTGGGGGTGTCCCTCTTGGGCGTCCCGATGAAGGCCTTAAGAACTCAGTTCGTGCAGGAAGTGTCACCGAGCAGGATTTTAAACACCGCCTTGCGGTTGCTGATGCTCTGAATCGTCGCTTTAGTGAGAAGTATAGCACTCCAAATGTGAAGGCTTACGATGCTCTCTACGAAGAGGCTGTGAAGCTGATGAAGAGTGAGGACCTCAAGGCTTTCGATATTAACGAAGAGCCAGCGAAAGTTCGTGAGGCCTACGGTAAGGACCGCTTTGGACAGGGATGTCTTCTTGCTCGTCGTCTTGTTGAGACCGGAGTCCGTTTCGTTGAGGTCTCCCACGGAGGTTGGGATACTCACTATGACAACTTTAACGCTGTCGAGAGCAGGGCTGGAGTTCTCGACCGTGCGTTTGCACAACTCGTTTCTGATTTGGATGAGCGTGGTCTTCTTGAGACGACCCTCATTGTCATCGCAACTGAGTTTGGCCGCACGCCTAACATTGTTGCTGAGCACAACAGTGGACGTGATCACCACCCAAGCTGCTTCTCCTGTGTTCTTGCAGGTGGTGGCGTCAGCGGTGGAACTAAGTATGGTAAGTCTGACAAAAGTGGAGACAAAGTTGCCGATAAGCCTGTCACTCCCCAAGACTTGAATGCCACGATCGCCTATGCACTGGGAATCGATCACTCACAGGTTGTGAGTTCTCCGAGCGGACGTCCTTTCCGCATGGGCGGAGCCGAGGCGGATCTAGGTAAGCCGATTACAGAGATCTTCTCCTAAGCGCTTAACGCTTCTATTTCAAGACCCGGTGTCTCCAAAAGGCGCCGGGTTTTTTGTGCCCTCATCCATGATGATCAGGAGTAGGGGCGGATCGGCCCGCTTACTAATCGAAAATGCCGTCTTTCTTGGCCTGCTTCCAGTAAGCATACTCGGAGCGATTGAATTCCACATATTCAGGTGAAATGTCTGAAGCATAGATGTGGTAATCTCCACTCCCTCGATTCAGATCAATTGTGATCGTGAATTCCTTTTTGCGAACAATGTTCCTCAGCACCTCTGGGTTGGTCTTTGCTTGAAGCCCTCCTGCGCACGCTTGCTTCTTATCGAAATAGATATCGATCATCTCTTCGCGGACACTCGCGCCTGAATAGCCCACGGCATGGATGATGCGTCCCCAGTTAGGATCCTCACCATTCCAGGAAGCTTTGACCAAGGACGAATTGGCGACGGCATCGGCCACTTTCTTGGCGTCATTCTGAGAGCGAGCTCCCTTGACTTTCACGGTGACAAATTTGGTGACCCGTTCGCCGTCTCGCACAATCGCTTTGGCCAATTTGTTCATTACGAACTGGAGAGCATGACAAAAGATTTTACAGCCCTTGCTGCCCCGATGGAAAACTTTATTACCGGCTTCGCCATTCGCCAGAACTAAGAGGGTGTCGTTTGTGCTTGTGTCGCCATCGATAGTGATCCGATTGAAGGTGTTTTGGACGGCGTCCTGGACACTTCTCGAGAGACAGAGCGCGCCGACGTTGGCGTCCGTGGTGATGTAACAGAGCATGGTGGCCATGTTCGGGTTGATCATTCCGGCTCCCTTCGCACAGCCGCCAATGCGAATTCTTTTTCCTTCATATTCGAAGGAAATGGCGAACTCTTTTTCGATGGTGTCACTCGTGATAATTGCCTTGGCGATCTCGTTTCCCTTTTTTGGTTTCAGGCCGCTCACAAGCTCTTCAAACTTGGGCGTGATCCGTGCCATGGGAAGAGGGATTCCGATGACACCTGTTGAGGCGACTGCGACCTCACGCTGGCGAATTCCAAGGAGTTTGCCGGTCTCTTTGGCCATAACTCTGGCATCAGCCAAGCCAGTGACTCCGGTACAGGCATTTGCGTTGCCGCTGTTGCTGATGATCGCCCGAACTGGATTCGCGCGGAGATGGCTTTGAGTCATTCTCACTGGGGCTGCCTTCACTCGATTTTGAGTAAACACTCCGGCCGATTGGCAGGGAACATTGGAGTAAATCAGTGCGAGATCCAGACGATCAGAGTCCGGGTTTTTGATGCCACAAGAGACAGCGTTCCCTACGAAACCACTTGGGGCGCAGATGCCGCCTTTGATCCGAGTGTAGGGAAGGTCCATGATTTGAGGAAGATGGGTGATGTTAGAGTCTTTGCAACCCGGCAATTTCTAAATTATTCATAATGAGGTTGAAGCTTTGCACTGCTTGTCCAGCAGCCCCCTTGCCAAGATTGTCCTCGGTGCTCTGAAGGATAATTTTTCCTGTGCGCGCATCGTGATGCCATCCGATATCAATGTAGTTTGTTCCAACGACATGCTTGGTGTCAGGGGAGACACCTTCGCCGCGGAGTCTGACGAAAGGTTCGTTGGCGTAGGCGTTTTCCATGATGGAATTAACCTCTGAAAAGTTCCCTTTCAGCTTAGCAAATATCGTGGTGTAGATTCCTGCCGTCACCGGAATGAGGTGGGGAACAAACGAGATCGTGATTTTTTCGCCAGCGGCTTTGCTGAGCTCTTGTTCGATTTCCGCGAGGTGACGGTGGCGGGGGAGTCCATAAGAGCGGACGCTCTCGTTGCATTCCGCGAAGATCAGCGGAATGCTTGCATTTCGGCCAGCGCCACTCACGCCACTCATCGATGACACCGCGATGGAATCCGTCTCGATAAATCCAGCTTTGATGAGTGGAATCAACGGCAGCATGATGGAGGTCGGATAGCAGCCGGGAGAAGCAATAAGGCGCGCGCCTTTAATGGCTTCCTTATGGATTTCTGGAAGTCCAAAGACCGCCTCCTTGAGGAGTTCGGGGGCGGGATGAACTTGATCGTAGAAGTCAGCATAGACTTCAGGGTCATCGAGCCGAAAATCGGCACTGAGATCGATGATTTTTAATCCGAGATTAAGGAGTTCGGATGCAAAGGGCGCTGCAGCTCCATGGGGGAGCGCAAGAAAGGCGACTTTGGCTCCTGTTGCAGCGACCGAAGCCATATCAGGTTCAATGAATGCCAGATCGGTTCCAGGATGTCCTTCGAACCTGGGGAAGAGATCAGTGACTTTGTGTCCTGCATTGGCGCGCGAGGTCACAGCGACTATTTCAACCTGTGGGTGGCAGAAGAGGATTTTGAGCAATTCGAGGCCAGTGTAACCACTGGCACCGACGATGGCGACTTTCGTTCGATTCGGCATAAGGACGGATATGGGAATGACACGAAATTACGGGCTTGCCAATTCTTGATTCTCTGGCAAAACCTGCCCGCCGTTTGGCACGTCGGGGCGTAGCGCAGCTTGGTAGCGCGCTTCACTGGGGGTGAAGAGGTCGCAGGTTCGAATCCTGTCGCCCCGACCATTTTTACAAAGTAGAAGGCCATCTACTGCTGGGAGCTGTTGCTAATGTTCCTCTTTAGGTTCTCGGTAGCCGTCTTAGCTTGAATCTAGAAGTTAGGAGGATTCGGCAGGTGGAAGCTCTTCTTCGGGCCAATAGGTGGCGATTTTGGATTGAAGGTAGGCGACGCTGCGGGCGAGTTGGTCCATTCCGTCAACTCCGTCCTCGATGCTGATCCAACCGTCGAAGCCAACGCGCTTGAGTTCGCTGAAGATGGCATCGTAGTCATTGAGTCCTTTGCCGATCTCGCCGTGGCGCAGGCGTTTAGCGTAGCCAGTGGCGCCGCCTTCTTCGCGGCGGAGATCTTCGAGGGTGCCTTCGGCAAGGTAGCGATCGCTGGCGTGCATGGTGACGACGCGATGCGAGACGCGCTTGAGGAGTTCGAGGGGATCTTCCCCGGCGAGGTAGGTGTTGCTCGGGTCGTAGTTGACGCCGAAATGGGGACTGTCGATGCGGTCGATCAACTTACAGAAGATGTCCATTTTTTGGGCGAATTCGGGAAAGTTCCAGAAGTCGTCCTTGTAGTGGTTTTCGATGATGAGAGTGATGCCACGTTCCGCGGCGTGAGGCAGGCAGGCGTGGATTGAATCGGCGGCGAAGGTGATGCCCTCCTCGATGGAGAGTTCGGGACGACGTTGCCCACTGAGGACGCGGCAATAGGAACCGCCGAGAGCGTGGGTCATTTCGATCCAGTGTTTCTGTTTCGTAATTTCGTTTTCCCGGAAGGCGGGATCGGGATGAGTGAAGTCCGGGGAGCAGCACATCATGGGAATCACCATACCCTGGTCTTCGACTTCCTTTCGAAAGCGTGACCAGTTCGCTGGGTCCTCCATTTCGAGGAAGCCAGCATACCACTCGAGGCCCTCGATCTCGAGGTTGGCGGCAAGACTGATCCATTCGGAGACAGTCATTGTGCCATCCTTGCAGAGGGCCTGCATGAAGGCTTTGGGGAAAGCGGAGAGCCGAGGCATTGAGGTTGCTAGTTGTTGGGGATGGTGGTGGTGTCTTTCGGAGGATTGCGACCGAGGAGCGGGAACTGCTCGAGTTCCATGACTTGGCCGCTGACGGGGCCGCATTCGTCGGAGAGCCAGAAGACTGCTGCTGCGGCGATCTCTCGGGGTCGGAGGATGCGACCGGCCGGAGCGAAGACGCTGGGGAGATGGGAATCCCAGTCTGCGGATAGGCCGTGGTCCTGTTTGCGTTGCGCTTCGTTTTCGGTGAGGACCCAGCCGGGGTTGATCTGGTTGATTCGGACGCCGTCCTCTCGCATCAAGGTATCGCCGAGATTGCGGGTCATGGTCGTGAGCGCGCCCTTACTGATGCTGTAGGGGAGGAGATCGGGCTCCCCGCTCCAGGCGTTGATACTGCCGATGTTTAGGACGCAGCCATGCGCGCTGCGGAGGTGAGGGAGAGCGGCCTGGATGAGGAGGAAGGGGGCGAGGGTATTGATGGAGATGAAGTTTAGAAATTTTTCGCTGTCGGTGTCGTGGATATTGCCGGAGGCGACCAAGGCAGCGTTATTCACTACGGCATCGAGGCGGCCGAAGGTAGACAGGGCGAGCTCGACGAGGCGGGCGGGGCAACCGCCGTTACGGAGGTCTTCAATGAGAAGAACGGCATTGTCGGAGCCGAGTTCGGTGACGATTTCTTCTCCAAGATTTCTTTCCAAGCCGTGGATGATGACCTTGGCTCCCTCGGTGACGCAGCGTTTGGCGATGGCTTTGCCGATGCCGGTGCAACTTCCGGTGACGATGATGATTTTGTCTTCGAGTCGCATGATGATCAGTCGGGTCGGAGAACGGATTTCACCACTTCGCCACGGTGCATTTTATCGAAGGCTTCGTGCCAATCGGAAAAGGCCCAGACGCCGCCGATGATGGGACGCACGTCGAGTTGGCCGCTGGTAAGGAGAGCGAGGACACGTTCCCAGATCGGCCAGTTGTGGCTGAAACTGCCTTGCAGAGTGACATTTTTTTGCACGAGTTGATCGAGATTGAAGCCCAGAGGTTGGCGGCCCCAGCCGACTTTGCTGATCCAGCCGGCAGGGCGGACGATCTCGAGGGCGATTTTCAGGGTGGCGCTGGCTCCGGCGGCATCAATGACTCCGTCGCAACCGAGGCCGTCACGCTCCATGGCCCAAGGGTTGGCATCGCCGATGATCACCTCGCAGCCATAGCCTTTGGCGATTTCGAGACGGTGAGCGTCTTGCTTGAGTCCGACGATCGCAACCTGTGCGCCGCAGAGGTGGGCCATGGCGGCGCATAGAATTCCGATGGTGCCAGGGCCAAGGACGACGACGCGATCGCCTGGTTGGATACGGGCGTTGTTGACCACTGCGTTATACGCCACGCAGCAAGGTTCAGTAAGGCAGGCTTGTTCGAATGGGAGGGCGTCGGGCACGCGATGAAGGATGCGGGAGGGGACGCGGACGTGGCGTGTCATGGCCCCGTTCACTCCGTAGCCGAAGCCCTTGCGAGTGGGATCGAGGTTGTAGAGACCCCGTCGACTCATGGGGTTGTTTTGATCGATGATGGCGGCCGTCTCGGAAACAACTCGATCGCCTTCCTGCCAACCGGCGACATCCGCACCAAGTTCGACGATATTTCCGCCAAATTCGTGGCCGAGCACGACCGGATAGTTCACCGGCCAGGAGTGATCCCCAGTCCATTGGTGCAAATCGCTGCCGCATACTCCGACGTTGGCGACCTCAAGGAGAATTTCATCGGGGCCGATGGTGGGGCGTTCGATTTCGCGGAGTTCGACCGATCCTGATTCGGGGGCGAAGTTGACGACGGCGGGTGATTTCATGATGGCGTTGTTAGAAAGCGGGGACGTCCTGTTCGTGAATGGCGTTGCAGATGAGGCGTAGGGAAGCTTCGAGATCTCCGTCGGCGGTCTTGAAGGCATCGGCATCGATGGTGAGTGGCGCGCCAAGGACGACGAGAGGGGCGCCGTGGCGGGGGCATTCGATGGCTTGTTCGAGGGTGAGGCCTCCGACCGCTTGCACGGGAACTGATACGGTATCGACGACTTCGCGGAGTTGATCGAGCGGGTTGGGCATGCGTTGTCCGGCGGCGGCGATGCCGCGTCGTTCGTCGTAGCCGATGTGATGGATGACGTAGTGGCAGCCGAGGTCTTCGAGGAGCTTTGCACCGGCAATCATGTCGGGGCAGCCAAGGTTATCGCCCATAACTTTTATCCCATAATCCTGTCCGGCCTGCACGACGCACTTGATTGTTTCTTCATGGGCGCGTGCCATCACTACGACGTGAGTGGCGCCGGCTTTGGCCATCATTTCAGCCTCGAGATAGCCTCCATCCATCGTTTTCAAGTCGGCGATAATGGGGACTTCGGGAAAGGCGTTGCGGAGTTCTTGAACGCCATGGAGTCCCTCGGCGAGAATGAGGGGGGTGCCGGCCTCCAACCAATCGACTCCGGCCCGCATGGCGAGGGCTGCGGTTTCGAGTGCCTCATCGATGTTGGTGAGGTCGAGGGATATTTGGACGATGGGTTTCATGATTGGAGAGCGAACTATTAGGGGCACTATTTCATCGTCGCGGTGACAATTTGCCGGGAGTGTGGGGATGATTGGTTAAATTGGAGGGTCGATGTGGAGACCGGTTAGAATCTATTTGTGTCTACTAAAAACCCCGCTTCAGCGTGCTGAGACGGGGTTTTCAGATAGACTACTTTGGATGATCTTCCGATTCTTCTCTTCTGCAATCTCGCTGCGTAAGGCGGTTTTTTTTTAGGAAATTACTGAATCAAAACGAGTAGTTGACTCCTGCTCCGAGACTGAAACCAGTTAGATTGGCGTCAAAATCACTCTCTCCGACCGAGTCATTGAGGGATTCGTTCCAGTCGTAGCGGGCATTTGCCTCAACCGACCATGAATCACTGATCTGGTAACCCAAAGATCCCTGAAGATAAAAGCCGAAGAGTAAATCAGTTCCGGAATTACGGAATCCAGCTGAAGCAATCTCAATCGGGGCTCCTCCATTGGTGACCTGAATAAGGCGGTCGCTTCGTTTGGCATCCCAGTCGGCGATATTCAAAACCACTCCTGTCCCGATGCCTGCAAAGAATCGGCTTTCGGACTGATAGACGGCATTTGCTCCGAGCGATATGCCAAACAGGTTGACCTCTAGAGACTCCTGCACCGAGTCGCTGAAAACGGCAAGGTTGGTGGATCTCAAGGTGTCCTCAAAGGTCCGCGGGCTGGTCGGTTCAACCGGCAGAAGCGGAGCAAGCGCTCCCGGCGAGCCGGTGTAAGGGGCACGGGGAAGAATCAAGCCTGTGGTGTCGAATCGATCAGTGGCCCTTACGTCAAAAATATCACGGCGCTCGCTGGCATTCAGGGTGTTTAACCCTCCCTCCCGGCCATCAAGATTCGTAAAGCTGAAATGGAAGGAGGGACCGAGACTCCAACCCTTTCCAAGATCCGTGAGACGGCTCAAACTCAGATAGGGGGAGATCTCCCATTCATCCCCTTCACGCCACCCGGTTGGCGCAGAAGCGGACGCAGCAGTAATCACACGACGTTCTCCCCCCGAAGCTGACAAAAAGAGGGGCTCACCTGGAACATGCTCATTATATTTATAATCAGTCGTTCTTCTGGTCGCCGGGGTCCGGGCTTCCTGGCGGACATATTGGCCGTTGTCATAGAATCGGTCGGATAACCCAGTTTCAGGGCCGATTCCCGGAGGAGGAGTAAACGAGTTCGCGCCAAAAACACTGGGAGCAATAAGGTTGGTCGCTCCGGTCTTAAAACCGACAGAGCCGATCTTCCTCCAGGACATTCCCCAGCCAAGATTCCATCGAGTCCTTGACTGAGACGTTGGCATTGCCAAATCAATGACACCTTTGGCGGAATATCCCTCGGAAGGCAGTGCGAGTCCGCCTTTTGAGTCGAGTCCGCCTTTTGCGGACGATCGAGTCTTTGACTGAGGCGTGGGCATTTCCAAATCAATGACACCCTTGGAGGAATATTCCTCCGAAGGGAGAGAGTCGAGTCCGCCTTTTGCTGACGGAATAACGTCATCTCCAGCGCTAACGGGAAAAACACTGAGGGCGAAGTATGCAAATCTGAATCTAGGGTTCATGACGGGGTAGGTGGGTTTGATTATTGATCGACATCTTTTTGAATTACCCGGTAGAGTCGGAGATTTTCCCCAGCGGGATGGCTGGAGGTTTTGGGAGGACCATTATCAATCCATTGCATACGGGTTCCTCCTGAAACAACATCAGGAACAACATTGGTCCAAGATTCACCGTTTTTACTGTATTGGACGGTATAGACTCCGCCAATTTGAGCTGCGAATTCGATCAAGAGGTCGCCATTGGGAAGGAACTTAGGGGGATCGGTATCGACACCCTCTCCGGTATTTTGATTTTCAACAGAATCAAGTAACTCGATTTTAAACACGGGCTCAAAACCTCCCGAGGCGTCAAGTTGGTAGTATTCTACGACCAGATCGATGCTTTCTCCGCTCTCAAGGATCTGGTTGTAGAGGAGGTATGAGTTTCCTCCGAATTCTCCCTGGGCATTGTGAACCGTGACCCCCTCGGGTATTCCACTTACGAAGATACGAAAAGCGGGAAGCGCACCAGGATTATTGTTGGTGATCGTGATGACTTGCTTAAAGAGGGCTGTTTGTAAGTCCAAAGAAATTGCACCGGCGGCAAGACCCGCGCTCGAAGGGCTCACGACATCAGTCGAGACAACCCTGGAATCATCGGTAGGATTGAGAAGCAGTTCATTTGCGCTGGCGATTGAGGCTTCATTTGAAAGAAGATCGAGACCGCCCACAACGGTTTCAGGGACATTAAAATAATAGATGATGGAAGACGAATTCCCAACGGCTATGTCGCCAACCGCCCAGACTGAGTCCTCGAAAGACGTCCCGGAAGCGGGGTTGATCGATTCCACACTGGCTCCATCGGGTAAGACTTGAGTCAGATTGAGCGTCACGCCGGAAGCGTCACTTGGCCCATTGTTGATCACCGTTACGGTATGAAAAAGATTTTTAGGAAGGTTGAAGCCGGAGAGGACTGGGTCCCGGGAATTGGTGGCTGAAACAGCGAGATCCACTTCCCTGGAAATGTCGTTGCTAGCGCTGGCCGATTCATCGCCGGAATTAATCTGCGTTTGATCAACTGAGCTGACCGAGGCCGTGCTTGTTACCCCAGGCGAAGAAAGGGCAGCCGATGGCCCCACGGTCAAAGTCACTTCAAGGGTTTCGGAAGCGCCCACGGCCAGTTCACCGACTGACCAGATTTGGTCCAGGAAGGAACCGGCACTTGGAGTCATTGAGTCTACCACAATGCCATCTCCAAAAGTAAGAATCTCCGTAAGATCTAGCCCGGTGGCCATAAGAGGTCCCAGATTCGTCACTTCGATGGTGTAAGTGAGATTGCCAATTCCGGAACCGGCGACCACTGGCCCGTCCAGGCCGATCTGGGTGACTACTAAATCCACACCCGCAACGATATTTGTTGTCTCGGTGACTGAGTTGTTGGAATTGTTGCTATCTGTTCCTGAGGCTGACTCAAGACTGCTGGTGCTGCTAACTGTGCCATTGTTCGGAGCGCCGGTGTCAACCGTGAGAGTCACCGTGAGATTAGCAGTCTCGCCCAGAGGAAGGTTAAGAGTCCAGAGGCCGTTGGGATCGTTATCGGGCGCAAAAGATCCAGCACTTGGAACGATCGATTGCACGGTCACACCTTCTGGTAAATCGAGTGACTCTCGAATTCCAATATTGGTAGCATTGGAGGGGCCGCTATTGGTTGCCGTAACGGTATAGATGAGATTGCCGGTGCCCGAAGCCGCCACCACTGGTTCAATCGATTCCTTTTTTGCCAGCGCGATATCAAAGACATTAATGATGGAAGTGAGATCGGAATCTGAATTGTCTGAATTGTTGAGTTCAATTTGATCCACTGAGGTAAGAGTGGCACTTCCCGAGATCCCGCCGATTCCTCCAAGGGCGGTGCTTCCGACGGTATAGGAAATTGAAAGAGTAGCTGATTCACCGGATCGCAGAACAGGGATGGTCCATGTTGATTGCTCAAAGGAACCCAAGGTTGCGGTGGTATTTCCGACGGCGGCTCCGGAAGGAAGTATCTGGGCCTGAGTAATCGTGATCCCGGTTGCGGTGGAAGGACCACTATTCGTAGCTGTAATAACGTAGGTAAGATTTTCCGAGCCCGATCCCGCGATTACCGTTTCAGTCGATCCTGTCACATCAAGGGCAATTGAGACGGCCGCTTGGACATCCAATGTTTCATTCGCGGTGCCACTATTTCCGAGGGAGCTTGTCAGCTCTTCACTCGTGTTAGAAAAGTTGCCAACTTCCTGACTGGTGACACGAACGGTTACGGTACAAACCTCTCCTGCGGGGACAGTTCCTCCGGTATATGAAATAGTATCGGATCCGGAAATCGCAATCAGGTTTCCGCCCAAGCAGGTCGTGGCAGGATTGGCTGGAGCTGCCAAAACAAGGCCGACGGGCAGTTGATGGTTCAAAGCGATGTCGGTCGCCGCCAGTTGTGAACCTCTGTTGTCGATGGTGAATGCCATGATCGAAACCTGTCCTGCATTGATCAATTCCGGGCCAAAAGCCATGCTGAAAAGGGGAGGTGAGCTGACTGTAAGTGTGGCTGTCGTAGTCCCGCTGCTCCCCAGAGAAGTCGTAAGATTGTCACTCGTAATGACAAGACTTCCAAGAGTGTCTGCGGTAACATCAATTGTCACACTGCAAATCTCACCTGCTGGCACGAGACCGCCGGAGTAGCTGATCGTTCCGCTTCCTGCCTGGGCCGAAACCAAACCACCGCAACTTGAAGAGGGACTGGGGATATCGGCAACAATCATTCCAGCGGGAAGACTACTGGAAAAATTTACTCCTGCGGCTTCGAGACGACTGGCGCGATTGTCGATCGTAAAGGTGAGCGTAGTGGTGCCGTTCAAGGGGACGCTGGTAGGCGCAAAACTACTTGAGAAAACAGGAGGCGCAGCGACAACATTTAAAGTGTTCGTGGCCGGGAATCCCAGCAAAGTTCTTTGCCCAACTTCAGTGGAAATGAGGCTGGTCTTGTTGAGGTAGCTTCCGAGTGGGGCGGAGATTGGAATCTCAACTCCAACACGAAATGAACAAGATTGTCCGGGGGCGAGCTGACCTCCGGTAAACGATAAGACATCACTGCCCATGATCTGCGAGTTTGGCCCGCAAACCGCGGCAGGCCTCTCGGGAGATCCAATCCGTATATCATCGAAAAAGACCTGCATGACTTCGGCGGCTGCATTTGAACTGTTGTTAAAGGCTCCCAGCAAAATGGTGTGCTCGCCCGCTGAAAGAAAAATGTCGGTGTTAAAAACCCGCCAACCTGAATCCTGATCACCTCCGCCGCCACCATTGAACTCAGCAAGTGAGTTATTGGGACCATTTCCATAGCGAACGCCATCCAACTCAAACAATGCTTGTCCAGAATCACCATCATCATAAGAGCCATCAAAAAGAAGACGATAGCGTAGAGTCATCGGAATGGAACCGGCTGTATCCACGGTAAACGTCCTTGACCACCCGCCGGAACTGGCGGGATTGAGGAATCCGGTGATGAAATTTTTGCCTCCGGCAATTACGGTGATTCCCCCACCTGAAAAACCACCGGTTTGGTCGAGGGTTCCATTTGAAGTTCCCGCATCGTTGGTCCCCTCAAAAGTGTCATCAGAATAACTAAAACCGGTAGTTGGTGAATCTGAAGCAGGCAACAACTCCAATGAAAAACCGGCGTCACTACTATCTAAAGTGGTTTGATGCAGCTCAACCGCAATCGTGTTTTGCCCTTCGACGAGAACTCCCGAAAGATTGATCGAGCTGGAGGTCTGCCCGGTTTCATTTCCGAGTTCCGAGAGAGTTGTCGTCGCTTGTCCCAGCGGTATTCCCGGACTACGGAAGACCTCGGTCCCGTTGAGATAGATGATTGCACCATCGTCGAAAACATAATTAATCAACCAATCGCCAAGTTTGACCTGGTCCGCATCGAGGTTGAATTCCTGTCTAAAGAGGTAAGTGGTGACAAGGTTCTGCCCATTGTCAGCGGCGTCAATTCCACCTAAGACAGAGGGCGTTCCGGGTGGGAACGCATCGATGACACCTGCTTGAAAGGGAGCATTACCGGTTTTCCATGGTCCGATCGCCGAGGTTGACGGATCAAAAGCAGAACCATTCCAAGTATTCCCGCTTGCGTCCACGGGATAGCCATCGTTTCTCCCATTTTCATTCTGAAGCTCATCAAGATAGTCCCAAGTCCGGTCGAGGATCGAGGAACCTCCGCCATCAAAGTTTGCGTCGACCCGAAACCCTCCCTCCAATGGCAGATCCACCGCAACAGCCCCGGGAAGCATGGCATTCAGATCATCCGAAAAAGTAATCCCGGAGAAGGTCTCCGTTTGACTATTGTTTGTGATGGTAAACTCCAGTGAGCCCCTCCCACCCGGATCGATGGAATCTTCCAAAAATGATTTTGAGAATGAGATGTTCGCGAGATCTTCAGGGGGAATCACTTCAAGAACCCCACACGCCCGGCCAGAGGATATCGGATTGCCGCCCGGGAAGCGGGATATGATCTCACCGGAGACACTGATGTTTGCTCCGGTCGATAGTCCCACCACATCAAAAGAGATGACACAGGTTTGTCCCGCTGGAAGGGTTGCTCCACTGAAGTCAATTTGCTGGGAACCCGCGATTGCCGTCAGAGTGGAACCCACGCAGCTGTTGGAAATGTTTGCTTGGGGCGCAACGACAATCCCTGGAGAGAGGTTATCGCTAAAAGAAATCCCCTGGGCATCCTCTCCGGATTGGTTTTGAATGGTGTAGGTGAGAGTTGTCTGACCCCCAAGCTGAACGGGATTCGCGGTAAATGATTTGGAGAAGCCCAGCGATGGGCCGGTCAAAGGAATACCGATTGAGGCGGTTGCGCTTCCGCTGTTCCCGGCATCTGAAGTCAAATCACCCGTGGTAAGATCAAACGGTCCTTCGGCCAACAAAGTAACCCCTACTTTCGCGGAACACGTGGCATTGGCGCCAAGCGATCCGCCGCTTAAAGAAATGGTATTTCCGTCATTCGAAACGAGAAAGATTCCTCCACAGTCACTGGTTGCATTGGCAGGATTACTCAAATAAACGCCATCTGGTAAATTCAAAATAAACGCGAGATCGTTCACGACAACTGCGCTGTCGTTTTGCACTTCAAAAGTGAGTTCGCTACAGCTTCCAATCCCAACGGTCGCGGGTGATAGACTCAAGTTGAATGAAGGAGCCTGTGCCCGGATTGTAGCCGTGAATAACAAGGGGACGAGGACGACGCAAAAGAGTATCGAAGAGATAAAGCGACGCGGAAGAGAGGGAGTGACAGTCATTGAAAAATAGGGGCTGAGGTCGGTGGGCGAAAACGGGTGATTACCGATCTTCCATATCTTGCGTATTGTTTTGCAGTAATGCGAGACAGCATAGCCCAACTGAACGGCATGCATTTCATTGAATTTCCAATGCATGCGTCAAGATGAAAGATCCTGGTCGTGATATTAAAAAGGAATGTCGTCCTCGGTGACCTTTGACTCGTTGTCGAAGTTCGAGTCGAAGGCTCCAGCAGGGGGATCACTTGGGGCTGCCCCGCCGCTTGGGCCGTTTTCGCCTCCGCCTCCGCTTCCTTCACCTTGGATCTTCCAGGCGTTCAGGTTTACGTAGTAGCGCCCTTTATATTCATTTCCACGGACATCAAAAGTGACCGTAAGAGTATCGCCGATACTGAAGTTGTTGAGCTGGTCGATTTTATCGCGGACGCACTCAAATTTCACCATTTGAGGGTAGTTGCCATCGGGGACTTCGATCACGAATTCGCGTTTCGTGAATCCACTTGCGAAGGTTTGGGGTTCTTCGAGGACTTTAAGGGCACCAGTGAGTTCAAAAGAATTAGCCATGATTTTGAGGAGATAGTTTTAGCGGAAGTGACGTTTAATGACGAAATCGGGTTGTTCCCACATGAGCTCGCTCTTGGGGAATTGCGACTCGTATTCGGGGAAGAAAGTGTCTCCTTCGTAGGAGTCTTTGATGTGGGTGATTACCAAATCGGTCATGAGGGGCATTAAAAATTGGTAAACCTGAGCGCCGCCGATGACGAAGATTTGTTGATCGATGAGCGGGTGATCTGTGAGGTCACGGGTGTGATGAATCGTTTCGACGCCATCGTGGTGCCATGCCGGGTCGGTGGTGAGGACGATGTTTTCCCGTTTGGGAAGAGGTCTCCCGATGGATTCGAAGGTCTTTCGGCCCATGATAATCGGGTGACCCGTGGTGTGCTTTTTGAAAAATTTGAGATCGTCGGGGAGGTTCCAAGGAAGCCCTCCATCTTTCCCGATCACACGCTCGGGGGTCATTGCTACGATACCGGTGAGATTCATACTGCGACTGCGCCCTTAATGTGGGGATGTGCCTCGTAGCCGACCAGCTCAAAGTCATCGAAGGTGAAAGAATCGATGTCCTTGATCTCTGGATTGAGCTTCATTTGCGGCAGGGGCATCGGCTCGCGGGTGAGTTGGAGCTTCGCCTGATCGAGGTGATTCGAGTAGAGGTGGAGGTCGCCGAAGGTGTGGACGAAGTCACGGGCCTCATATCCGCACACCTGTGCAAGCATGAGGGTGAGTAGGGCATAGGAGGCAATATTAAAGGGAACCCCGAGGAAAAGATCAGCGCTTCTTTGGTAAAGCTGGCAGCTTAGGCCGGGTCGCTCGGACTCGGGGTCGTGAACGTAGAATTGGAAAAGGAGGTGGCAGGGCGGGAGGGCCATTTCATCGACCTTTCCAACGTTCCAGGCTGAGACGATGTGGCGACGCGAGGTGGGCTTGTTCCTTAAGTCATCTACCAAGCGGGCGATTTGATCGATGCTGCCGCCGGAGTCGGTGGGCCAGGACCGCCATTGCTGGCCGTAGACGGGGCCGAGGTCGCCATTTTCATCGGCCCAGGCATCCCAGATGCGGACCTTGTTTTCCTGAAGGTAGGCGATGTTGGTTTCGCCTTTTAGAAACCAGAGGAGCTCGTGAATGATCGAGCGAAGATGAAGTTTTTTTGTGGTAAGGCAGGGGAATCCTTTGCGGAGGTCATAGCGGGCCTGCCGACCGAAGACACTGCGGGTTCCTGTCCCGGTGCGGTCGCTTCGTTCCTCGCCATTTTTGAGAACATCTGTGAGGAGATCGAGGTAAGCTTGCATGAAATGAATTAAAGCGGAGATGCAGGAGAGGGGAACTTCAAAAAAGCTAATCTGACCTGCCGGGTGGGCGACGGAGTGATTTCTTAGCTCCGTGGTTTCTTTTTAAGGCCACCGTCTTTGTTCGCTGACGTCTCGATTGGCGCCGTTTCTTTCGGCGGATTTTTTCTCGTTCTTGCTGTTTGGCTGATTTCTTACCGAGGGTGATTTCATCCTGCTTGTCGCAGAGTTCCTTGCGGGCAAGGTAGCGGTTCATCTCGCGGGAGCGGTCGCGTTGGACTTTTGTCTCGAGTCCGGTGGGCGGGTGCTGGAGGAAGACGCAGGAGGAAGTTTTATTCATCTTCTGCCCGCCGCTGCCAGTTCCACGAACAAACTTTTCGACGAGATCATCCTCTAAGATTCCGCTTTTGATCATGCGCTCATTGAGAGCCGCTTTCTTTTCGGAGGAAATCATCGAGGTATCGGATAGAGACTAAAGGGAATCCAGATGTCCCTTCACCGCGGAGGAAATCTCATCGGCAACATTGGCACGTTGGACCGCGAAGGGTGGGACGAACCAAGGGTAGGAGCCGATGATGTCGGTGATGACTGCAATTTTACCATCGCATGTTTTTTGTCCGCAGCCGATTCCGATGGTAGGAATGTCGAGTTCTGCGGTGAGTCGTTGTGCCACTTTTGGGACGACGCTTTCGAGGACGATGGCGAA
This sequence comes from Akkermansiaceae bacterium, assembly GCA_028822935.1. GTDB lineage: Bacteria > Verrucomicrobiota > Verrucomicrobiia > Verrucomicrobiales > Akkermansiaceae > SW10. Next base: position 60,594 of record JAPKCM010000026.1, read on the forward strand.
TGCCCCAGCGCTTTGCAGAGAGAGGGCTCCTTCGAGGAGGGCCTCGATTTCGGAATCTGATTTTCCTTTCTTCTTATATCCGCCTTCTTCTTTGACTCGTTGGGGGAGCATGCCCAAGTGGCCCATAAAGGAGATGCCGGCCTCGGTGATCGCTTTTACTTTTTCGATCTGTCCAATTCCTCCTTCGAGCTTCACTGCTTGAGCTCCAGCGTCAATGAGACGTTGGGAACTTGCGAGTGCCCGCTCCGGGGTGTCGTAAGTGTTGATCGGGAGGTCCGAGACGATGAGGGAGTTCTTTGCTCCGCGAGCGACCGCTTCGGTGTGATGGATGATGTGCTCAAGGGTGACGCGGGTGGTGTCCGGATAGCCGAGAACGACCATCCCAAGGGAGTCTCCGACGAGGAGAATGTCGGTGCCCGCTTCATCAAGAAGTCGGGCCATAGGGTAATCGTAAGCGGTCAGGGCGGAGATGGGCTCGTGCCCCTTCTTCGCTCGAATTTTTTTCGTTTTACTCCCCACTGTCATCACTTGGTATTTGTAGAGCCTACCATACCGTTTGCACGATGGTAAGTTCTGGTTCGTCTGAATCCAGCTTGCGCAGATGTTCTCCTACCGTCGATTGGTCGCCCGGAAGAATGAGTTGGGGACGGATGTCACTGAGCGGCTCGAGAACAAAGCGGCGGTGGGTCAGTTGGGGATGTGGAAGGGTGAGGATATCTTCGTCAGTTTTGACATTGCCGAAGTAGAGGATGTCGAGGTCGAGAACGCGCGGGGCATTTCTTTGTGAAACGGTGATCCGTCCGACGTGATACTCGATTCCTTGGGTCGCTTTGAGAAGATCATGAGGCTTGCCCACGAAATCGATTTCGATCACGGCATTGAAAAAGTCCCGAGAGTCTCTAGGGCAATCAACTGGCTCGCTTTGGTAAATGGCAGACTGAAGGAAGTTGGTTCCCTCAGGGAGCAGGTTGACCAAGAGGTCACGTCCTTTTCGCAGGTTAGCGAGTCGGTTGCCGAGGTTTGAACCCAAAGAGATACCAGCGCGGTGAGCCATGGATTTTTACTTGAGGCCGAGCACGTCCTGCATGTCGTAAAGCCCTGGCTTTTTATCGGAGAGCCAGAGCGCGGCACGAACTGCCCCTGAGGCGAAGGTCATGCGGGAGGATGCTTTATGAGTGAGTTCGAAGCGTTCGCCCTCTGCGGCAAACATCACGGTGTGGTCGCCCACCACATCGCCACCACGAAGGGTGTGCATTCCGATCTCTTTCGAAGGGCGTGGGCCGGCATCACCGACACGACCGTGGGTGATGTCGTCTTCGTAGGAAGTATTTGTCTCCTCGTTGAGGATCTCCAGGAGCGTGCGTGCCGTGCCGGAAGGCGCATCGATCTTGTGACGATGGTGCATTTCGGTCACTTCGACATCGAAGGCGTCATTTCCAAGAATAGCTGCTGCTTTACGAGTGAGGTGAAAGAGGACGTTGACGCCCGTTGAGAAATTCGAAGCGTGAACGATCGGGATCG
>JAPKCM010000122.1 GCA_028822935.1 Akkermansiaceae bacterium
CACAAGGTTGGCAGGATGTCGGAGGTGACGGCATTCACCGTCGAGGTCCGAGGCTTGGGGATTCCCTTGGGCCACTCAATCACTCCGGGAACCCGAATCCCGTTCTCATAGACCTTACCCTTGAGTCCACGAAATTGAGATTCCGTTAAGCCGCTTGGAGGAGTACCATTGTCGCCGCAATACCAGAGCAAGGTGTTATCCCTGAGTTCGAGTGTTTTTAAAGCGTTGCGCAGCTTACCAATCGAACGATCCATCGCGGTGATCTCGGCATAGCGTTCGATCAAAACCTCGCGCTGTGGCCTCTTGATACGCGATCCGGTTTCATTGGAGGTCAAACTCACTTCTCCCGGGGCATACTCCTCCGGCAGATTTCGATAGAGAGCCAGGTCCGTTTCCAATCCGCTATAGGGTTCGTGTGGAGAGCCAAACCAGATGACGGTGAAGAAAGGCGCACCCGCTTGTTTCTTCTTTTTGATATAGTTGATCGCTTCATCGATGAGAATTTCTGAACTCTCACCGTAGAATTTTTTGGGTGCCCCACCGTCTCGAGAAAGGACCGGATCCATTTCGAAGAAGTTGTCGTGAGACAGCCATTCATCAAAGCCCATCGCACCAGGATTGGTTGGCGAGCCTTTTTTGACCGGTCCGACATGCCATTTTCCAAAATGCCCTGTCGCGTATCCGGCATCGCGAAGAAGATGAGCGACGGTAATTTCCTCCGGACGAAGCGACCGCCCGGGAGTAAATGTCCCGTAACGATTGGGATGCCGCCCGGTCAGGACATTGCCCCGGGTGGGAGAGCACACCGGCTGAGCGTAGAAGTTGTCGAGGCGCAGGCCGGAAGCCGCCATTTCATCGAGAAAAGGCGTTTTGATATAGGGATGACCATTGTAGCCCACTTCTTCCCAGCCGTGATCATCTCCCATCAAAAGAATGATATTGGGCCGGGATGGATTTTCTCCGCTGGGCTCAGCTCCATCCAGACGCGCCAGAAAGAGAAGGGTGAGGGTGATCAGTTGTTTCATGTTCTTTTCAAAGACTCGAAGCTATTCCTCCAGATACGTTGACGAAGCAGTAGACATTTCGTGCTCCAGCTCAACTCTCTAGATCAACATCTACCTTCCTGTCATGAACGATGCGACAAAGAACCGGATTTCATGACTTGGTTGTTCCAGCAGGTGAGGAAAGGTCAGCGGGTTTGAAAGCGAGAGCAGATCTGAACGTAATGATGAGTGGTCCACGAGACCTCTCACCTTAAAATTCAGCCATGAACTATCGCCCTTTCCTTACCGCCACTCTTTTTGTCAGTCTTGCCACGCTTCATGCCGAGGATCCGGCTTCTCTTTCCGATGCGGGCCGATGGAGCAAGGAGCAGATTCAAACCAAGCGTCCGGCTGTCGTCACGCCACCGGGACATACAAGCGATGCCAAACCTGGTGCCGCCCCTTCTGATGCCATTGTCTTTCTCGATGGCACCAATCTTTCGAAGTGGAAGGGTAAGGAAAAAGACGGAAGTGATGCCGCGAAATGGCTCGTAAAAGACGGGTACATGGAAGTGGCGAGAGGAACCGGAACCATTCAAACTCGGGACCAGGTGGAAGGAGATTGCCAGTGGCATATCGAATGGTGCACGCCTGCTGAGGTGAAGGGGAATAGTCAGGGCCGCGGGAACAGCGGAGTCTTCATCGGTGGTTACCCCGAGGTGCAAGTGCTTGATTCATTTCAAAACGATACCTATCCCGATGGGCAGGCGTCCTCGCTCTACCAAAGGAGTGTCGCGTTAGTGAATGCCAGTCGTGGGCCGGGCCAGTGGCAGACCTATGACATCATTTGTGTCCGCGAGAAGAAAGGCGCTGATGGAAAGATCATCCAACCCGGTTCGATCACCGTTCTTCACAACGGGATCGTAACACAGTTCTCCGTTCAGGAAGGTGGCAAGCAAGGTGCCGGAGGACTTCAACTTCAGGATCACGGCAACCCTGTTCGCTATCGCAACATCTGGGCCCGCAAGTTGGTTGTGCCGGCCGTGGCCGCTCCGGGGAAGTGAGTCTCCTCGACCGCAAAGTAGCCCCCATTCACCTCCTCTTCGACCTCGACGGAACCCTCACCGATCCCGCCCTCAATCTACTCCTCTTTCCCAAAAACACTCGAAGTAGCGAATGCGATCTGAGAGTCCGGTGAAATCGCGACGGAAGGATCCTTGTCGGGGTAGTCAAGATGATTCAGAAAATGCCGTAAACATTCGATCCTCGCCCGTTTCTTGTCGTCCGCCTTAATCACCGTCCACGGGGCATCCATCGTATCCGTATGGCAAAATATTTCTTCCTTTGACTTCGTATAGTCATCCCATTTATCGAGCGACTGCATATCGATCGGGCTCAACTTCCACTGCTTAAGAGGATCCGTTTTGCGGAGATAAAAGCGCCTGAGTTGTTCTAACCTGCTCACCGAGAACCAATACTTCACCAAGATAATCCCACTATCGACGATCATTCGTTCCAACGAAGGACATTGCTGAAGAAACTTGAGATACTCCTCTTCGCTACAAAAATTCATCACCTTCTCCACCCCAGGACGATTGTACCAGGAACGGTCAAAGAAGACCATTTCGCCCTGCGTCGGCAGATGCTTGATGTAGCGTTGAAAATACCACTGCCCCTGTTCCCGCTCATTCGGTCGCTCAAGTGCCACAACGTGAGCCGCACGAGGATCCAAATGCTCCATAAACCGTTGGATCGCTCCACCCTTTCCGGCAGCATCACGGCCTTCGCAAAAAACCATAATTCGTTGCCCGGAAGATTTCACCCAATGCTGTACTTTCAGTAGCTCGGCCTGCAAAAGGGCCTTTTCCCGATTGTAGTCGGAGTTCTTCATCTTCTCGCCATAAGGATACAGGCCTTTCTGATGCGCAACCTCGAGCGAAACGCTGTTACTCAGTCCATTTAGATGCTCCCCCCTGGCCTCAATAAGTTCCGCAAGATCCGCAAATTCTGGATCGAGAGTATACTCAATGGGCACTCTCTCTTCCTGAACTACATTCTCTTCAATCATATCGCATCCACTTAACTGGAGGGACAGAATGCAATTTCCCTCCATCACCGCAAGAAAACTGCAAACTTTCCAATCTTATGCGGTATTCATAGCAACTCCCTCGCGCCGCTACTCGCACTCATGAATCCTTTCCTTGCCCTCATCGCCCTCTCCACCCTGGGGCTTCCCCTTCTCGCTCAGGACAAAACTTCCCACCCCGGCGAGCAAGCCTTCAAGATCAACTGCGCCGCCTGCCATCTTGCTGACGTCCTCGTCGTCGGACCTTCCCTCGTCGAGGTCGCCAGGAATTACCCCGCCGACAAACAAGCCGACTTCATCACTTGGGCCAAAACTCCCGGGAAAAAGAACCTCAAGCTCATCCAGATGCCTTCCATGGCGCATGTCCCCGAGGCCGACCTGGCCAAAATCCACGACTATATTCTCACCTCCACCAAAGGCCTTACCGAAAAGAAGCGTAGCTTCCTCTACCCCGCCTTCGAGGAACCCAAGCGCCCCCTACCCTACGTCGTTCGCACCTCCATGCCCGACTCCAGCCCCGCCTCCGTTGCTATCGTCCTCGAAAACGGACTCACCGCATGCTGGGACACCGAAGCCTGCCGCTTCCGCTACGCCTACCTCGGTGACAAAACCAACCTCTTCAGCATATGGAAACCGGCCTCGCTCCCCAACAAGCCCTACTACCGTGAAACCTCCGCAGACCTCCTTTCCCTCCCCGGAAAACCCCAGTTCCTCGGCTACCGCCTCATCAACAAGATTCCCGAGTTCCACTACCGTATCGGTGACGTCGACATCAAAGAGTTTCTAGCCAGTAATATTCGCAGAGGAACCTTCACCCGCCACTTCATAATCGCCAACCACACCGGCCCTCTGACCCTCGACCTCTCAGGAAAAGGAAAAGCCACCCTCACTTCAAACAAGGGAACACTAAAAAACGGCGTCCTCACCCTCACCAACGAAGAAGCAAAATCCTTCACGCTCAAAATCACTGCCAAAAATTGGAAGTCTCCCAAAAAAGGCAAAGAGCATTCCTCCGTCGCCCAACGTCCCGTCGCACCACCCACCCCGCCCTCCACCGACACCTCCGACTGGTCCCACTACTACTCCCTTCAAAACATTCCCGTTCCCGCCACCGTCGATCATCAAATCGGTGGCGTCACCACCCTCCGCGATGGCCGCCTCGCCGTCTGCTTTAACAGCGGCGAAGTCTACCTCTACTCACCCGGGGGGAAATCCTGGTCCCTCTTCGCCCGCGGCCTCGCCCTTCCCCTCGGCATCCTTGAAGAGCCCGACGGCTCACTCATCGTCACTCAATGGGCCGAGCTCACCCGCCTCCGCGACACTGATAAAGACGGCCTCGCCGACTCCTACGAAAACGTCTGCAACAGCTTCGGCATCACCGGCAACTACCACGAGTTCGTCTACGGCCCCGCCCGCGACTCCAAAGGCAACCTCTACCTCTCCCTCAACGTCGCCTCCAATGGTGACGGCATCCAGGACATCATCCGCGGCCCCTGGAACCCCATCGGCCTCCCGCGCGAACTCCACATCGTCAAAAACGACCCCGAAGCCTGGAAGAAAAACAAACTCAAAGCCGGCCGCATGTATTCCCGCGTCCCCTACCGCGGCTGTGTTTTAAAAATCACCCCGGATGGGAAAGTCACCCCCTTCGCCTACGGCTTCCGCTCGCCCGATGGCATCCACCTCGACGCACAAGACCGCGTTTGGGTCACCGATAACCAAGGAGATTGGCGCGGCACCAGCCCCCTCTACCACGTCACCGAAGGAGGATTCTACGGCCACCCCGCCTCCCTCGTCTGGAAAGAAGGTTGGACCCGCAACCCCCTCGAAGTCCCCGTCGCGGAACTCGAAAAAATGCGCACCCCCGCCGCCGCCCTCTTCCCCCATGGCGAACTCGCCAACTCCCCCACCCAGCCCATCAACACCATCGACCCCGAGCTCTTCGGCCTTCCCAAAGGCGAACTCCTCATCGGCGACATGAACCAGCCCCACCTCGTCCGCTTCCTCTCGGAAGAAGTCGATGGCACCGTCCAAGGCACCTTCATCCCCTTCCTCTTCAGCCCCTCCCTCGGAATCGGAAACCACCGCCTCACCTTCGATAAAAGCGGCAATCTCTGGATCGGAAAAACCCACATCAAATGGGCCGGCGACGAAGGCCTTAAAAAAATCACCTGGAACAAAAAACACCCCCTCCTTGCCACCGGAGTCAGCCTCAAAAAAGACGGTTTCAAAATCACCTTCAACCGCCCCCTCAAAGAGGCTCCCAAGCTCAAGCTCTCCCGCCACACCTACCACTACCACGAGGCCTACGGCTCTCCCAAAGTCGACCTCAAGAATGTCGACCCCACCAATTCCCAGCTCTCATCCGATGGTAAAACCCTCACCATCACCCTCCCGGAGATCACCGCACGCCGCCTCTACACCATCGAGCTCAAAGGCGCCACCGACACTCAAGGTCTCCCCCTCATGGGCAACATCCTCCGCTACAACGTCGTCAAAACCCGCCCCAAATAAGGAAAGCTCATCAAATCTCCGCTGCCCCGCGTGAGCCCCCCCAACCAAGTAAAGGAGTCGTGGCACCCTCGCCGCTTATCAACCACGTCTCGTCCGCCGCCGCCGCCCGAAGGGCGTAGGAGGAA
>JAPKCM010000072.1 GCA_028822935.1 Akkermansiaceae bacterium
GGAAGCGGTGGAAGCGGTGGAAGCTCTTCAAGCTACACATCCATCTCGACAAGCTCAAGAAGCGGTCAGCGGCTAGGTGTGATGTCTTGTTCGGCATTTCGCGGCTTAACTCTTATGCTTCCCGAACTCTCATGCGCTTCCATATCCCTGATAGCATCATGCCCCCAAGTGGTATTGGAATAGAGTTTGGTGAATAGAAATCCGAAGCCTGCTATACAGAGGGGTATGGCCACTAATGCCAATAATGCGATCATGGCTCCAATCGACTAATTATCTGAAGGAATTTTCGAGATCGCTTCTATGGCAAAGAATGGAAGACTGGCTACGAGATAGGCTCCAAATCCTCCGTCGACTATCTTCAGACCGTGGCAAAACTATTTTAGTATAGAACTTAAGCTCATCATATTTTTGCCGAACAGTTTTATTATGTGGGGGGTCTGGGTTTCACCTTGTCACTAGGGGATTCTGGGGAACTCCGATGAGAAGAAAAATGTTAATGATGATTTTTCTGATTCCTATTGTGTGAACTTTTAGCAGGTCGATGGATGGTAATCCAAGTCCTTCTTTCCAGCGAGGCGGGGATCCTGCGTTGACCGGAGATACTACTAGGTCTCGCAGAGGACCGACATTGACACCAAGAGCGTAGCGGTCGGCACGATGGGCGTCGCGTAAAAGGCTTTGCCTCACGCGATTGTTGATCGCGCGGATGGCCGTGCCTGACGTGATTTGCGGTTGGCGAAGAGAAAATCTCCGCGTCGCACGAAACGAAGTCTGTCGGTGGTCACTCTCATCCCTCATCGGGCGGAGTGGGCCGGTCATCACCAGCTAGGTGGGGCTCGCGACGATGAACAATCGTTCGGGGAAATCAGCTTCAGGTAATCGTTCGTATGAACACCTTAAGCGACAAAAGTAAAATATCCAGTTCCGAGATGAAGAATGCCCGACTAATGTCTAACCCGCCGAAATCATCGCCATCCTCATTCATCCTGAGCGAAGAGGAGAGTGCAGCGCTCAATTCCACCCTATCTAAAATATTCTAACCACTTTGATATTACGCTCACATGTTGGAGTGGGAAGCACCCAAAAGCCAAGAGCGGGGTCGAGCGCTGGGGCAGGCTGCGGTCGATCCTAGATAAAATACATGGGCTCGGCATTGGCAGCGAGACTCTCAAGGGTCGTTTTTTTGAGGATCTCCCGGCTGGCATCACGAACGGCAGCATAAGCCTCCTGAACAATAGATCCGGACTCGCCGGCCGAGTCTGCGTGAGAGCCAAGAGTATCGGGTTCGAGCGCTTCCACGACCTCTAAAAGAGTGATCTGATTGGGAGATTTTGCGAGTTTCCAACCTCCTGTTTTACCTCTTCTACTGGTGGCTAAACCACATCGTTTGAGTTCATGAAGGATCTGGGCTAAAAAACTGGATGGTATCGCTTCGCTCTCTGCAATAGCATCCGTTCTAACAACCGATTCGCCGTCATGCTTCCGGGCCAAATGGACCAGAGCACGACTTGCGTAATCTAATTTCTGAGAAATCCTCACTGATGAAAGGAGAACATAGCCAAGCAGATAGCGCGAGTCCGAACCTTCTCTGCGCTGAAGGGAAACCTGATCTGGAGAGACTCTGGGCGGAGGTTAACACCGAAGCCCGCCGAATCTCTGAGGCAGAGGAGCGTCTCGGCGCATTGATGGAGGATATTTTTCTCTCTCGCGATTCTTTTGGCTATGCGGCAGCGGCTCGATTATCACGCAAGCTCGCGCGTGAAGATATGACGAGGGAGGAGCTTTTCCCGCTCTTGGTAGAGATTTTTCAGGATCACCCGCAGCTCGTCGCAAGCCTTGCGTCAGACACGATTGCCATTTGCGATCGTGACCCGGCCTGTACTTCAGTGATTCAGCCGCTTCTTTATTTTAAGGGGTTCATGGCGATTTCGACCTATCGGATCAGCCATCAGCTCTGGAAAAATAAACGGCATGAGCTCGCCTGGTATTTCCAAAGTCTGGCGAGTGAAGTGTTCGGAGTTGATATTCATCCGGCGGCGAAGATTGGTTGCGGAATCCTTCTCGATCACGCGACAGGCTTGGTGATTGGTGAAACCGCAATTGTGGAGGACGACGTTTCAATTCTTCACGAAGTCACCTTGGGAGGAACCGGGAAACAAACGGGGAACCGACACCCCGTGGTTCGATCCGGAGTCCTACTCGGTGCGGGCGCGAAAATTCTAGGGAGAGTGGAGATTGGAGCCGGCGCCAAGATTGGAGCCGGGAGTGTCGTGCTTGAGGATGTTGCGCCAGGTAAAACAGTAGCAGGAGTGCCTGCCATTGTTGTCGGAGAAAGTTCTGAGACAAATCCAGCCCATGCAATGGATCAGAGTTTGAGATGCTCAGGCCTGTAGTCGATTGTTAGCAAAGGAGGCACAATTCAGAGGCTCTCCTCGTCGTATTGGCGTAAGCCTAGGTTTCCTTAATCGCAGGCGATAAGAGCCGGGCGCTTTCTCGAAATGGCAGCGTTGATCCTCAGTTGTGGTATTAGCTCAAGAACGCGGGGAGTTCCGCATCGAGCGCATCAAGAAGCTCCTGCATTGTTTCCGAAGTTTCATTTCCCATATTGGAAATCCTGAAGGTCTTTCCTTTAATTTTTCCGTAACCGCCGTTGATGGCTAATCCGTGCTTCTGGATGACGGCTTTGATCCAGCCAGACTGATCCAGGTTATCGGGAGTCACGAAACAGGAAAGCGACTTTGAACGATAGCCTTCAGGGGGAAGGAGCTCGAAGCCATGTTCCTCGGCCCAAGCGTGAACCATCTTATTATTCTCCGCGTGGCGAGAAAAACGATTTTCGAGGCCTTCCTCAAGCATGACATCTACGCGCTCCTTGAGGGCATAAAGGTGAGGAATAGACGGGGTGGAGGGGGTGTTGTTCTTCGCGTCGTTCTTTGCGAATTCGCAAAAATCGAAGTAGTAGCCGCGGTCTTCAACCTTCGCTGAACGTTCCAGAGCAGCATCTGAGGTCACAAAGACGGCGAGGCCGGGAGGAAGGGCGATGGCCTTCTGAACTCCAGCGAGGAGGATATCAATTCCAAGGTCGTCGAAGTTGATTGGCATGGCCGAAAGTGAAGAAACGGTGTCGACGACGAGGATGACGTCATCGAATGATTTGACGATGTCGGCAATCTCTTTGAGGGGATTGAGGACGCCCGTTGAGGTCTCGTTGTGGACAAGGGTAACGGTATCGAATCCGCCTTCGCTGAGTTTGGCGCGGACGGCTTCGGGATCAATAGGTTGTCCCCACTCGACCTGAATCTTTTCGGCTTCTTTGCCACAGCTTTGAGCGACACCATACCACTTGTCAGAGAACGCTCCGCAGCAGAGATTCAGAACTTTTTTCTGCACGAGGTTTCTGATGCAACCTTCCATGACTCCCCAAGCAGATGAGGTTGAGAAGAATACCGGAAGACTGGTTCCGATCACTTGGCGGATGCCAGGCTGAATGGAGGCGTAGAGTTCTTCGAAGTCTGCTCCGCGGTGGCCGATGGCCGGACCGGCCATCGCGGCGTAAGTTTCTGGGGCGACATCGACAGGGCCGGGGATGAAAAGTTTTGGTTTTGACATCGGGCGCAAGCTGCCTCTTGAGAGGGATTCTGTCCAGTGTTTTCAAAGACTGAAGATTCTACTCCTTTTCGGACCAGAGCATCTTATCAATGCGGATCTTCCGTGCTCGCTCTTCTGCGATTTTAGCACTCGGTCCGCCGGATTTGGCAATCCGTAAGGCAAGGGCGAGGGCATCTTCCCAGCGGTCATTTTGCTCCAAAAGAGGAAGGGCACCCTGAAGGGCGCATTTGTCATGCCACTGCCATTCCTTTTCAGCGGTATTAACCGGATCGAGATTATTGAGGACGACTTGGTAGTAGGAACGGAGGGCATCACCCTGTCGACCGAGCTCCTCGAGAACGACTCCCCGGAAGAAGCTGCCTCGATTAAACCAAGTGACAGGGAGATCCTTTTGGGAGAGAAGCTCGTCGTAGAATTTCAGGGCTTCTTCGTAGTGGGAATTTCGCGAAGCAGCTTCGGCAGCCAAGACGAGAAGACGACGTTGATCATGAGGGCTGATGTCTTTTTTCTTAAGCAGCACCTCAATTTCAGCGAGAGCTGCTTCTTGCACGCCTCTATCGATTTGTAGACGAGCAAGATCAATGGCGGCGTCGGTTGCTAGCGGGCCTCCTCCGTCGATAATCTGGCGGTATCGTTCTAATGCACGGGTGACTTCGGACTCCGTATTGACGGAAGAAGCGGCCCGCGCACTCAGGAATCTGGATGTTTCAGCGAGAGGGTGTTCCGGGAATTTCTCTAGGAACTGCTCGAAGCTGAGAATGGCAGGACCGGTTTTATCCGCGACCAACTGGATTTGCCCTTGGTGAAAAAGAAGTTCAGGGGTGCGGTTGTGGTCGGTGTTTTTCGCGACAAATTCAGTGGTGAGCTCGACTCCTTGATCGAGTGTGAGTTGAGCGAAAGCCTGACGTTTTTGGGATTCCTCGAGTGTCGCTGTTTCGGACGTGCTTGAATTGAAGAGTTGATTAGCGAGGGAAAAATATGCGAGAGCCTGTCGAATGGCGAAACCGGGCTGGGTGGTGAGGTCGAACTGGAGCTGGTCGAGAATTTTTTTAGCGAGATCTTCGAGTTCGGGAGAAGAGGTGAGACAGTAGATTTCGGCGAGAGCAAGAGAGGCCTCCGCGCTTCGAGGGCCATCGGGATTTTCTTCCAGGTAGCTCTCGAGAAAGGGGCGACTTGCGAGGTCTCTGCGATCTCCGAGGATGAGTCCTTGTTCGAGATTGAGGAGATCGAGGGCGGGTGGGGGAAGATCCGTGTTTTCCCTAGCCTTTCCGATCTGGAGGGAGACGAGCTCGGCGTTGAGAGAAGCGAGGGTAGCTAGCTTTTGGTCCTTGATTTTCTTGGCGATCGCTTCGGCCTCTTCGAAGGCTTTAAGGGCTTGCTTGGGGTCTTGCAGGGAGAATGCAGCCGCTCCAATCAAGGCCTTGGCTGTTAATTTCATTCTTCCGGTATTCGCGCGTTGATCAAGGACGGCGAACGTGTTGGTCGCAATATCGGGCTGACCTTCTTTGAGGAAACTGAGGCCCGTTAGAACAAGAGATTGATTATGAAGATTGTCCGTCTCTTCTGAGAATTCTTTTCGAAGGAGGCCAAGGAGGCCGCGAGCTTCGTCCGCTTCTCCTGAGTCTAGTTTTATTCGAGCGAGTAGATAAAGAGTGTGCGCATCCCGGCGCGTGATGCTTCTCTTTGGGAGGCCTTGTTCGACAATATTTGGATCTGGTGTGCTTTCGCTGATGGCTGAAGTCGTTGCTTTCTGCCACACCTTGAGTTTTGCCTCCTTCCACTCATCGAGTTTTTTAGAGTCTACCTGTGATCTCCAGGAGAGGAGCCGTTCAAAAATTTCGGGTAAGCGGGGAGAGTCGGGATGATTTTCGAGAGTGGTGAAGAGAGACTGGGTCGCCTCCTTTTCATTTCCATCGAGAGCAAAGCTATCGGCGAGACCAAGGGTGGCAGCGTGAAAATAGGCGAAAGGGAGTCGGCGGTTTTCTTCGTTGCCATTCACCAAAGCTTGGAAGGATCCGATAGCCGCGGTGCGATTCTTTTGCAGAAGCTGGAGTCGGGCAAAGAGATAACGGCGGGTTGGGTTCCGGTCCGTGAGCACTTTGTTCTCCGATCCCAAGAGGCTCCGAGCTTCATCGAGTTGATTACTATCGAGAAGCGTGTTGATAGTCAAAAGGGCAAAGCGGGCCTCCTTTTCGATTAGGGGAGTGGCCAATTGAATGACTTTTTCAGAATCACCAAGGGTATTCGCGATCAGGGTCCGCTGGAAAATTGCGTCATTCGACAAGATTTGTTCAAAAATGGTGGATGCTTCTTCAAGGCGACCCAATTGGACGAGGGCGTGGCCTTTCCAAGTCAGCGATTGGGGGCCCGATTCGGTGAGCGTTTCGAGCGCTTCGTCCGGGCGCTTTGCTCTCACGAAAGCCTCTCCGAGAAGTGCTCGAATATTGAGCTTTGCTAGTCGATCTAGATCGACGCGCTTTAAAAGCGCGCGGAGCTTAGGGATGGCCACTTCCGGGAATGAATCGCTCAAGGCGATTTTAGAGGAACGGAATTCGGTAAGATTCTGGGTTTGAGCCCAGGTTAGCCCCATCGCCCAGGAGGTTCCCAAGAAGTATGCGATGACAAGAAAGCGACTCATGTTGTGAGTGTAGATTGAGAACGCCTTTTCGCCAATCTATAAGGTTCCGAAGGTGCGATCACCGGCATCGCCGAGGCCAGGGACAATATAGCCTTTCTCATTGAGTCCATCATCGATTGCGGCGCAGGTCACGCGCACATCAGGATGATCTCCACGGAGACGTTCAAGTCCTTCCGGGCTGGCAACGAGGCAAACGAAGTGAAGATGTTGCGCTCCATTCTTCTTGAGTCCGGAGATGGCCGCAGTGGCGCTTCCTCCAGTCGCCAACATGGGGTCGAGAACAAAGACTTCTGCTTCAGATAGGCCTGCGGGAAACTTTTCGAAATAGACTTCAGGCTCCAACGTTTCCTCATTCCGAGCGAGTCCGTAGTGGGCAATCGATGCCTCGGGGAGGAGTTGGTGAAACCCTTCACTGATCGCCAAGCCCGCTCGGAGAATCGGAACCAAAATGACAGGCCTTGCCAGGAGGTAACCCGTGGTCTCTTGAATCGGGGTGGTGATTTTTTGCTCTCGTGTCGGAAGCTCAGCGGTTGCGGGAAGCACCATAAGCTTAGCGATATCAGCGACGTGCTTGCGGAACTCTTGGGGAGGGCATTCTTGCGAGCGTAGACGCGCCAGACGATCGGCGAAGAGGGGGTGTTTGCTAAAATCAGACATCAGTCACCGAGAGGCTCCATTTTTTAAAGGTAGAAAGAGAAACGCCGAGGAGTTTGGCTGCTTCTTTGGCATCGCTGGCAGATTGATCAAGAGCGAAGCGGACGAGTTCATCGCGGGCGAAGCCAAGAGCATTCCCGCCATTGCGTGTCGCTGTCTCGATCAAAAGGCTGAGGGCTTCATCGATATTCTCTGGCCCGGACATCGGTCCTTTGCCAATTGGAATATCATCTGGAAGAAGCACCTCAGAAGAGGCAAGGGCACATGCGCGAGCCATGGTGTTTTCCAACTCGCGAACATTGCCGGGCCAAAGGTGTTTTTGCAGGTGCTCGATCGCTTCGCCAGAGAGACGTAGGCGGGCGGTTCCATTGCGCCGAGCAATGCGGTCAAGGAAGAACTCGGCCAGAAGCGGGACATCGTCCTGCCGAGCCCGAAGAGGAGGAAGTTCGATCTCAACGACGTTGAGGCGATAGTAGAGGTCTTCCCTGAATCGTCCGGCACTCACTTCGGCGGCGAGATTCTTGTTGGTTGCAGTGACAATGCGAACATCAGAGTGGAGGGTTTCATTCGAGCCGACGCGGGAATATGATCCATCTTGAAGCACTCGGAGTAATTTAACCTGAACCGAGGCAGGAAGATCGCCAATCTCATCGAGGAAGAGGGTGCTTTCGTGCGAGTCTTCAAAGCGACCCGTTCGACGAGCGATCGCTCCGGTGAAGGAGCCCTTTTCATGACCGAAAAGTTCTGACTCAAGAAGGTTCTCTGGAATGGCGCCACAATTAATGACCAGCATCTCTTTCTGGACGCGCGGGCTGAAGGCGTGAATCGATTTAGCGATTAATTCCTTACCGGTTCCGCTTTCGCCGGTGACTAAAACAGGTGCATCCGAGCGGGCCACACGACCGACCACTTTCATCACTTCTTGCAGTGGCCGTGATACCCCAATAATGGTATTTTTCCCTTCGAGACGAGGCGTATTATCGCCGTCATTACCCGCATCCCTTCGCTGGTCGATGGTCTGTAATGCGGACTCGACGACGTGCCTCAATTCGAATGAGAGGGACTCTTTTCGGAGGACGTCATGGGCCCCGCGTTGGGTCGATTCAATAATTTGAGTCGTGGTGGGGAAGCCCGCAGTTAAAATTACGATGGAGGTCGGGGAGGTCACCTTTATTTGGCCCAGAAGTTCGAGTCCTGTAAATGGTTCGAGTTTTAGGTCCGCGATCACCAAATCGATGGGGGTTTTTTCAATCACTTGGAGTGCCTTGTCGGCAACGCCACATCTGAGAATCTTGATGCCCTCGGCTGACAAGTGTTTCGTCGCCCATTCGAGATAATCGAGATCGGGATCGACGAGGAGAATGGTGTGCTCTGCCATGGTGACGTGCCTGTTTAAACTTTACCAAAGCGCCGATTCCGGAGCTTGTATTCCTCTACCGCGGCTCTGAAATCATCTTTGTGAAAATCGGGCCAGTTTTTCGGAGAGATGAAAATTTCCGCGTAGCTTAACTGCCATAAAAGGAAATTTGAAAGGCGAAACTCACCTGAGGTTCTGATCAAGAGATCGGGATCAGGAGTATTATTGGTGTAGAGGTGGGAGGAGAAAACATCATGGTCGATCTCGTCGACCGAAAGAGCGCCCGACTGAACTTCTTTGGCGAGAGCTTTGGTGGCATCAATGATTTCTTCCCGGCTTCCATAAGAAAGAGCGAGATTCAGAGTCAGCCCATCATTGCTGGAAGTCTCGGCGATCACTTTATCGAGCTCGTTTCGCGTCCTCTTTGGGAGCATATCAAGACGACCAATGGCTTTCAGTTGCACGTTTTTTTTGCCTATTTCTTTTGCTTTCGTCTTCAGGAAACGTTCGAGAAGAGCCATGAGTGCGGCAACCTCTGGCTCTGGACGATTCCAATTCTCTGAAGAGAAGGCATAAAGGGTGAGATACTGGACTCCAATCTCACTGCAGGCTTCGACCGCTTCGCGGACCGCTTCCGCACCAGCGCGGTGACCTTCCTTCCGGGGAAGCCCACGCTCACTGGCCCAGCGACCGTTGCCATCCATGATGACCGCGATGTGGCGGGGAATGGATTCGCTTGCTGGGTCGGTCATGTCATTGGAGAACGGTTAGCGGATAATCGTTTGTTCCCGATCAGGGCCGACTCCGACATATTTTACCGGAGCACCGGTGAGTTCCTCGATACGGGCAAGATAATCTTGAGCGGCTTGAGGAAGCTTATCGTAGCTGCGGCAGCTTGTTGTGTCTTCCTGCCAACCGGGCATTTCCTGATAAATTGGATTGATGACATCCCAATAATCACGGTCGGCAGGGGGGAATTCATGGATCTCGCCATTAATTTCGTAGCCAACACAGATCTTGATCGTTTCGCGTTCGTCGAGTCCATCGAGGATGGTGATCGCGAGATCGGTGACGCCATTCACCATAACAGCATAGCGGATCAACACGGTGTCGAGCCAGCCACAGCGGCGCGGCCGGCCGGTCGTTGCCCCGAACTCCATGCCACGTGAGTGGAAGAACTCAGCGATCTCATCGTTTTGAGCTGGAAATGGGCCGGAGCCTACGCGTGTGGTGTAGGCCTTGCAAACTCCTACGACTCGATCAATCGCGTGAGGTGGACATCCTGAACCGGTACAGGCGCCGCCTGAGGTGGTGTTGGACGAGGTGACGTAGGGATAGGTGCCAAAGTCGATATCAAGGAAGGTTCCTTGGGCGCCTTCAAAAAGGATGACCTCATTTTTTTTCCACGAATCGTGAATGATCGGGATGACGTTTGCAAAGTGGGGGCGAAGGCGATCAATGGCCGCTTCAACCTCTGCGTAGACCGTCTCCATTTCGAAGGTGGGCAATGCGTGATAGGCGAGGGTGCGATTGGCTTCCTCAAGGCGAAGACTGATCAGCTCTTTGGCCTTCGCCGGATCGCGAAAGTCGGCGAGCCGGAGGCCAATTCGGTTTGCCTTATCAGCGTAGCTTGGACCAATTCCTCGTTTCGTAGTTCCGATCTTTTTGTCACCGAGTGACAGTTCGCGCGCGGCATCCAGTTCGCGATGATAGGGGAGCACGACGTGGGCGCGGTCGGAAATGAGGAGCTGATCGGGGGAAATTTTAACGCCTTCAGATTCGAGGCTTTCGATCTCCTGACAGAGGCCAACGGGATCCAGCACCACGCCATTTCCAATGACGCATTGCTTTCCCCAAAGGATGCCAGAGGGGATGAGGTGAAGGACGTATTTTTTGCCCTTGGCGATCACGGTATGACCGGCGTTATTTCCGCCTTGTCCACGGACAACGAGGTCAGCTTCTTCGGTCAGGAAATCGACGATTTTTCCCTTTCCTTCATCGCCCCACTGGAGGCCACAGATAATGGTGTTCATCTCAAAATTTGGGTGAAATTATTTTGCGGCTTCGATGAGCCCGGCAAATTCGCCGAAGAAATTCTTGGCGTCGTTGGGTCCCGGAGCAGCTTCAGGGTGATGTTGCACCGAGAAAACGGGATCCTTGGTGCTACAGACGCCTTCGACCGTTTGGTCGTTCAGATTAATGTGGGTCACTTCGGTGTAGGACGGGAGTGATTGGTCATCGGTGGCAAAGCCATGATTCTGGGCTGTGATGGCGACTTGTCCGGTGCGGAGATCTTTGACGGGATGGTTTCCGCCGCGATGGCCAAACTTGAGCTTGTAGGTTTTTCCACCAAAGCAATGAGTGAGGATTTGGTGACCTAGGCAGATCCCGAAGATTGGGGTCCTTCCGATGAGCTGCTTCACTTCATCATGAATGTAACTGAGTGCGGCAGGGTCGCCCGGGCCATTGGAAAGAAAGACGCCATCGGCTCCCTTAGCGAGAACGTCGGCGGCCGGAGTGCGGGAATTGACGAGCTCGACTTCGAAGCCCGATTGCCGAAGCGAGCGGAGAATGTTGTATTTGATTCCGAAGTCGTAGGCGACGATGCGGTACTTGATCTCGGGGAGTTCAATATAGTTCGTCTCCTGATTTGTGGTCACGCTGGGAATCGTCCAAAGGCGGGACTCGCCATCCCAGACGTAGTCTTCCTTGGTGGAAACCTCTTCGACGAAATCGGATCCCGCCATGGGTGGGGCATCCTTGGCCGCTTGGACTGCTTCTTCTTCGGAAAGTTCTGTGGAAATGACGGCACGCATCGCACCCTGGGAGCGGAGATGCTTGGTGAGGGCCCGCGTATCGATGTCTTCGATTCCGATGATCTTGTGCTCAGTAAAGTAGTCGGCGAGAGACTGTTGAGAGCGCCAGTTGGATGGGATTTCACAGAGTTCGCCGATGACAAAGCCGCGCACATGCGGAGAAGCGGATTCGGCATCCTCAGGATTCACTCCGTAGTTCCCTTGGAGCGGGTAGGTCATCGTGACGATTTGTCCACGATAGGACGGATCGGTGATGATTTCCTGATACCCCGTCATCGAGGTATTAAAACAGATCTCTCCGGAGGTTGTTCCGGAATGACCAAAGGCACGACCGCGAAAAATGCGACCGTCTTCAAGAGCAAGAATTGCGTTCTTCAAGGCATTCGCATTAAAATCCAGAGGGGGAACAGGTGCAAGAGCCATCTTGGCTCTGTTAGGCTTATTTTCCACGCTGTTAGCAAGGGGTATCACGAAAAAAGCGTGACCGGAGGGATCCAATCACGCTTTCAGGTGAAATCTCCGAAAAGTTTAAGTTTTCTGACTTCCTCGGGCCATGACGACCTTTCCGGTGCGGACGGTCTCGATCACTTCGAATTGGTCGAGCATGGTGGTAGCGGCGTCGAGCTTGCTCGTCGTACCGGTGAACATCGCAATCATCGAGGTGGGACTCAAATCGACCGTCTTACCCGCGAAGTGCTCGATGACTTGAAGGGCCGCGGAGCGCTGGGTGTTGTCGGCGAGAATTTTGACGAGGAGCATTTCGCGCACCACTGAGTTCTGAGCGGTGTGCTCATGGCAGTGGATGACATCAATGAGCTTGTTCACCTGCTTGATGATCTGCTCAAAGCCTTCCGGGTTTCCGGAAATGTCGATCGTCATGCGGGAGAAGGCTCCGGAGCGCCCTTCCGAGACGACAAGGGAGTCGATGTTAAATGCGCGTCTCGAAAAGACCTGGCAAATCCGCATGAGGACGCCGGGGCTATTGTTGACGAGGATAGAAAGGGTGTTCGAAGCGCCGCGATGGGTTTCTTCGACCGGGGTATCGGTAGTAACGATGGAGGACATCAGTTCTTGATTTTCGGTTTGGTGAGAAAGAGGGGCCTAGGTGGATCCAACGGGCTTGGCCATCTGGGTTTTGGGAGGCTCGGTAATCATATCCTCCAAGGCGGCACCGGCCGGGATCATGGGGAAGACGTTTTCATACTTCACACACTCGGCGTGAATCAGGATGGGGCCGTCATTGTAGGCCAAGGCTTCCGCAATCTTACGCTGACAATCAGCGGGGCGCTTGAAGTGGACACTTGGAATCCCGTAGGCGCCAGCGAGTTTGCAGAAGTCGGGGTTTCCTTCGAGATCGACACCGGACTCGCGGTTCTCGAAGAAGAGTTCCTGCCATTGGCGGACCATTCCGAGGTAGTGGTTGTTGAGAACAACAATCTTGATCGGAAGCTTGTGGATGGCGGCGGTCGCCAGTTCGAAGAGAGTCATCTGGAAACCGCCGTCGCCGGAGATTGAAATGACGGTCTTGTCTGGATGCGCGAACTGTGCGCCGATCGCGGCGGGGAAGCCGAACCCCATCGTTCCGGCACCTCCGGAGGAGAGCCAGTGGAAGGATTCGTTATTCTTGTAGAACTGAGCGGCCCACATTTGGTGTTGGCCAACGTCGGTTGAGACGATGGCATTTCCTTGCGTTTGCTCGTAGAGTTCTTCGATGACTTGTTGCATGCGGAGGCCGCCCTGCTTCTTGTAGGAGAGGGGAAACTTCTTCTTGTAGCCATCGAGCTTGGCGCGCCACTCGGTCGTTTCGAGAGGCTGAAGCAAAGGGATGAGTTGGGTGAGGGCCACCTTGGCGTCGCCGATGATCTGAACGTCTGGGTGGATCATCTTTTCCATCTCGGCGGGATCGATGTCGATGTGGATGATCTTGGCGTCGGCGCAGAACTTGTCAGGCTGGCCGATGATGCGATCATCAAATCGCGAGCCGACGTTGAGGAGGAGATCGCACTCGACCATCGCTTTGTTGGCGTAGGCGGTGCCATGCATGCCGAGCATGCCGAGGCTCAGCGCGTGAGTCTCAGGGAAGACGCCTTTACCAAGGAGGGTGGAAGTGACCGGGCACTGAAGTTTCTCGGCAAGCTCCATGAGCTCTTTATCAGCACGGGCGATCATCGTTCCTTGACCAGCGAGGATCACGGGGCGCTTCGCTGCTGCGATGAGAGCTACCGCTTCCTCGATACTTGTAGGATCAATGTTAAGAGACTCGGTGGGATCGTAGCCGGGAAGGTCGAACTCTGGATCCATGTCTCCGGTGAAGTCTCCGGAGGAAACATCCTTAGGGACATCAATGAGCACAGGCCCCGGTCGACCGGTGGTGGCGATGTGGTAGGCTTCCTTGGCAACCCTAACGAGATCGTTCGTCTCTTTAACGAGGTAGTTGTGCTTCACGACGGGAATCGTGATTCCAAAAATATCGGCTTCCTGGAAGGCGTCCTTACCAAGCATCCATGTGACTTGCTGTCCGCAAACAACGATCATCGGAACGGAGTCCATCTGGGCGGTCATCAATCCGGTGACTGTATTTCCTGCTCCAGGGCCGGAAGTGACAAGCACAGCAGCGGGCTTACCCGTGGCGCGGGCGTAGCCATCGGCCATGTGGACAGCGCCTTGTTCGTGGCGCACCAAGATAAACTTCATCTTGTGGTCAACGGTCTCCAAGGCGTCAAAAATGGGGATGGCAGCACCGCCAGAATATCCGAACATGTATTCGATGCCGAGGTCATCGAGAGTTTTGATGAGGGCTTGTGCTCCGTCAAGTTGTTGCTTGCTCATAAATGAAGTGATTTAGGTGAAACTAGTGGAAATGATTGAATTTTAAAAGTGAAAACGAAGAGATTGGAGCTAAACTTGACATTATCTCATGAAATAACCCCGGAAAAGACCTTATTTTTGATGAAAATCGATCACCCTCAGAAAATGAGAACCGAAAATGCGCTATTGGGATTGATAGTTGGCGACTCGGTCAATTCCAAATGACCAACGTATGGCTGGTTCGTAGCTCGTTTTACCTTTGAGGCGCCATTGCACGCTCACTTCACAGATCGGCTGTCGTAGCGGACGATTGACGGTCCAAGCAATCTCATTGGTCTCGGGGTTTACAACCGCTGGGACTTTTCCAAAGCCACCCACTCTCATGACGATTGATTCGAAGTCAACTCCATCGACCTCGGACAAATTGGCGGAGATTCTGGGGAGCCGCGAAGAAATGACGAAACCCGACCCGGGCGATACAGGATGAGGAACTTCGATTGGAGCGATCGCGCCACTGGCGAGACGAGAGCCGCCGCGAAAGATCATCGCGGCGTTGTAAGCGCCATCGTGATTTCCCAACACGATATATCGAGGGAGAAGGTGGCGTGGAGAATTTCGTCCGATCTTACCTGGCTTGACGGTGAAGAGGTTGTCGTATCCCAATTTGTCAGCGAGGGAAAACATCTCAGGGGTGTGAAAGCCGCCAGGATAGGCGTAGGTGGTGACGGGACTCTTGAACCTCTCCTCAAGGAAGGTCTTCGAATCACCAAGCTCAGTTTGGAGGAACTTTGCGTAGATTTCGCTTCCAGCACGGAGATTTTTTTTCACGGTACTTGGGAAAGGATGAGAGACGGAATGTGAACCGATGGTGCAGAGGCCACTCTCAAGCATCTCGTTGATCATGTCATCGCTCATCGCACGTCCGCCACGGGAAGATCCGACGTAGTTCTTGTAAAGGAAGATGGTGAACGGGAGCTCTAGCTCCTTCATGATGGGGAAGGCTTCGGTGTAGACCGATTTCCAGCCATCATCAAACGTGATCAAGAAGGACTTCGGAGGAAGAGGGATTTCGCCATGGCGCCATTGAAGGAACTTCTCCAGCGTGATCACCGTGACTTCCGAGGCTTTGACTGCTTCCATCTGACTACGAAATTTCTTCGTGGAGATGAGCATCTGGGTCGCCGGTTTGGTGGCGTGAAAAACGTGGTATCCTAGAACAGAAACCCGTGAGCCATCATCTTCCAGCGTTCCCACTTCGGATCGCCCGACTGCTGGAGCCCCCTCTTCAGGAGGCAGCGTCGTTTCTGCGGGGCAGAAAAGGGTGAGCGCGGCAAAAAGAAGGCAGATGGGGGTGAAGCACTTCATTACGGATTTACTTTACTAAAATTAACTAAGTGAAGCAAGCCGCATGAATATTGAAGAGGCGGACGGCCCGCCTTTTCGGATTACTTCTGCGCCGGATTGACTTCAGCCTCGAGATTCGCATCAAGGAGTTCGCGGCGCAAGTTGGTTCCGCGGGCCCTACTCCAGAGCATGACGACAGGAGAAGCGACAAAGATGGAAGAGTAAGTTCCGACCACCACTCCGATCATGATCGCGAAGGAGAAGTCTTTTAGAGCGGCACCACCGAAGATGTAGAGGACGAGGACCGCCATGAAGGTGGTCACCGAAGTGAGGATCGTGCGGGAGAGGGTGGCATTGATGGCGAGGTTCATGACATCAAGCACGCTCCCTCGTTTGCTGCGGAGTGTTTCCCGGACCCGGTCAAAGACAACAATGGTGTCGTTGATGGAGTAACCAGCAATGGTGAGGAATGCGCCCACGTGAATCATGGAAAGCTCCGTGCCGATGATGAGGACTGCGCCGATGGAGATAATGAGATCGTGGAAGAGCGCGACAAAGGCACCGACCGCGAAGGAGAATTCAAAGCGGAGACTGATGTAGCCGAGAACGGCTATCAGGCCGAATCCGAGGGCCCAGAGGGAGTTTCTAAAGAACTCTTTTCCGAGAGTGGGCTGGATTGTGTTTTCCGAAATGGGCGTGACGAATTTTCCGGCTTCATCCTTTTCCGCAAGGACCGGAAGATCTTTCAGGAGTTCAGCGATCACAACATCGACGTCCTTCTCCGAGACCTTAATCCTGAGGAGGTCGGTGTCTCCACCAGCGATAATTTCCTTCTGCGCGGAAGGATTTTTGGTGAGTTCGATGTCGGAAAGGGAGGAGTTGATTTCAGCGACACTGATGTCGTGATCAGTGTCCACTTGAATGGTGAGTTGAGCTCCTCCGACGAAGTCGATTCCCAGAGCGCTTTCTCGCTTCGTTCCAATCGTGACGAGTGAGCCAATCAAGAGAAGGGCGGAAATAATGAAAGCAGGATTACGCATCTGCATGAACTTGATCGTCCGGGAGGGGATGAGGTTCATGAAGGACATCTTGCGTAGGGTGCCGCCTTGTCCGGTTCCGGCGAACCAGTAGAAGAGGACTCGGGTTCCGAGGAGGGCGGCGAACATCGAGGCCAAGATTCCGATGGTCAGGGTGATGGCGAAGCCTTTGATCTGATCGGATGCGCGCCAGAGAAGAATGATGGCGGTCAGGAGAGTGGTGATGTTGGCATCAAAGATGGCCGTGAAGGCTTTCTCATAAGCTGCCTTCAGGGCGGAGAAAACAGACTTACCTTCGGCCATTTCCTCGCGGAGGCGTTCGTAAATGAGAACGTTTGCATCGACCGCGATTCCAATGGTGAGGATGATTCCGGCGATACCAGGAAGGGTGAAGGTGGCTCCGAACATAGCCATCGCACCGAAGAGGATGAGAATATTGAGACTGAGTCCCAAGAGGGCAATGATTCCAGCAAAGCGGTAGTAGAGAAGAACGAAGATCAAGGTGATGATTAGTCCGGCGACTGCGGCGGTGACACCTTGGCGGACGACTTCTTCGCCATATTTCGCGGTGACCTTATTCTCGGAAAGAATGAGAAGGGGGTTTTTAAGTGGGTTGGCAAGTGCGGCAACGACTTCTTGCACTTCCTTGGTGCCATCGAGGCCTTCGATAATGAAGTCGCGACTGAGGTTGCCGTTGACGGTGGGGGCGATGAGGGCTCTGTCGTCGAGGACAACTGCCATGCGGTCAACACCGGTGCGCATCTGCTTGGTGGCGGTGTAGAGACGATCGCCTCCGTCTTTGCTGAGGAGAACAGCGATCGTTCCAAAACGCCCGGGAATGGCGGTTGCTCGTTGAACTAAATCTCCAGTGACGATGTTTCGGGTGGAGAGAAGAATGGGAGTTTCGCCAATATTCTTCCGGTCGTCATCGAGGATCGGAAGCATATATAATTTCCAACCTGCAGGAGCCAGCTGGCTTCCTGAATTAACGGCTTGGGCGAGTCTGCCGTTTTCAGGGTGGACCGCTTTGCACTGAAGGATCGCCGTTCTGAGGATGATGTCCTTGACGCGGGCGGAGCTTTCATCGTCGATGCCAGCCATTTCGATAATGAGGCGGTTCGTTCCCAGTCCTTGCATCTGGGCACCAGCCATGCTTCCGGCGGAAAGTCGTTCACCTAGCGTTGCCTTGACGGCTTCGATAGCTTCAGCACTCACGGGGATCGGGTCTTCTCCGGGGCCAACCTTGGCCTCTTGGATTTCCACCGTGAATGAGGTTCCTCCAACAAGATCGATTCCGCCTTTGAGCTTTTCATCAACGGGGAGAACGGCTGCGAGACAAAGGCCGATCACGAGGATGATCGCGCCCGTTCCGACGTTTCGCTTTCGGCGGTCGATTTCCGAGGCAATATACCAAAAGATAAGTGCCACGATGGCGATACCAGCGAGGACGACGAGGAGGGGATTATTAATGAGATCCATGGATTGGAGTAGGAGAGAGATTATTTCTTAAGGGGAGAATTGAGGACGCGAACGACCTCTACGACTTCTTTGGGGCCGTCGAGTTCTTCGATAATGAAGTCACGGGAAAGAGTGCCATTAACGGTAGGTGCAAGAAGGGCTTTGTTGTTCAAGACGATTGCCAGTCGATCAGCGCCCGTGCGCATCCTTTTAGGGGCAGCAAGTGAGGCGTCTTTGGGGTGAACTGCTTTTAGTTCGAGAGTGATCTTCTTTTCGATCTCCAGCTTCTCTTCATTCGCCGCACGAAGCAGCGTGGAACCGCCCAAAAGAAGGGAGATCCAGAGAAGAGATTTGAAGAGGGAGGTCATGGAGTGAGTCTAAAGGCAATTAGGCCTTTTCTTCAGCAGCGGGCTTGTCGTCAGTCTTCTTTTCGCCTTTCCCAACTTTCACGACCGTTTGGATCGAGGACTTTTCGAAGGGAACGAAGACGCCTTCAGAAAGTTTGATGGTCACGGTCTTTTCGGAAATGTGATGCACCGTCCCATGAATGCCGCCGATGCTGATGACCTTGTCACCCTTGGCCATCGCGGAGATGCGGGCGGCGAGTTCTTTCTTCTGTTTCTGCTGAGGGCGGATGAGGAGGAAATAGAACATCACCATCATGAGGCCAATCATTACGATGGGATTCCCAAAGGGGCTTGTCTGGGCGTCGGCGGCGAGAAAAGTAAGAGTAGTCATTGTCAGGAGAAGAGGTCGTATTTGGAAGCGATGCGAAGGATGAGGTAGAAATCAGGAATAGCAAAGAAAAGCAATGCAGAAAGCGCGAAGCGCTAGGCTTTTCTCCCTGCATTGTAGCGCGCGCCGAACTCGTTTTGGAATTCGCGGAAGCGGCCTTCGCGAATTGCAGCACGGGCATGCTCCATTAATTTGAGGTAAAAATCGAGATTGTGGAAGGAAAGGACACGCTGAGCGATGATTTCTCCGGCCTTAAAACTGTGGCGGAGAAAGGCACGGGAGAAGCGTGCGACGTGAGGGTGGGTCTCTGCGGTGAGGGGCTTGGCATCAAACTCGAATTCCTTATTTTTGATGTGAATAGGACCATCCGGAGTGAAGGCCTGTCCGTGGCGGGCGCAGCGGGTGGGGTGGACGCAGTCGAACATGTCGACTCCCTGGCCGATCATTTCGAGAAGTTGAGTGGGGGTTCCCAATCCCATGGCGTAGCGGGGCTTGTCCTGTGGGAGAAAGGGTTCGGCGTTTTGAATGGCGGCAAACATTTCCTCCTCAGGCTCGCCCACGGAGACTCCGCCGATGGCGTAGCCGTCGAAATCCAGGTCGACAAGCGCACGGGCGGATTCTTCACGAAGGTCCGGGTAAACGGAACCTTGCACGATGCCGAAGTGGAGCTGACGGCCCTTTGGATTGGCACCGCCGCTTTGTGGCTTATTTGTTTCGACCCAATCCCTACAGCGCTTTCCCCACCGGGTCGTCATGCGTGTGGAGTCTTCGGCATACTTGCGGTCGCAGGGATAGGGAGGGCATTCATCAAAGAGCATCGCGATGTCGGAGCCGAAGATGCCTTGGATCTCCATGCTTTTTTCCGGCGTCAGCATCATGGCGTCGCCATTGAGGTGATTTTGGAAGCGCACGCCTTCCTCGGTGATCTTGCGCAGTTTGGAGAGAGACCAGACCTGGAAGCCGCCGGAGTCGGTGAGCATGGGGCCATCCCAAGTCGTGAAAGCGTGAAGGCCGCCGAGTTTTTCGATGACCTCGGTGCCCGGTCGGAGCCAGAGGTGGTAGGTGTTTCCGAGAATAATCTGGGTATTGAAGGCGTGAAGGTCGTCGGGATGAAGAGTCTTCACCGAACCCTGGGTGCCCACGGGCATGAAAATGGGCGTCTCAATCACCCCGTGCGGAGTGGTGAGCTTTCCGCAACGGGCTTTGGAATCGGGATCGTTGGCAAGGAGTTCGAACATGCGCTTAAGTGTTCCTAGGGGAGGGAAGCGGGAGAGTCGATCCTTTGGTGAATGGAGAGGGAAGGTCGCTGGGGTTTAGGGGGATTGGAAACCACAGATGGATAGGATGAATGGGATCTGGTTGAGGGGGGGCTCGTGGTGGCTGGGAGTATTCTAGAGTTTGTTGGGGACGCGGAATTGCTTGGTGCGATACTTTTTGATCTGCTTGGCGGAGTATTTTTCGCCAACGGTGTCGTCTTTGTAGTGATCGACGAGGCCTTGAAGCTGCTTTTTGAGATCAGTGACCAAGGGGCCTTGAGTGGGGCTCTGATAGAGGTTCTTTAATTCGTCGGGATCGATTTTCAAGTCGTAGAGTTCCCATTCGTCGAAGTTGTAGAAGTTGATCAGCTTGTAGCGCTCGGTGCGTATTCCGTTGTGCAAGGGAATCATGTGAACGCTGGGAT
>JAPKCM010000123.1 GCA_028822935.1 Akkermansiaceae bacterium
GCCCTCTTCTCATTCGCCAGAATTTCTTAGCCTGCCCGACGGGCGCCGTTACGATTGAAGTGGTCCCGTTATTGTAGCCAGTAAATTCTGGAGTTTGTTGACGATGCAGCTGATCTGCGGGGCAAGGTTTTATGCTGCGGTTTTAAGGGTTATTTCAGATTCGTAGACAGCCCATGGAGACTGTCCTCCATGAGTCGAATGGCTTCGGCGATGGTTGTAGAACTCCATCCAGCGGCCTTTCCCGTCCATGCTGACTTTAATACCGTTTCCTTCGATCGTTTGTATCCATTCAGGACTCGTGAATTGTGAACCTTGATCCGTATTAAAAACCTTGGGCTTACGGCCCGTCCGCTCAAACGCTCTTTGGAGAGCTCTGAGGCAGAACCCTGTGTCCATTGTGTTGCTGACCTCCCACGCGAGCACCGCTCGGCTATGCCAGTCCATGATCGCGACGAGGTAACAGTGCCCTTGCGGCATCGGGATATAGGTGATGTCGGTGCACCACACTTCGTCCACCTCAGTCACCTTAATGTTCCGAAGCAGATAGGGGTATTTTTTGTGCGCTGGTGAAGGCGTGCTTGTTGATGGCTTCGGGCACAGTGCTTCGATCCCCATGATTTTCATGAGCCGACGGATCCGGTTACGTCCAACTCGATGACCCAGTTTTCGGAGGTCATTGCGTATTTGTCGTGTCCCGAAAAAGGGACATTCCATGTAGATTACGTCAATGAGGCGGACGAGTTCAGTATCGCTGTGGGTCATTTTACCAGGTGGTTTTTTGAGGCGATTGCGATTCACATCGAGCAGCTTGCACTGACGCCGAACTGAGAGCTTGGGGTGGTTCGGTGTGATCATCGCTTTTCGCTCGTGTCGATCCCCAGCTCGTTGCACTTTCCCTCAAGAAATTCTTTCTCGATGAGGAGTTGACCGATTCTACGTTCCAGCCGCGCTGACTTCTTTTCGAAGTTCACGGCGGCCTCGTTGGTCGCATTCCTGCGTTCGAAGATTTCGCTGACGCGACTCTCGAGTTCCTTCTTCCATGCGCTGACTTGCGTCGGCGCGATGTCATTATCTTTGGCGATCTGTTGAATCGTCTTCTGATTTCCCATCGCTTCTCTGGCGATGCGGGCTTTGAATTCGGCACTTAGATGCCGTCGTTTTCGTTCGCCCATTTTAGTCTTATTTCGGGGTGGGCGCCCTCAAAAACCAGCTCAATTCGTCAATAAACCACTGGCTCCGTTTCCTGGGGCCACTTCATCATCAAGGCTCACGAAATTGTCTCGGCATCGTTGGCTGCTTATTCGGATGTCGATGAGCGGAAGGCGCATCAGGTGATTAAGATGGACGGCTTAGTTGATGAACTTCATCGGTCCTTAAGCAAGAACTTGAGTTCCACGATCGCGGAGCATGGCGACCCCAATACCGAATCCCTGCTCCATATTCTTTTCATCTCACGAAGCCTTGAGCGCATCGGCGACCTCGCGGTGAATGTCGCGGAAGACCTCGTGTTCATTACCTCAGCTGAGGATATTCGCCATACCTAGTGCTCCAGTCTCTATTCCATATTAGCACCGGTGGCCGGGAGGAAGCGGTAGTAGACTTCCAACATGAACGTCGATAGGCAAGTTGCCATGACCGGATTGATCGAACCATGTCCCCCAGAGGCCGGCCAAGAGCCGTCTTTGTTCTGAAGATCGAGCAAATCATCCCGGAAGAATTTGTTATATTTTTTCCATTCAGATCCGCCATGGTTGATCATGGCTTGGGCATTATAATAGTGGTAATAAAGTTGAGCTAATTTAAACTTCTGATCTTTGATGCTAGTGGTGACGTAGTCGATGCCGGCTTTAACCGATTTCGAGTCGCGCAAGCCCATCATCTGGAGGCAAAGCACGCCGCCGCCGGTTAGTCCCGGATTCTTTGCAGGGTCAGCACGATATCCAAAAGTTCCATTGCTCCCCTGGACCTTCTCGAACCACTCTTTGGCCTTACTGAAAACTTTCTTGAAGGCGCTCTCTTCCTGCCGCAGTCCGGTCAGATGGTATGCCTTGATCGCCTGGAGCTGCCAGTATCCGACCGAGTTGTCACCTCCCGACTTTCCGTAGCTGTATACCCAACTTCCGGATTCGCTCTGACCCTCCATCACGATGTCGCCGGCCTTCTTGGTGACTTTGTCGAGGTTGGGGATGTTGATGTCCAGTCCCAGGCAGAAGGTGTAGGCCTCGGCCAGGGCGTAGGTTGCGATGGCATGTTCGTAAACCCAATGCCCCCCCGCGCCGGCGGTGGTGAGCTTACCGTCGTTCTTCATCCCGACGTCGATGAGAAAAATGATGCCCGCGCTGACGGCCTCTCCAAATTCCGGGGAATTCGGGGACTCGCAATGCCCGAGGAAGGCGAGCACGGCGAACCCGGTCATGGCGGCACGGTATTGATCCGTGCCCGCCTTGTGACTCCAGCTGCCATCCTCCTCCTGGTTGGCTTTGAGCCATTGCAAGGCCTTCACCACCGCGTCTTCACACTTCTTATTTCCTCCGTTTTCCTCAAGTCGCTTGAGGCGTTGATCCAGCGAACAACGGTCGCGCATGGCGGAGGGGATGCCTCCGAACCCGCCGCCGCCGCCCCAGCCTCCGTCGCCCCAGCCCTCACCGAAATCTTCACCATTTCCGAAATCGCTGGGTTGATTCGTGATCACTATTTCAGGAACAGGGATGACGGTAGACGAAGGAGTGGCCGAGGCAATCACTCTCGCCATGGAGGAGGGCGGCGAGTTGGGCTTGGGCTGAACTTGCCTAACGAACTTCTTTTTTTCCAGCTCTACTTCCGCCTCGGACACCGAGTTGTAGGTGACGATGACGTTCTTCTCTTCGACCACAGACTGATGCAGAATCAAGGCTAGAAGCAGCCCAAGCAAAACGAGAAAGAGAATGCTGACGATAATGCTGCAAATCGTCGAATTTCGCCGTTGGGCATGCAAGACAGATATTGCTTCGGAGGAAAGTCGGGCATGTAAGCTCATGGATGATTCAGAGTGTATTAATGGATCGCGGTCGAAACTCATCGACCGAACGGGAACGGAGTTTACACCAAGCAATTTCCCAACAAAAGATCCTTTCTCCCCTGCACGGAGCAGGGTCCCTCTGAAAAGTCCCACAAGTTGCGGAGAGTTACGGGGAACTGAATGTCGAAGAGAGTCTCTTTGAACGGATCGAGGAGCGGGACGTTTTTCCTCAGCGCGTAAAATTCCGGTGAGAAGGAAATATTGCAAAGGGAGCGCTCATGAGGGAACGACGATTCACTGACTGCTAGGGCAGGGGCGATTGTGGCGAGGAGAATCAGGAGGGTGGAGAGGCGTGGCATTTTGAGCAGATACGAAGGGGGCGCGGCGGATGTATCATGGGGGGCTGGCGGGAAGTTTGCTAGGGTTCAGTTTTCAGGCTTGATTGGGGGGGGCGCGGCGCGTGAAGGGCTTCCGCCCCACGCGATTCCGGGGAGGCTTGGAGAATCTGTAAAATTAGCGGAAACCCTTTCTAATCGGCGTTAAAAGTTTTTCTCCAAAGTCCGGGGGAAATCTGTGTCCATCCTTTCTCAACCCCCTTGAATCTGTGGTGAATTTTCTGGAGTTGGGAGGGCGTTCTGGAGAGAAAGCCACTTTGGATTTTGGCAATTGGAAGTTTCGGGCTTTCGAGAGAAGGGCAAATTGATCAAACTGCGACTTATGAAACAAGCTCTGACAGCATTGGTGTGCCTTTTGGTAATGGGTGGAGCGACGGCAAAGCAGCCCAATGTTTTGATTCTCTATGCTGACGATCTCGGCTTCGGTGATCTTGGTTGCTACTACGAGAATAGCAAAATCCCCACCCCGAACCTGAACGAACTCGCGAAGGAATCGGTGCGGTTTACGGATGGGCATTCCTCTTCGGGGATTTGCACCCCTTCGCGCTTTGCGATGCTCACGGGGCGGCATCACTGGCGGGACTTTCATGGCATTGTAAATGTTTTTGGGGATTCTGTTTTCAAGCCGGAGCGATTGACTCTGCCGGAGATGTTGAAGGAAAAAGGATACGCCACTGCGACGATCGGGAAGTGGCATTTGGGTTGGGATTGGGCCGCCATTCGCAACAAGGAGGTGAAAACCACTGCGGGGCAGGATGGGAAGCGCAAGGAGGGGCAATTGGGGCCAGAGGCTTTCGACTGGAGCAAGGCGATTCCGAACGGCCCGCTCGCGCATGGCTTTGACTATTACTTTGGTGATACCGTGATTAATTTCCCGCCTTATTGCTGGATCGAAAACGACAAGGTGGTGAAGGCTCCGGACATGTTGATGGACACCAAAAAGTGGAAGCCAATCAAGGAGGGGAATTGGGAATGTCGCCCTGGGCCAATGGTTTCGGATTGGGATCCTTATGAGAATATTCCAACGACGACGAAAAAAGGAGTGGAGTATATCAAGGCGCAGGCCAAGACGGAGGAGCCCTTCTTTCTCTACTTTGCCTATCCTTCGCCGCATGCTCCGATCATTCCGAACGATGAGTTCGACGGGAAATCGAAGGCCGGACCATACGGAGACTTTGTGCATGAGACGGATCATTCCATTGGGCAGATATTGAAGGCGCTGAAGGACTCGGGACAAGCTGAGAATACCATCGTGATTTTCTCAGCAGACAATGGCCCCGAGCACTATGCCTATGCACGGGATGCTAGGTTCAATCATTGGTCGGCGCACCCATTTCGGGGCTTGAAGCGCGATATTTATGAGGGCGGTCACCACGTCCCTTTTATGATTAAGTATCCCGGCGTCACCAAACCGGGGACGGTCAATGAGGCGCTTGTTTCACAAATCGACCTCATGGCGACGCTGGCTTCGGTGGTGGGTTACGAGCTTCCGGCAAAGAATGCCGCCGAAGATTCACATGATCTTTTGCCTCTGCTCAAAGGTGAGGTGAAGTCGGTGAGGACGAGTCATGTCCATAACACCTTCAAAGATTCTTACGCGATACGTGAGGGCGATTGGGTGCTGGTGGAGGCCAGGAGTGGTCTTTCTTCGCGTAAGAGTAAGGCATGGGACAAGAAGCACGGGTATTCCGAGATCGAGAGCAAGGAACCGAAACTTTTCAACCTTAAGAAAGACATCGGGCAGCGCAATGACGTCGCTGCCAAGCACCCCGGGAAGGTGAAATCGATGCGGGCCTTGTTGAAGAAAATCCGCGCGCAGGGTCACTCGGCTCCCCGTCTCGCGAAGTGATTTGCATGAGCTTTTGTCATCGAGGAATTTCCAGTTCCTCTCGAAGCGGCGGAACCGGATATGCCCGCGAAATCGGCAATCGAATTGTCGGTTTTGGAGGCTCTACTTAAAGTCGCTGAAAAGCATGGGCTCCATTAGAAAGTCTGACCCTCCTGGGGAATTATTCATGCCGTGGATCGCTAGGACGTTTTCACCGGGTCCCAACAATTCGAGAAAATCAATTCCCTTTCACCCCCCCTCAGCTCCGGTCGCAATCATCAATACCGCCTCGTTGACAAGCAGCTCTACCACATGAGCAAAGATCCCGGCCAAAAAACCGACATCGCCGGACAAAACCCCAAAGT
>JAPKCM010000027.1 GCA_028822935.1 Akkermansiaceae bacterium
TCCCAGCGCGCACCGGATTGAGATCAATGTAAGCCGCCATCGTCCGCGATGCCGTCCCATCCTCTACAATCACACTCTTAAAGCGATCCTCCCAAAGCGTCCCCTTACGTCTGTTCATTCGATTGAACCAAGAGGTAAATCGCTGCAAGAGCCCCTTCATAAACTCCGAAAGATCATGCATCCGGTAGAGAAACCGACCCTTCACATTCTGAAGCCGCTCGTAAGCTACCTCATAAGCTTCCTGGGAAATCTTACCCAAGTTCAAAGCCCGTCGGGCCTCCTTCTCATATCCTCGCTCCGCCCGCAGCTCCTCGCGAACGCCATCCACATAAACCAGAGAATAGAGCCCATCGAGTCGCTTAAAAAACTCCTCATCTGAAATCGTCTCAACCCGAGAAGCCTCTTTCATCTCTTTCTCCCCTCTACTTCCGGCCTCCTCCCCCAGCTGCGGCGGCACTTCCAGGAGAATATGGAAATGGTTACTCATGATGCAGTAGCTCAGGACCCGGCAGACTGAGAAATTCTCATACATCCGCATGAGCATCTTAAAATGCTCCCGTTCCTCATCTCCCAAGACAAAGCGCCGATCCACAATCCTAGAGACCACGTGATAAATCACCGGTTTCTGAGGATCATCCTTCCAAGGAGCAAGCCAACGCGACTTCCGCAAAAGTCGACACTGGGCAGAGAGCAGATCACAGAGCAAGCGGGTTCTTAATAAAAGGTCTGTCCCTTTATTATTATTTAATTTAGTCCCTTTATCATTAGGCCTTGGACCAATCAGGCTCCCTCCCTCTCGCCACGCTCGACGGAGACTCTTACCTCGCAAGAAATGCCAAGCTTCGCTTGGCGCGTAATACCAGAAACAGTAGAAGAAATAAGGCGATTTTCGCCGTCCCAGTTGAGTGGGGCATTTGCCAAGTAGATGGAAATCTTTTTCCCATATTTCAAAGATTAGAAAGAATTGGACCATTTTCTTCGTTTGTTATTGCGAACCAGTCTCAATAGCGCTTCATTAACACCACTCCCATGAACTCTCTCGCCCTCGATCTCAAACGTGATTCTGCCCTGACCCTGAGTCAGGCTGCGGTCGGTTGTGAGTTCCAGATCAAGCAAGTAGAAGGATCCGCTTGTCGCCAGCTTCGCGAAATTGGCTTCTGCGAGCAGATGCGGGTGAAGAAAATCACCCACGGCCGGAACATGCTCTGCACCGTCTGCGGAACGCGATTGGCCCTGAGTAAGGACCTCGCTGACCAGATCCAAGTGGTTCCGGCCTGATCGACCTGACAAATGAATTCCTCATCTCCGGAAGCCCGAATTGCTCTGGTTGGCCATCCCAATGCGGGAAAAACGACCCTATTCAACGCCCTCACCGGCCAACGCCAAAAGGTGGGAAACTATTCCGGAGTCACCGTTGAAAAAACCTCCGGAGAATTCTTCACCCCGCACGGAAATCGTTTCGAACTCGTCGATCTCCCCGGCTGCTATTCTCTCTCGCCCAATTCACCCGATGAAATGGTGACCCGGGACGTCCTTCTCGGAGTGCAAGAGGGAGAGGCAATTCCAGACCTCGTCCTTTGCGTCCTCGACGCCTCGAATCTCGAGCGCCACCTCAATCTCCTTCTGCAGGTCATCGATCTCGGCTACCCGGTGATCGCCGCTCTCAACAAGATCGATCAAGCGGAAGCGCAGGGACTTCGACTCGACCCGACCGCGCTCACCGAAACTCTCGGGGTTCCCTTTGTCCCTCTTTCCGCACTCACCGAAAAAGGCTTCGTGGCACTCAAGCAATCGCTGCGCTTTCCCTTCCCCGCGCCTGGCGATCGGCACTGGCACGGATCGCACGCGGTCGAAGAATCTCTCAGCTCTCTCGAAAAGGTCGCCACTGAAGCAGGACTCGAACCTCCAGCTGCTCACGCCCTCCAGCTTCTCTCCGATCCCAGCTACCAAGACTCGGACCACTTGCCCGAGGCGCTTCGCGAAGCGGCGAAAAAGGGACCCCAACTCGCAGGAGAAATTTCCCAGGTCCGTGGAGAATTTGTCCACCGTGCGGTCGAAGCAGGCCTGCGTCGACCCGACGAAAAAGCGCTTCAACTCACCGATAAGATCGACGCCTACGCGCTTCACCGTTTCTGGGGATGGGGCTTTTTCTCAGCCATCATGCTCACTGTTTTCTGGAGCATTTTCCGTTTTGCCGAAATTCCCATGGGCCTCATCGAAGAAGCCCAGGGCGCGCTCGGCAACTGGGTTGGTAGCTTTTTCGCCGAAGGCGATTTCCGCGACCTGCTCGTCGATGGAGTCATCGGCGGGGTCGGGGCGGTCGTTGTCTTTCTCCCGCAAATCCTCCTCCTTTTCTTCTTCATCAGTCTGCTCGAAAGTAGTGGTTACATGGCGCGCGCCGCCTTCCTCATGGACAGCGTGATGAGTCGCGTGGGCCTCTCGGGAAAGTCCTTCCTCCCACTCCTCTCCGGTTATGCCTGTGCCATCCCCGGCATCATGGCTACTCGCAGCATTCCCAGTGCCAAAGAACGACTCGCGACTATCCTCATCCTCCCGTGGACGTCCTGCACCGCCCGCCTTCCCGTCTATCTCCTGCTCGTGCCCCTGCTCGTTTCGGGCACCGGAGCGCAAACGCTCACTCTTTTCGCGATCTACGCCTTGGGCACCATCACCGCCCTCCTCGCCGCAAAATTCCTCAAGCCGCGACTCGGCCCCGCCGAAGCTCCGCAGTTCATGCTCGAGCTTCCGCCCTACCAGAAACCCGACTGGGGCTTCATCCTCCGACAAGTTTGGGACCGTGCCTTTTCCTTCCTAAAAAAAGCAGGAACGCTCATTCTCGGAATCTCGATCCTGCTCTGGTTCCTGGAAACTTATCCCAAATCGGATTCCGCCGACCCGGCGGCCCAACGCGAAGCCTCCTTCATGGGCATGGCTGGAAAGGTGATCGAACCGGTTGTCAAACCCCTCGGCTGGGATTCACGCACCGGAACCGCCATGCTCACCTCCTTCGCCGCCCGCGAAGTCTTCGTGTCCTCGCTCTCGATCTCCTACGCAGTCGATGAAGAGGCCGACGGCGCTGAAGACAAACTCCGCGACCGCCTTGCCTCCGCCAAAAAACCCGACGGCTCTCCCCTGTTCACACCGCTGGCCATTCTTTCGCTTCTCATCTTTTACATCTACGCCCTCCAGTGTCTCCCCACCACCGCAGTGGTA
The DNA here is from genome assembly GCA_028822935.1 of Akkermansiaceae bacterium. GTDB lineage: Bacteria > Verrucomicrobiota > Verrucomicrobiia > Verrucomicrobiales > Akkermansiaceae > SW10. Next base: position 3,214 of record JAPKCM010000027.1, read on the forward strand.
AAACGTGAAACCAACTCCTGGAAATGGGCCCTCGGCCAGCTTGGAGGAATGACTCTCTTCGCCTACCTCGCCGCCCTTGCAGTCTTCCAAATCGGCTCCTTATTCTAGCGATGGATTGGCAAACTCCCGCAGCAATTGGCGTCGTTCTCATCGCTCTGTTCTTCCTGGTGCGAGGAAGCGCAAAGAAAAAAGGATGCGGTGGAAGCTGCGACTGCGGGAAGGATGAGGGTTCTCAGAAAAAATCTGAGAGAATCCTCAAGGATCTGTCTTAAAAAACACTAATTAACTCAACCCAGAGGAGAGGCTTTTAACACAGATTTTGCCGAACTTTTGGATACGTTTTGATTGAAACTTTATTACACAGATTTCGCTAGCGATGAAATCTTTACAGGGCTCCGCTTGCGCCCCCCAAAACCTATGCTTTCTTCCATGATGAGAGTCCTTCTCCTCCCACTCCTTGCGCTCGTCTCCTCCTGCTCCCTTCCAGCTGAGGACGCAGCCGACCCGCCAACCTACGACGACGAAGCGTCTCTTCCCGAAGGTTGGCCCAAGCCCGGGCCCTACAACGAAGTCTCCGAGAAAGAATACCCCGCCTACCGCGCAGCCTTTACCGATGGAAAAGGCTCCATGACTTCATTCTGGAGGCTTTTCGGCCACATCAAAAAGAACGACATCCCGATGACCGCTCCCGTGGAAATGGCGATGAAGGAAGAAGGAGAAGGTAAAATGAAAATGGCTTCGATGGGCTTCCTCTACCAAAACACCGGGGTTGGTGAGATCGGCAAAGACGGTGACAAGATCGAAATTCGCGACGTCCCCAAAGAAAAAGTCCTCAGCTACACTTGGATGGGCGGACGAAACGACAAGAGCCTCAAAATCGCAAAAGCTGCTCTGGAGGCGGCCCTTGCCGAGAAAAATCTCACCTTAAAATCTTTCCGCCTCCTCGGCTACAACGGCCCGGGAACTCCTACAAAAAAGCACACGCACGAACTTCAGGCGCTCCTGAAGTAGAATTCTCTTCATTCCTGTTTGGGAAGCTTGTCCTCCCAAATGTGGAGTTCGTAACCCGGCCCCAAGCCTCCGATCTCCTCGAGAAGCTGTGCACACTCAGAGCGCCACTCGGCGTAATTGGGGGCTTTCCATTTTTCAGAACTGCGTGGAAAAATGAGGTAGGTCACCGAGACGTCTGAAACAGGACGATTGTAGGGCGTCGCCCTGCTGTTTAATTCTTTCGCGAGACGCAGGCTACCTTCGCCCACCTTGAAGGTCGGCCCTCCGTCCCCCACAATCGCAGGATAGGCCTTCTTTCCGTGAATGACGCAAACGTAGTCACCCACATTCGGCCCGTATGGATCGTCGCGGTCTTTGATAAAGTTCACCGGAATGACGACGAAGGGATCATACTCGGCGATCAGGAAAGAGCGATTTTGCATATCCTCAATCCCCCTCCGCAGCATCTTGATGCGGTCCCGCAGCCAGACCTTCCGCGTCGACGTCGTCGCCGGATCGGCCAGCTCTTTATTTGCAGCCTCGACCCGCGTTTTCCAACCGGTCGCCATCGGATTTCCCACCGCTCCCGTCTTGGGCCAGCCATAGCTCGTGAAGGGTTGATAGTGAGTCGAATTGACAATTTCATCCGGCATTTGAGCAAGGCGATCGCCATCCGATCCGTCGGTCACAACGTCCATGTCACTTTGCATCAGAAACACCATCCGCTTCGTCACCGGGTGCTCCATCTGCAACATCGTCTGACAATCGTAGTAATTGTGCTTCGTCAGGAGTTCATCTAATTGGGAAGCACTTGCCTGGAGGCGCTCCGCTTTATTCTGATAAAGAGTGGAGTAAAAATGCGACACTTTGGCCGTTTTTAAAAGTCGAGGCAGTCCGGGGAGCATGTCGCGCAAATTTGGATTCACCTTCTGAATCTCCTCCACCGTGATCGCTGCTTTAGGCTCCGCTAAAACCAGCATGTAGTTGGCAGCATAAGAGCCGGGTCGCTCGCGTTCCGCCGAGGCCAACCCGCCTTGCTCAAGCGTCACTCCTGATTTAAAATCGAAACCGCTGGAAGTCCGGGCGATATCGATCCCCTTCTCCACTTGGTAATAGCTTCCCTTGGGAACGACAATTTTTTCGATCACGCGGTCCTCATAGATCACTCTGGTTTCGACTTTGGGAGGCAATTCCACCGGATCAGGAGATGAGGAAAGACCCAGTTCCCGCCGCACCTTCTCGGGAAAAGGACTCAGAAACAGGAGCGCTAACGCGAAAGAAAGCATCAATAAAAGAAAAGTCAGCCAGGGAAAGGAACGTTGGGAAGCTCGAGAGCGGACGCCGTCGAGTTCGTAGGGATCAGGTCGTTGTGCCATGAGGAGGTCGGGAGGTTAGCAAATCTCTCGAACGGCTCAATTCCCGAACATTATTTTTCCTCCACCTCAACACAACCCATCCAGTGATCGAGCTGTGACAAATAAAGATTCGCAAGCGCGAAGTCCGTCTTGAGTTCAGTAAACTCAGCGCGCGCCATTTCAAGACCTCCACCCTGGAGCGCCGCCAGAGCCTTCCGGAATCCCTCTGGCACCATGGTCTCATGCGCAAAAAGTCCTATCGCGGCCCGCAGTCCCTTCAAACGAAAATCTCCGAGCGAACTCATTCCCATCGTCCCCTCCGAAACAAGAGCCTCGGACACAAGCAAAGGCAGATCGGCCTACCAGGTGAAGCTTTCGATCCGTGACGCGAAATTCACCGCATCCCCCCAAGACGGTAAAGTCTGCCCGACTCCGACAACGCCCTCATCTACAAAGGCTGGCTCGATGCCGTCTACCTCCGCGGTATCCACGTCGCCGCCGCTGGGGCCAACAGCAGCTTCCAAACCCTGGAATGGCCCGCCCACTTCACCAGCGTCATCGGAGTAGGAACTGACGCTTTAAATCGTAAATTCCTCCAGCGCCAACGCGGCTCCCTCATCGAACTCACCATCGGAGGATTGGAAAAACAAGCCCTTTGGCCCGGCGGTCACACCCGCGAAGTCATGGGCTCGTCCTTCGCCGCTCCCAGAGCCGCCGCCCTCCTCGCAAGGCTCCTTTCGGTCTATCCAGAGCTCTCCCCGGCAGCCGCAAAATCGCTCCTCATCGAAATTGCTGAAGAATAGACGAATTCTGTCTTGCCAAAAATACCAAGATCACTCAGCTTCCCGCCGACCTCACAGTCGGCGGGGAGTAGCTCAGCTTGGTAGAGCGCTGCGTTTGGGACGCAGATGTCGCAGGTTCGAATCCTGTCTCCCCGACCACTTTACAACGTAGAGTGCCAACCTCGCAAAAGGTAAAAGGATAAGAACGCTGCTCCAGCCGAAGTGAACCTCAGCGAACAAAGACAGCCAGCGGTAATTCTGTCTCCCTGACCATCTCAAATATTTTAATCCCCTGTAAATTAGGGCCTTATTTATGTCTGGGTATCGAAAAATCGAAAGTTCCTAGCAGTCCGAATAGCAAAGTGCCTGGCAGAAGGAACCGAACTCCCCATCACGGACCCTCCTCCCGAGATCTAGGGCTAAAAAAATAAAAGCCTCCACTTAAGGCTGCGCACATTCAGCCCGGGTCTCCAGTTTGAAGAGCAGCTCTCAAATCCGCCAAGGAGTGAGCGGCGCTCTTCGCCGTGGTTTCCAAGCAAGAGGTCGTGGTTGCCCTTGCCACGACTTCCTAAGGATAGTCTCTCCTCTCGGCCAGCCTCGCCCAAGGGACGATCACGTCGCAGAGCCTATTCTTGAAGGCGCTCGTCAAAGGCCGCATCCAGCCTGCTCTTCCTTTGCCCGATCAATGCTTGAACAAAAAGAAGGCTTTTCTGAATCCAGTTTTATGGTTGGGGCGATTACTCCATTGAAAGCCCAATTAACCAAGTTTCATGAACCCATTTATCACTAACAATCTCCGCCTTCTAGGAATCCGAAGCTTCATCAAGAAAAACAACAAAACCACTCTTAGCTTCATTCCCCAATTCATCCCCACATCCACCGTAGCCCGAAGAGCGAAGGTGGAAGCCCGAAGAGCGTAGGAGGAAGCCCCCCTCGGCTGCCCCGCGTGAGACTTCCCTTCCGATCACTTCGGTAAAACATCCCGCCACCCCTTTCCACGATTCAGCATCAACGACAAGCTCTCCGCCGTTTCACCAGCTCCCCCACCATCTAACAGATTTTCCAATTCCCCAGGATCTTCCGCTCGATCATAAAGCTCCCGAGCTACCACCTCTTCACCTCGAATCCACTCAATATAGCGATACTCTTTCGTCCTAATCGCATAGCCTTTCGCCTTGCCTCTTCCGAACTGCGAAAACGCCGCCGACTTCCATTCCCGCTCCGGATTTTCAAGCAATCGTGCCACGCTCGTCCCCTCAAGCTGCTTCCCGACCTCCAATCCGCAAAGATCCACCAGCGAAGGATAAACATCCACCAACTCCACCAGCGCTTGCGACTTCTTCCCCGCCATCTTCATCCCCGGCTTCCGAAAAATTAGCGCCACCCGGGTATCGAGTTCATAATTCGTCGTCTTCCCCCACAGCCCTTTCTCCCCCAAATGATACCCGTGATCACTCCAAAGCACCACGAGGGTATTCTCAGTCAAACCATTCCTTTCCAAGGCCTCCATCACTCGTCCGATTTGCGCATCAATGTAGCTGATACAGGCATAATAGGCATGCTTCGTTTCCCGCTGATTCGCAGCTGAGAACTTTCCCTTTTTCGGCTGATCGGTGTAACGCCGTTTCTCACCCGATCCATGCCCCGCTAGCGAGGGAGCCCCTTTCGGCCATTCCTGATCATTCGCCAGCTCGATCTCCGACCGCTCATAGAGATCAAAATATTTCTTCGGTGCGATGTAAGGCGAGTGCGGCTTGATAAACCCCACCGCTAAAAAAAACGGCTCCTCTTTCTTTTTCCCAAAGCCATCGAGATATTCCACCGCGCGCTTCGCCACTTGTCCGTCGTAAAGCACGTCATCCTCTACCGGAGCTGCTTCCTCCAAAGGGCCAAACACCAGATGCTGGTCCCAGTCCTCGAGAGGGCGCTTTGGAAACATCTTCCGGAAAATCCCCTGCGCCGCCGCAATCCCCTCTTCGGTATAATAATAACGCGGCCCCGGTCGAAAGGCCGGCACACTCCAGCTCTCCAGATCTCCCATCACATCCCACTTGGGTGCCATCCCTTTTGGAAAGACCCCGTGATTGATCTTCCCGCAAGCCGCCGTGAAGTAACCTTCCTTTTTGAAGAACTGTGGTAGCGTCACCACTTCTGGATTCCGATCCCGATAATGCGCATGATTCCCGTGAATTCCCGAGGTGTCGGGCCGAAGTCCGGTCAACAAGCTCGCCCGCGACGGTCCACAGATCGCCTGCTGACAATAAGCTCTCTCAAACACCATCCCACTCGCCGCCAAGCGATCAATATTCGGACTCTTCACATGCGCCGCCCCGTAGCAACCCAACTCCGGACGCATATCGTCCACCGCAATCATGAGAACATTCAAGCGCTCTCCCTGCGAGAACCCAGCCAGTAGCCCAAGTCCCATAACAACCCGTGTGAACATGGCCAAACAATCTCCCCCTTTCATCCTTTTCACAATGCCACCTCGCTGGTCCCTCCACCAAACCAAATCTCCCCTCAAAACTCTCCACGCCTCCGCGTGAGACCCCTTCATACCGAGGATCAATACATCCTTCTTCTTGTCCCCGACATTCATCCTGCCATCCTTCTCCATATGCAAAACCGTTCCACTCTCTTCTCTCATTTAGGCCTTCTTCTCTGTTTCGCATTGAGCTTTTCGACCTTGGGATTCTCCGCGCAGCCGCCCCATATCATTCTCGTCATGGCCGATGACCAGGGCTACGGCGACTGCGGCTACACCGGGCATCCCTTCATCAAGACTCCCCACCTCGACGACATGGCCAAGCACTCGGTCGTCTTCGACCGCTTCCACGCGGCCGCTCCCGTTTGCTCCCCCACCCGCGCCGCCGTCCTCACCGGCCGACATCCCATCCGCACCAATGTCCCCAACCACGGTCATTACCTTCGTCCCCAGGAAATCACCATCGCCGAAGCTCTCAAAAAAACCGGCTACCTCACCGCGCACTTCGGAAAATGGCACATCGGTTCCGTTCAAAAAGAAAGCCCCACCTGCCCCGGCGCCCAAGGCTTCGACCACTGGCTCACCGGCCTCAATTTCTTCGACCGTGATCCCTACCTCTCTCTCAATGGCTCCCACCAACAATTCAAAGGCCAAGGCTCCGTCATCACGATGGATCACGCCCTCGCTCACCTCAAAAAACACGCTGCCAGCCAACCCACCTTCACCGTCATCTGGTTCCCCTCACCCCACGATCCTCACCGCGAAACCTCCGCCAACTCCGAACTCTACAAGGGTAAACCGCACGCTGGCTATTTCCAGGAAATCACTCTTCTCGATGAGCAAGTCGGCCGACTCCGCCAAACCCTCCGTGATCTCAACATCGAAAAAGAAACTCTCCTTTGGTACACCTCCGACAACGGCGGGCTCGTCAAAGAATCCTCGGGCGGCAGGGAAAAGAAGGGCTCCATCTATCAAGGCGGACTTCGCGTTCCCTCTCTCCTCGAATACCCCGCTCGCTTCCAGCCCAATACCGTATCCACCCCTTCTTCCTCATCGGACATCTACCCCACTCTCCTCGCCCTCAGTAAAACCACCGTCGAGAACCAACCCATCCTCGATGGCATCGACCTCACCCCCTTCATCGAAGGGAAACAAACCGTCCGACTCAAACCACTCGCCTTCTGGCACCTTTTCACCGACGGCCAAGCCACCTTCAGCGACCGCTTCATCAAACAACTCATGGAAGCGCAACAAGCGGGCAAGGAGACTCCCCTCCCCGAACGCCTCCTCAAAAACGTCAAAGAATTCCCCACCTACTCCAAAAAATCCCATCAAAAAGGCCACGCCGCTCTCACCGATTGGCCCTACAAAGTCCACGCGATCTATAACAAAAAGAAGACCACCTGGGAACTCTACAACCTCGAAGAAGATCCCATGGAAACCACCAATCTCGCCCCCGAGGATCCCGACCACCTTTCCGACCTCAAATCAAAGCTCACCACCTGGCAAAAATCAGTCCTTCGCTCCCACGAAGGCAAAGACTATCTCCGCTAAGCTGGTCTCCTCTCCATACCAATCTTCTTTCGTTCCCAGTCCACTTCGCTAACACCCACCTTTGAGCCCGATCATGAATACCAGCGATTCCAAAAAACGCATTACCCGGCTCAAACACCTGCAAGCTTGGGAAACGCACACCGCCCGGCTCCTCGGTGGTTGGCTTCCTGCTATCCGACTCTGGGAAGCGAAGCACGAAGTCGGCCTTCACCTCTGGCAGGATCTCGAGACCTCCCGCGAAATCCGCACCCGTCTCTGGGAGTTACGAGTCAATCGGCCAGACAGCTCCGCGGTCACAGACGCCGTCCTTCCCGCGATCCGGATTCTCGCCCGCGCGCAGCACGATTTCGAGCTCATCGCTGGAATCTATCTCGGCGTCAAACAAGCCCTCGCTACAGCCTACCGAGCTTACCTTGCCGAAACGCACACCACCTGGGACGCCCCATCCATCGACGTCCTCACCCGCGCCGCTTCGCGCAAAGAATCCCAGATCGAATGGGCCGAAGCCTACCTCCAGCAAGTCGCGCCCAAAGAAAGCGACCAACACCTCATTCACCGCTGGACCACCTTCACCCGCGAACTCATCGAAGCGACCGGAACCGTCACCGGCAGGAATCCCCCTGTCGAACTCCCCACCCCTCCTCCCGGATATTCCTCTGCTCTTCCCTTCGGCGAAGCAAAACGCGACTCCCGCTTCAAAGTCCAAATCCAGGGATTCGAACGCCCCTCCATCGACGACGAAAAAGCCCACACTCTCTGGCAATTCGTTTCTTACACCATGGAAATGCAAGCCGCAGAAACCCTCGGCTCCGTCCTCTGGGAAGTCGAAGGGATGGACTGGGAGTTCTACTACGACATCGCCCGCCATTGTTACGACGAATGCCGCCACTGCAAGATGGGCGAAGAGCGTGTCCGCAAGCTCGGTCACGAGATTCACGAGTTCCCCCAGTTTGTCGGCAACTACGCTTGGCGCCAACTCTACGATCCCATGCGGCGCTACGCCATGCTCACTTATATCATCGAGCAGGACTCCTTCGCCCTCAAGCACGAGACCTACAAAAACTACGTCCAGCTCAATGACCACGCCTCTGCCGAAGCCGTCCTCTACGATATCATCGATGAAACGATGCACGTCCGCTGGGGCACCAAGTGGGTCACCAAACTGATGGAGCACCAAAAGGAAGCCCTTCCCCTCGACGACATCATCACCGAGTGTCGCCAAGCGGTCCTCGATAACTCTCTCGCCCCCGCCCAACGCTCTTCCGCCAAAAAGTAAACTCCTACGATAACATCGATGCAAAATAAAGTTACTCTTGCGCTTTGCGCCTTCGCAACCTGCAGCACTCTCAACGCACAGCGAACCAGCGAAGTCCACTCCGAAAAAACGATCACGCGTATCGCCTTCGGCTCCTGCAACAACCCGCGCGACAAAGCCAAGCCCGTCTTCGATGCCATCCTCGAAAAGCAAGCTGATGTCTTCATCTTCCTCGGCGACAACATCTACGGCGACACTCAGGACATGGACGTCCTGAAGAAAAAATACCAGGAACTCGAAGCCGTCGAAGACTTCCGCAAACTCCGCAAGAACACCACCATGCTCGCCACCTGGGACGATCACGACTACGGAGACAATGACGGAGGAAACACCTACCCCAAACGAAAACAGTCTCAGAAAGTCTTCCTCGATTTCTTCAAAGAACCCGCCGACTCGCTTCGACGAAAACGCGAAGGAATCTACGCCTCATATTCCTTCGGCGAAAAAGGAAAAGTCTGCCAAATCCTCGTCCTCGACACCCGCTACTTCCGCGACCTAATCCCGAGAGCAACAAAGCACACCGGCCCCGTTGGATGGTATGGCCCGACCAAGGACACCTCAAAAACCCTCCTTGGCGAAGCGCAATGGAAATGGCTCGATGCCCAACTGCAAATCCCCGCTGACGTCCGCATCATCGCCAGCAGCATCCAACTCATTTCCTACGAAAAAGGCATGGAAAATTGGGGCAATGTTCCCCACGAACAAAAACGCCTCTTCAACCTGCTGAAAAAGCACAAGGCCCATCACACCTTTGGCATCTCCGGCGACGTCCATTTCGCGGAACTCTCGAAAACGGACATCGATGGATACCCCTTCTACGATCTCACCAGCAGCGGACTCAGCCACACCCACAAAGGCTGGGCCAGTGCCCCAAATTCATTCCGCGTTGGCAAGTCCCACTACGAACTCAACGCCGGACTCATCGAAATCGATTGGGATCAAAAATCACTCTCCCTAAACGTCTTCAACGGCAAAGGAGAAAACCTCATCGAACACCCAATCAAATTCAGCGAGCTAACTTTTCCTGAATGATCCAAATTCGCGACTTCGACTGTTATTAAGTCGGCTGGCCAAGAAACAATAACACAATCGAACCACGGACCTTCACGGTTTACATTCCGACGCCAATCCCACTTACCTAACAAGCAAGAATTTGGTATTACGAGGAAGCCAGTCTGCCGTTCTGGAAAAACCCACGTCTATCACTCCCGGGAAATAGGGCTAATCTTATCAAGACCCTCAGTAATCGAGATCGTTTGATTCACGTCCAGATCACTAAATTGTTGTTTTCCCTTTGAAACAGGCCATTCGATTTCAAGAAACTTGATTTTTTCAGCCTTCCCGAGGCCGATGTTTTGCTGAAACGGATTCCCTCCAAACGTTCCACCAGAATTGACATGCCGGTAGATCGAGCGAGTCACGCCGTTCTCTTCGATTTCAAGATGAATACGTGCACCAATGGCTGCACGATTCGACTTTGTGCCTGTCAGTTTGATGGCAAGCCAATGTTTACCGAATCCGGGGTTCTCAAAGCACGCGTTATAGTAACGATCTCCCAGATAGGCTCCCCCCATCTCTTCAAGCACATCCTGATCTCCATCCTGATCCAGATCAGCAAAAACAATCGCGTGTCCTTTTTGTAAATGTCCAAATCCACTGGCCATCGTGACATCTACGAACCGCCTTCCCTCCTGATTCACAAACATCTGGTTTGGCATCAGCTCATCGTAGTCCGGCCAGCCGGTGCCTAAATAAAAATCCAGATACCCATCACCATTGAGATCGCCAAAATTAGAACCCATCGGCGAAGAAGGGCGGGTAACCCCCATCCCTGACGCAACATCCTTAAAGCCCTTACCAGTGTTCTTGTAGAGCCGTGCCTTCTCGGTATTCAGGGTGAACTTCATGGCATCCGCAGCCACATCATCCATCTTCGCTGCGTAGGATGAAACGAACAGATCCAGTAATCCATCGTTATCCATATCCCAGAACCAACACGGGAAACTCACTTTCGGGCCATCAACACCAAGTTCCTCGGCCTGATCAGTAAATGTGCCGTCACCATTGTTATGATAAAGTCGGTTCTTTGCGCCAAAGTTTGAGACATAGAGATCTGGATAACGGTCACCGTCGTAATCTCCCCAGATGACCGCTTTGGCGAATCTCTTGTTCGTGACACCTGCTTCACGTGCCACGTCAGTAAATGTCTCGTCACCGTTGTTACGAAAAAGTTGGCTCGGAGGATCTTCGCGGTGCCTTTCATTGCCAATATAAAGGTCAAGGTCACCGTCCAGATCGTAGTCCCCCCAGGACGCAGTCTGTGTGGGATAGTTCACCTCTGCCAACCCTGCCCGCAGCGTGATGTCAGTGAAAGTGCCATCGCCGTTGTTACGCAACAGCGAGTTTGGATGCCGACCATCATCCTTAAACCAGCCTCCTCGCAGGACAAAAATATCCAACCAGCCATCGTTATTGAAATCCGTGTGGACCATGTTCAGGCCTCCAAGGACGCCCTTCAGATTTGCGGCTTCGGTCTCATCGACAAATCCGTCCTCACCCCGGTTTCGATAGAAACATAATTGTCCTCCGGGATTCGAGTCAGAGACTGCAACATCAAAATCCCCATCGTTATCGAAGTCATCCACGATGGCTCCTCCCGCACAACTAAAGGTGTTTAGTCCCAGTTTTTTGGAGATGTTTTTGAATCGAGGGAAAGCGACTTCAGAAGTAAAATAGTCAGGATCCACCCGATCGGAATAAGGAACACTTGAGGGAAACTCACCCAGTGTCATGGCTGCAATATTAAGCAGCCACTTCGCCCTGACATGGGTTTCCGACTTCCTCGACGTTGTCTGGAGCACTTCAGAAAAATAGTTCATCGCCTTGCGCGACCCATCCTTGCGGGTGTGAATCCCTTCCCCCCTAATCGGCAGGATACAACTGTCCGGAGTATTCTGCGCACAGCAATTTTCCGTCTCCGCCAATCGCAGATTTCCCACACCCAACCAGTAGAGCACATCACTACGTTGGACCCCTTTTTCATCACCTTCTTTGACGGCACCCAGGGCTTGTTCGAAATGTGCGATCGCCTCCTTCTCCATGCCTAGGTTCATCTCTGCATCACCGAGGGTGAGTAACATCCGTGCGGAAGCCTTGCCCTTGGAACTCTCCACTTGCTGGAGTAATTTCTCCCTGCGATCGCTGCCAAAGTAAGTGCTCTCCGTCTTCGATGCTGCTGCGATCTCCGCCAAGTGCTCGACCATCGTTTGATGAGACTGCTCGGGCGATAAAGATGCGTTGTTACTCTTTGATGACTTGGCTCCAGAAGAGCCAGACTTGCAGCCGCAGAACACCACTACTCCTGTGGTAATTGCCACAACGATCCCAAACTGTTTATTCGATGCTCTCACGAATTTCATGAACGGAACCGGGTTGAATATTTTTGAGAGTCTGGGATTTACCAGATGGCCACACGATTTTTAATTCCTTGATCGATGATGAGCCCCCGATACCGAGGTGCATCTTACTGGAGTTTTGTGCCGCCAAACCTGCCCCGCAGTGATGCTCGCGATAGAGAACGAGTCCATTTTCCAAGATCGCAGTGATCTTCGTTCCGTAGCCATCTCTGTTAGACAAAGTGCTCGATGCCTTACTGCTCGAATTGCCTCCAACCAATTTCAGAGAAACATAATTTCGCTCCTCGGAAATAGACTCCCCTATTTCGTTGTGCAGTAGTTGTAACTGCGGCGCATTGGCACTGGCGACGGCAACATCCAGCCAGCCATCGTGATCGTAGTCTAAGTAGGCGAAGGAACGACCGTCGCTTACCAAATCCAGCCCTGATAAGGCAGACACATCTACAAACGACTTCCCTCCACGATTCAGATAGAGATGGTCACGTTCATTACCACTGAAAGAGTTTGAGATCTTTTTTCCTTCGTTATCCGTGTCGAAAAATTTGAGCTTTCCAGACGAAAGCCATTCCTTAGAATAGACAAAATTTTGGTCTTTGTTAGGGTCAGTGCGCACGACCGTGCGCCAAAAACAACTTCAGAGATCCACCTCCGAAGCCACCACCTTTGGGGCAGTATAAAATCCGTTTGGCACGTAGATATCCAGCCAGGCATCGTTATCCACATCGATAAACTGCCCTCCAAATGCCCAGCCCCCCTGATCCACAGGGAAGGCATCGCTTTCACCAGCAAGCTGATTGAATCTTCCCGCGTCCTGATTAAAAAGGAGGTTTCCCCGCGCAGAAAAGTGCAACCGGTCGTCCACGTTATCGAAGCGCGACAGGACACGGTGGCCCGCCTTGGAGTACATGTTGGTGACGAAGAGGTCCTGCTGTTGATCGTTATCGTAATCCCCCCAGGAAGCGCCCATGCCAAACCCTTTCATCGTGTCGCCGGAGAGCCCTTCGGACACATCGGTAAAACGTGGCACTCCGTTTTCACTAACCCCGTCGTTGCGCAGCAGAGAGTCGGGAGCAAAGTCATTGCAAATGTAGAGATCAACGTCGCCATCCTTATCGTAGTCCGCCCACGATCCTTGGTAGGAATTATGATACTGGTCAATGGCGGGGTGAGTCGGCGCCCTTTCAAACCTTCTTCCGCCACGATTCACCAGAAGGTAATTACGTGGCCCAGCCTGATCGAAATAGGGATGACTTCCAGCGAGCGCTTCGTAGATGGACGAGTGCTCCCCTTCTGGCAGGAATTTCCTGATCCAGGCAGGATTACTCTTTGCTGCCGTGCCACTGGGACCATAGGTGCAGAGGTAAATATCAAGCAGCCCATCGTTGTTGCAGTCGGCCGTTGATACGGAAGTGACGAGATAGGGAAACTCTACTGGTGATACAACATAGTAGCCACCCTCGTTCCAAAGCAACTGGCTGCGCTCGAGGCTGCGCCCAAGGATGAGATCAGAATCCCCATCGTTGTCAAAATCAGCAAAAATCGCCGAGGTAGAGCAAGCCAATACATTCAGGCCATAGGCACCAGCCTGCTCAGTGAAGTACTTCCCTCCCTGATTCACCCACAGTTGGCAGGGAGCCCAAAGCGAGGTGACAAAGAGATCATCCCAACCATCCCCGTTGATATCGACCACTGACACCGCAGGATGCTGGTATCCTGATTCCGGCTGAAAATAGGGGCCATACTCCCCTTTCGGCAATTTGGTCTCATCCTTCTGGATGAATTCCGTCAGTTTATCTTCATGCCAACTACGGGTCGCCAGCTGGTGGTTCGATGAACTAAAAAGCTCGGGCATCCGATTTCTAAACATCAGCTTCTTTCTTCGCGTCAGAGTCATCCCCTTGGTGGCCCATTTGGTGATTTTCCAACTGTCACCGGACTTCACCCAGTCCACCGCTACCTTGCCTTCCAGGCTGATCTGTTTGCTGTTTCTATCCACCCCTTTGGCCGCGAATTTGAGTACGGACTGGAGTAGTTTACCATCATCTGATTTACCGGAGATAAAGCCAAACGAGGCATGGCTCACCTCATCGAAGGTGCGTAACAAGGCATTCCACACCCCGACTTTTTCAGCCTCCGCAAGAGACAGCCCCCTGGCCTCGCCCGCCTGCCATTTTACCCGGGAGATGCCCAATGCTGCATCGACCACTTCTTCAGCGCCAGAATCAAACAAATCCGATATTTCGATCTTGTCTGAAAACAACGATCTGCTTTCTGGCCCAATGATGATCTTGTTCTTGATGGAGCTGGTAAGAAGCTTGGTGAGCGCCGTCACCTCCAGCACCGCTTCCTCATCGCGTATCAGATCACGTATCGCCTCTTCCTGTCCATTCTTGGCAGCTGCTTCCTTATTTCGGCACTGCGAGCATAACAAAATAAGAGGGCAAACGGTTAGAGCCCAGAGAATAGATTTAAAATTTAAGAACACCACAGAGCGTGTGTTTTTCATACACGGAAAGATAAATTGAAACGGCGAGCTGTAAAGAGAACACCCTTCGTTTGAAATTTGGCGTTGAAAACGAGATTCATAAAAAGCCCACTCCCGGTAACGGGAGCGGACTTGAAATTTATTTGATCGGAATCAAACGAGGCGCAATTACTTGCAGCGACGACGAATCAAAGCAAGGCCGGCAAGGCCGAGAAGGGCCAATGAGGATGGCTCAGGAACTGCAACGGTGTTGGTCTTCAGTTCAAATGACTGGTCCCAGCCCGAGTTACCGCCATTAGCACGAAATGTATCACCGCCACTATAAGGATCTCCAGTGTCGAGTTCGTAGCCAGCGCCAACGAGGTTGCCGGTGCCATTACCAATGGTTCCTGCTATCGCATCCGAAGCGGTGACAAAGTGATAAACAGTCGACTTATCAATCGCATCCCCGACTGTCCCACCGAAGCTCCAAGTAAGCTGCTCGCTTCCTGCAAGGTCACCGTGGGTAGCCGCAGATGATACCGCAACGAGATTACCGAGACCAGTGATACCACCACCTGCATCGATCGTTAAACCGTCGTAAACGTGAATAAACGCACCAGGGATGCCTCCTGAATTAGAGGAGGAATACTGATAGGACAACTCTTCGATGTAGACAGTCGATGTGATCAACCCGTCCGCAGTGTCAGCACCCACGTTAACGGTGATACCCTGTCCCCACATAGGGCCAGCCTGGTTGTTGTCATCGCCAGCCGCTTGATCAACGGTACTATAGGAGGTTATCACCTGTGCAGCATTCGCCGCCAGTGTTGTTGCAGCGAGTACTGCGATTGTGTATTTCAATTTCATTGGTGTAGTTTTCTGCTGGGTTTTTCTTGCAAGAAA
The DNA here is from genome assembly GCA_028822935.1 of Akkermansiaceae bacterium. Lineage (GTDB taxonomy): Bacteria > Verrucomicrobiota > Verrucomicrobiia > Verrucomicrobiales > Akkermansiaceae > SW10. The sequence goes on from JAPKCM010000027.1 coordinate 18,481, forward strand.
GCGGATCGGCCAACCAAACTTGAATTGATCAAATAAAGAAGAGGGGTCCGTTCGAATCCTTTTTGGGCGCTTGAGGGAAGTTTAAAAACATGATTCAAGAGGTTTTAATACTAAACCACTAGTTCCCCTTGGGGAAAGTATCCACGCAAAGCTCTTTAATATAATTTGCACCGCACTGAATAGATTCTCAAACCAATCTCTTTTTCTACCTCCCTTCCCTTCTGGCTTGCTCACCGGACCAGTGCTTCCTTCCTTTTAATTTTCTGAATTGCATCGATCTTAAAGCATGCACCTCATCCGGATTTTCGCCTCTCTCCTCTTCGGACTTTCCTTCCTTCAGGCAAGCCCAGTCATCACCGAATTCCTTGCGAGCAATGCCACCGGCATCACCGATGAAAACGGCGACACTTCCGATTGGATTGAAATCCATAATCCGGACACCGAAGCCATCAGCCTCGCAAACTGGAGCCTCACCGATGATGCGACCAATCTTACCAAGTGGACCTTCCCGGACGTCAACATCGCAGCCGGTGAATACCTCGTCGTCTTTGCTTCCAATAAAGATCGAGCGATCCCCGGCAACGAACTCCATACCAATTTCAAGCTCTCCTCCGGAGGAGAATATCTCGCGCTCGTTTCACCCTCATTCGCCCCCTCCTCTGAGTTTCAATTCCCTCCCCAGGATACCGATTTTTCCTACGGACCCTCCACCATAAGCACCAACATTGTCCTCGTCACCGAATCCTCTCCAGCCAAAGCTCGCGTTCCCGATCTCGCTTACGATGGAACCGTTGGCACCACCTGGCGCAACGACCTTCCGATCTTCGATGATTCCTCCTGGCAATCCGGAAACCTCGGGATCGGCATCGAACGCACCAGTGGGTTTCAGGACGAAATCGGCATCGATATCGAAGCCACTTCCTGGAGCATCAACTCCACCGTTTATATCCGGGTTCCCATTCCCGGCACCATTGATCCTTCGAATATTGAGACTCTTACCCTGCGCATGAAGTATGACGATGGCTTCGCTGCCTTCATCAATGGCTCCTACGCCGCAGGCGCCAATGCCCCTTCCCCTCTCCTTTGGAACTCCAATGCCTGGAGTGGTGTCCAGGATTCCAATGCGCTCGAGTTCCAGGACTTCGATCTCACCGCTTCCATTTCTCAACTCAATGCCACGGACAACCTCCTCGCCATTCAGGGACTGAATCAATTCTCCAATAGCGGAGACATGTTAATCCGCCCGGAGCTCGTCGCAACCCTGACCAATCCAGCCCCTCTCGTCATTGGCTACTTTTCCTCCCCCACACCTGGCGCAAAGAATCCCGGAAACAATACCGAAACCCCCATCGGCGCACCCTCCGACGAGGTCACCATCTCGGAAGTCAGCGGAATAAAAACATCCTCTATCTCAGTCACGATCACTCCGGCGGTAGCCAACGCTGAGATCCGTTACACCCTCGACGGCTCCGAACCAATGGGAGCCAGCCCGCTCTACACCGCCTCACTCAACATTTCCAATCCCACGCAACTCCGGGCCCGTGCTTTCGAGCCCGGAAGAATTGGCGGACCGATCGCGGTGGGCGACTACGCCTTCCTCGACGCCTCCTTGCTCAACTACCTCTCGGATATTCCGGTCCTCGTCATGGACAATTTTGGAGCCGGAAATTATCCCAACAAAGGAAGATCAAACGACGGCCACGACGTCCGGCAGGTAACCCGACAAGCCAACGTCGTGAGCATTTTTCAACCCAGCGCAAACGGACAACCTTTTTCAAACCCACCCACCACGGAGTCCCGTGCCGGCTGCCGTGTCAGAGGATCGAGTTCCAGCACCTTTCCCCGAAAGCCCCTCTCCCTTGAATTTTGGAAAGACGATGACTCGGACCGTAAGGTCTCTCCCCTCGGATTTCCTGCCGAAGCGGACTGGGTTCTTAATCCTCCCAACCCCTCCTTTGACCGCGCACTCATTCATAATCCCGTCTCTTTCAAAATCGCCAAAGCACTGGGAGCTCTTGCTCCAGGTAGCGAAATCATCGCTGTCTTTCAAAACACAAACGGTGGAAATATCACGAGATCCGATCTTGAAGGAATCTATATCTTCACGGAAAAAGTGGAGCGGAACCGCATGGGCTTGGACTTCAACGAAATTGACGCAAGTGGACAAACCGGAGGTTGGATGATCAACGTCGACCGCATGCCAGCCATCCCCTTCGGCTTCCCCGCAAACACCATTCAGCCCAACTTCCACGCCGCCGGACCGAACGGCATTCTCCAGATTCCCGACGACCAACAAAACTCGGGCGGGAGGCAGTCAGTCGATGACATTTCTGTCTTCTATCATTCCTACCTCAACTTCCACACCCCCAACGGCTACGGCATCCTAAGCGATCAACGAAACGAAATTCAATCAAGCGTTAGAGCACTCGATGCAGCTGTCTGGGCCAATAATGCCACCGACCCCACCTTTGGATACCGGGCCCATCTCGACTCCGAAAGCTGGGCCCGCTTCTTTGCCGTCCACAATCTCGTAAAGAACCAGGACGCGCATGTCCTTTCCACTTACCTCTACCGGGAGTCCCCTACCGCTAAGATTAAAATGGGCCCCGTCTGGGATTTTGACCGGGCCTACACCTGGAAGGGTGGAGCCACTAGCACTCCACTCTGGGCTGGTGACCGCGATTGGTTTCCCGGTCTCTTCAAGGATATCAACTTCCGCCAAACCCTCCAGGATGTCTGGCAGGAAGCCCGCCGAACCACTGCCAGCAACACCGCGCTGGAAGGCATGGTCTCCGATTCCGCCGCGGGCATCAACTCCGGTCAAGTCACCACCAGCGGATTGGGATACTCCCCTTGGCTGGGTCGAATTGACGCCATGAGCAACTACGTCGTCAATCGGGCCAACTACCTCGATAACCAGTATGAACCCCTTCCCTCCTCATCACCGGAATCAGATACCTTCTCTGGCAGCGTCGACCTTGTCCTCACTCCCACCTCCGGAGGGACCATTTATTTCACCACCGATGGCACCGACCCTCGCCTCGATGGCGGACTCGTTTCAGCCTCCGCCACGACCTATTCCGCCCCCCTAAACCTCACCCAACGGACCCGCGTCATCGCGCGAACGAAAGATGGAGCCAAATGGAGCGGTCCCATTGAAAGAAACCTCTATCAGCTCAGCGAACTCCCTCAATTGGTCATCAGCGAAATCCACTATCATCCTTCCGCCCCATCGCCAGAAGAAGTGGCCCTCGGATTCGAAGACAAAAACGATTTCGAATTTCTTGAAATTGAAAACATCGGAGCAGCCCCCGCAATCCTCTCCCTTCTTTCGATCACCGGTGGTATTACTTTCGAATTGGCAACGGGTGACATCCCAATCCTCGCTCCAGGTGGAAGAGTCCTCTTCGTAAGAAACAAGACAGCCTTCGAAGCCAGATATGGCACCTCGCATCCTATCGCTGGAGTATTCTCCGGATCACTCAATAACGCGGGTGACGCGATCGCTCTTAAAGACACCATCCTGGATCTCGATCTCCAAAACTTCTCCTACCTCGATCAAGCTCCTTGGCCCATCTGCGCCGATGGCGACGGATTCTCGCTCATTCTCAAGAACCCCTCCACTGACCCCGACCACTCACTCGCCTCAAACTGGCGCTGCAGCAGCAACCTCTCAGGCAACCCTGGAGAGAGTGACGCCCGCCCCGTGTTTTCGGGCGACCCTTTGCTCGACAGCGACAGCGATGGCCTGGGCCAACTTATTGAGCATTTCCTGGGCACCTCCGACTCATCCACGACCGATGGATCTGATCGGATTCAAATGGTCTACCACATGGGAGACAACAATCTCACCTATCCTGCTCTGAAAGTGACCTTTGATATTGGAGCCGATGATGTCGTCCCCTCTGGCCAGTGGTCCTCGGATTTAAATACATGGAACAGCACGAGCGAGAATATCATCCCCGCCAGCCACATCTTGAATGGAGACGGAACCGCTACCATGATCTGGCGTTCCACGCTCTCTTCCTCCCACTCCCCTCAGTTCTTCCGACTCCTGGTGACCCAGAACTAATCGCAATCCATGACCCGGCAACTACTCTCTCATTTTCTCCTCCTTTTCTTGTTGGCTTCGCTTGAAGCAGCTCCGACGATCACGGAGTTTCTCTCTGATAATTCAAATGGCCTCACGGACGAGGACGGTGACTACTCGGATTGGATCGAAATCTACAATCCTGACGCAACTCCCATCGATCTCGCTGGCTGGCACCTCACCGACAACGCGACAAACCTCACCCTCTGGACATTCCCGTCCCACACCTTGGCCCAAAACGAGTATCTCATCGTCTTTGCCTCCGGAAAGCAGCGCGCCATCAGTGGATCTGAACTTCACACCAATTTTGCTCTCTCCAGGTCCGGCGGCTTCCTTGCGCTCATCGCGCCCAACTCCACCACTACCAGCTCGTTCAACTACCCCTCCCAGAAAGCAGACGTTTCCTACGGCGCAACCAAAACGAGCAACGAAGTCGCCCTCATCAGCCAGTCGTCGCAAGCCAAGGCCATCATTCCTGACCTCGCCTATGACACTGCAGTCGGAACCACTTGGCGGGATAACACTCCCGCCTTCGATGAATCTGCTTGGCTCGGTGGCTTGCTCGGAGTCGGCTTCGAGCGCTCCAGCAACTTTGAAGATGAGTTCGGAATCGATGTAGAAGCAGCGTGGAGTGTGAACTCTACCGTTTATATCCGCGTTCCCATCAATAGATCTCTTGATCCCACGAACATCCAGAGCCTCACCCTTCGGATGAAGTACGACGATGGCTTCGCCGCCTTCATCAATGGGACCTACGCGGTGGGAACCAACGACCCTGCCCCTCTCCTCTGGAACTCCGATTCCAATGGAGACGTTACCGATGGAGACGCTGTCGTGTTTCAGGATTTCGATATTTCTTCGAGCATTCCCGACCTCGTCACCCAGGGAAACCTCCTTGCCATCCATGGCATGAATCGTTTTACCAATAGCTCGGACCTCCTCATCCGCCCCGAACTGATTGCAACATTCACCACCCCAGTCCCTCCTGTCATTGGATTTTTCACGTCCCCAACTCCCGGCCTTGAAAACGCCACGTCCAATCTCGATTCGATCCTCGGCGACACCAGCTTCCAATTCGGCCGCGGATTCTACACCACTTTTTTCACGGAGACGATCACCTCCACCGATCCAGGAGCCACCATCATTTTCACCACCGACGGCTCTCTCCCCTCAATTGGAAATGGCACCCAGATCCCCGCGCCCGATCCTTCCACGGTCGCTCAAGCTGCTGTCCCCATCGCCACCACCACCGTTCTCCGCGCCATCGCGATCCGCGACAACGCCATCCCCACGAACGTCGACACGCAAACTTACCTCTTCCATGCAGACGTGCTCACCCAAAATGGAGCCGGCCTGCCTTCGCCGCCCAACAACACTTCTATCTGGGACTACCTCATGGATCCAAACGTCGTCAATGATCCTCGTCTCCCGAATCTCGAAGATGATCTCAAATCAATCCCAAGCCTTTCCATCACTCTCCCAGCCGAAGACATGTGGGGCACCAGTGGCATCTACGCCAATCCACGGCAATCTGGCGCAGCTTGGGAACGGGCTTGCTCGGTGGAGTATCTCCTTCTCGATGGCTCTTCCGGTTTTCAGCAAGACGCCGGAATTCGCATTCAAGGAGCCGGATCGCGTTTTCGAGACCTTGGAAAAAAGTCCCTCCGAATCGCGTTCCGCAATCAATACGGAAAAGGGAAACTCGATTACCCCCTCTTCAACAATCGTGCCGCCGGTCAACTCGACAACATCGTTCTCCGCGGCGCTTACTTCGACTCATGGACGGTTCACACCACTGGTTCTGGAACCGAAGGCATCGGCCGTCGTAACGCCATGCTCCTTCGGGATGAATTCGGAAGACAATCCCATCAGGCAATGGGCGCATCTCCCGTCGTTCAGGGAAATTGGGCGCACCTCTATTTCAATGGCATCTACTGGGGAGTCTACAACCTCCACGAACGAATCGACGAACACTTCGCGGAAGACCGCTTCGGAGGCGATGACGCGGAATACGACGTCCTCAAACAACGCCCACGCGGACAGTCAAACGGCTCTTCTCCCGAGGTCGTCAATGGGGACCTCGTCGCCTGGAACACCCTTCTCTCAACCCTTAGAGGTAACATCGCCTCACAGACCGTCTATGACTCAGCACGACAGCTGATGGATGTCGATTCCTTTGCCGACTATCTCATCCTCAACTTCTGGGGAGCAAATCTCGATTGGCCGCACAACAATTGGTACGCCGTTCGACACCGCCCCACCGACGGTCCCTTCACCTTTATCGCCTGGGATGTCGAAAATTTCATCTTCGTCACCAATGCCACCGGCCCACTCAGCACAACCACCAACAATTCCCCGGGCGTCATCTGGAGCCGTCTCCGTCGCAATAAAGAGTTCATGACCTACTTCGCGGATCGGGTGCAGAAGCACTGCTTCAATCAAGGAGCCCTTACCTCATCCGAAAACATCGCTCGCTTTTCCCAAATCTCGAGCCACATCCGCCCCGCGATGAACATCGAAGCCGCCCGCTGGGGAGACACGCGGGAGGAACCTCCCATGAATGCCATCGACCAATTCGATCCTCTCATCGATCAAAAGGTGACAAGGTACTTCCCCGCCCGCACCACGATCTTCCTCAACCAACTTCGTTCCAACAATATCTTCCCCAGAACAGATGCCCCCATCTTCTCTCAGCACGGCGACCAGATCATTCCAGGAACCACAGTCACCATTGGGAACCCCAATGCCAGCGGAACGATTTACCTAACCACCGATGGCAGCGACCCTCGACTCCAGGGAGGCGCGATAAACCCTCTCGCTAGCTCGAGCAATAGCGCGACCATCGGCGAACCAACTTCGCTCTTGGCCCGCATCCGCTCCACTTCGGGAGAATGGTCCGCTCTCGCCTCTGCCGATTTCATCACCGCATCCGATCCCCTTCCCGGTAATCTCGTGATCAGCGAAATCCACTATCATCCCGCAGACGCCTCCCCCGATGAAATCCTCGCCGGACACACTGACCAAGACGACTTCGAGTTCATCGAGTTGACCAACTCCACCTCGGGTCCCCTCGATCTCACCAACCTCGCCTTTACCGCTGGAATTCAATTTAGTTTCGTAAGCCTCTCTCCCGGAGACCGCCTCCTCCCCGCTCAGTCCAGAATCATTCTCGTAAGAAGTAGCGACGCCTTCGCCTTCCGTTACGGTGCCCTCAGCGTCCTCGGTCAGTATGGAGGGTCACTCGACAATAAGGGTGAAGCGATCACTCTCTCCTTGAATGGCGAAAGCTATCTCACCTTCGAGTTTAACGACAAAGTTCCCTGGCCTGAATCCTCCGATGGCAGCGGTCATTCTCTCGTTCTTACCTGCCCGGTCTCCACCACCGACTCGCACGACCCCCTCAGTTGGCAATCCTCGCCATCCATCAACGGTTCGCCCCTTTCCTCCGACATCATCCTCTTCAGTGGGAATGCCTCGGGAGATGACAACAGCGACGGGGTCAGCAATCTCCTCCACTTCGCCCAAACAAATTCCCCGGATTCTCCTCCGACATTCAGCGTTTCCTTCGACGGACTACAAGGCACCTTTTCCTTCCAAAGAAACCTCGCAGCCCACCTAACCTACTCCGCTGAATACTCACTTGATCTCGATTCCTGGATCTCGCTCGATGAAAGCACCCTGCTAAGCATCACCAGAAACGGAAATGGAACGGCCATCTACACCTTCCAATCTCCTGAGTCCGCGAATATCAGTAAAACTCATTTCTTCCGACTGAGGGTTTCAGTCCCATAAAAAAGACCTCCCGTTTTCACGGCAGGCCTTTGATCATCTATTTTCGCTTATGGACTTTCAACACGGAAGAAGAGCTTTCCATTTGCTCTTCCTGTCACGTCAATTTCCACCCGTCCAATTCCTTCCGCTGATGTCTGTCCACTTGTTCCATTGGTGGGCGCTTCGGTATTCGGAAAACCATCGAGCGCCTCAGAAGATTGCACCTGATAAGCCGTGTTCGGCGATCCCTGAAAATCGAGCGACACGGTCGACGCATTCACAAAGCTGATTTGCGTCACCGTAACAGAACCGAAAGGAACATCGCTCGGCGCGACCGCCTCATTGTGAAGACGGATATAGTCAACATCCCAATCGCCACTCAAGTCAGCCGAAAAATCACCTATTAGAAAACCTCCTCCACGATAAAACGAAGGTTCGGAGCCATCCACCCCTCCACCTTGAGTAACCGTATTTCCATAAAGTAAGACGCCATTTCGCCAGACCCAGAAACGTTGTTCTTCCTCCACGTAGGCAATCCGAAAAACCGTCATACCCGCCGTGTTGCTTGCCGTCGAAATGATCTCGTCCCCCATTGCAGAGCTCACTTCATCTTCGTTGATATTGAGACGAAAGGCTGTTTGATCCGGAGGATTGATGAACATTCCAAAACCACCTAAATCAAAACCGGGAGTAGCGATCGTTCCCGCTTTCAACTGAAGCGCAACCTCGACCGTAAAGTCACCACTGAGAGCCTCACGGGAAACGCTCCCACCGTAGTCACTGCGAAAGAGCGCTTCCGGCAAGCCCGCGGCTTGGTTCGAAGAAGCAATCCCGTTCGCATATGTTTGTGGAATGAACATCTCCTGATCCACTCCCGTCGCTTGTGCAGGAGCCGCATACCAATCCTCAATTCCAGCCAAATCAAGATCTTGGTTGCTCGGATTTTCATCCATTTCATAGAGAAAATCGAAACCCTCCGAGGCCAACGCATTGGGCACTCCCGCAAAGGCTTGTGTCGTCACTGACTCCGTCGTTGGAGACCAAGCAGCACCTACTGAGTTCTCGGAAAATGCCCGATAAAAATAAGTCGCTCCTCCGAGAAGATCCAAAACAGACTGCGAAAAGTCCCCTCCCGAAAACCCCACAAAGACAGAAGATTCCCAAGCCCCGGCATTAGTCCCTTCATCAGTCGTTCCGTAGAAAATAGTCACTTCAGGATCATCATTTCCACTGTCGGTCACCATTCCCTTGAAAGTCGCCTGTCCGGCTTCCTCGGATGTTCCAGCCAGCACCGCAATTGCTGGAGTCATCGCCTGCCTTGAGGTCACTGACTCCGTCGTAGGGGACCAAACATTCCCCGCACTATTTTCAGCAAAGGCCCGGTAGAATACCGTCGTGTTGCTATTGAGAGAATCTAGGGCTCTCGAGAACTCCCCTCCCTTGCGCCCTAGGTCGACAAAATCATCCCAAGATCCGGGATCTATCCCGCCATCCTTGGCACCATAGTAGAGCGTCACAACAGGATTCTCATTTCCAGCATCCGTAACCTCCCCGGTCATCAAGACACGAGAAGAACTTACATCTGTTCCCGGAGTGACAACTACAGACGGCTCGGTGGCAGGATTGACTTCCGTCGTCTCAACCACCATCGAGTTCCACACTGCGGATCCTTGCCCTCCAGTAGAGCCCGAGCCCATAAAGATCGTGCTCCGGTCGGGGTCCGCAATCGAAGGTGAAATGGTCGCAGTGCCCGCGCCGTAATCAAGCTCGGCAGTTTCCGAAGCAGCATCATAAGTGATCGAGTAGGTTCCAAACGCATCCAAGACGACTCCCGTATTATACTGGGTTCCACTGACATCCAGAAGGATCTCGTTCAGCTCATTGACCCGGTGAACCACGCGAAAGCTATTCACGTCATCCATATCAAAATACAAGAGGAGCGCGTTCTGCCGAGCCTGGTTAGGCGCTCCGTAGTATCCCTCGACCTCGCCTCCATCAATCCTCACTGCATCCAAATCCAGTGCAATCGTCCAAGTCATCTTCCAACTGGGAGCCGCAGTGAGGGCCGCAATAATGGGAGTGGTATCCTGCAAATAAATTGCCGGCGCACCTCCGGTTCCATCCACTGTTCTCCAGCCGCCTCCAAAATCGCTTCCTATTCCCGTTCCCGCATCAAAGCCATCCGCGAAAGCACCTCCGGTTCCGTCGAAGCTCCATCCCTGGCTTTCGGGATCGGCTGCTCCGGTAAGATCGGAAGTGGCAATTCCCGACTCATAGCTCAGCAAAACATCCCCCGCTGACGAGCCTGCTCCTAAAAGCATGAGGAAAAGCGTTAAAACAATACTGACGTGTGTTTTCATTCCCTCACCATAGCTCCCTTCATTAAGACTAGACAAAAAGACTTCTCCTGGTTTTAAAAATAGACCAGATGGCACGTCCATAAAAGAACCACTCTTACCACTCATGAAACCTTCTATAAAGGCAGAGCCAAATGATCGGTCAAATTCCTCGTAATTTAATCACAAAACCAGATTTTCACTCCGGCGGGAAGCTGTCGAGATACCTCCATCGCCACTGCTTCCTAGCCTTATAATTGATCTTTCTTCCTTCCTCTTCCTGCAAAAGCCACTGCTTGACCATTTCTGTATCATTAAATGGATCACCAACCTCTACTTGGCGCCGTTTCATTCGCGATTTGAGATCTCCCAAGACATCTTTATATTTTGGATCTCTTGATAAATTGATGAATTCATCCGGATCCTTCCTCAAATCGTAGAGTTCAAACGTCGGTGGGTTCAAGTAAGTGGCATAGCTCGCCTTGACCGTTGAGGAACTCTCTTCGATCTCATCCATCGTAGATCCGGCAATAAAGTGAGCATTATGCTGATGGAGATAAGCCTGCGCACTCCGATTCACTCCCTGGCCGGACGGCGTATAAATGAGTTTGTATTGCTCCGTTCTCAACGCCAACTGGAGACACCCGATCACAGGGGCCGATCCAGTCGCGACTGCCAATAAATCTTTTCTCCACTGAGCAGGGTCTTCTCCTCGTAAAAAAGGCCACAAGGACGCACCCGATTGCTTCTTGGGAGCCTCCACTCTCGCCGCCTCACAAATCGTCGGCAACAAGTCCACCACACTCGCCATTTCTTTCCGCACCCCCACCCTCACCTGACCGGGCCAGCGAACGATCATTGGAATGCGTAATCCCGCATCATAGACACTCGTTTTCCCTCGCGAGAATTGAGCCCCGTGATCTCCAATATAAATAATAAGGGTGTTCTCTATTTTTCCCGCCTCTTCCAAATTCTGCAACAAATCACCCACCATCGAATCCAAACGATTCATACAATTGTAGTAGTTCGCCGTCGCCTCCCTCAGCCTCTTCGAGTCGCATCCCACCCAAGGCAGAGGCTTCACCTCTTTTCCTTTTAAAAGATCACCATCTTCAGGAAGTCCTCCCGTCTGTTTGATCAATGGAAAGTGAGCATCTGGATAGTTGATCGACAAGAAAAACGGCGCCTCACCGCCTTTAAAAAACTCAGACGCTTTTTCGGCATAGGCCCTCAAATTTTTCCTCCCAAAATTCGCACCCGAGATCGCCCGAAAATCGATGTGCGGACGAAAGGCATTCTCTGGATTGACATGCAGCTTCCCAATCAAACCCGTGCGATATCCCCCGGCCTTAAGAAGACTAAAGACATTCGGCCAGTCTTGATACATGGCATACTTGTGAGTCGCCAGGCCAAGTTGTCCGTTGATGGCAGGATCAAGTCCCGTGAGAAAACAAGCCCGGGATGGACTACAGACCGAGTAGGGCGTGAAGGCATTTTCAAAACGGCACCCTTCCTTCGCGAGCCCATCGAGCACCGGAGTCCTGGCATAGGGGTCTCCGTAGCACCCCAGCTCCGGACCATTGTCTTCCGAGACAATGAGCAAAATATTCGGACGCCCGCCGAAGACCGGCTGAAGCAGAATACCGCATACTAATAGGAATTTCATTTTACGAGTTCACTTAGGGGGAAGCGTAGAAAATAGATCTCGGCAGGACCCTCATAGAGAACGCCCACGTAATCATCGCCAATTGGGGCAAGACAGGAGTAGCCACTGCCATTCCGCGCATCGTAAAGCGTATGCATCTCCTCCGGCCAAGTCATCCCCTCATCATCGGACATCTTGAGTGTCATATTGTATCGACCGCGTCGCGTGTTGGGATTTGAAAAGACGAAGCGTTCGCCTACTCGAAGCAAACTCGCCATGCACACCGGCTCGTTGAGCCCCTTCCGATCAGTCGGATGAAGATCCCACGTTTTCCCTAAGTCTTTTGTGACTCCCACCGTCCGGGCTCCGCCACGGTTGTCGCGGCAATTCAGCATCAACGACCCGTCCTTGAGTTCAACAACCTGCGCCTCTGTCGTATTCGACTTGATTCCCGATCCAACCACCCACGTTTCCCCATGATCCTTGCTGTATAAAATAGTAGAATAAGGAGTGCCAATTTTTCGTCCGTTCGCACGCTTGTTGCCATCCTGATACTGGGCCGCAAATACGATCGTGCCATCCTTCATCGTGATCCCCGCACCTGGTCCCTGAAGCAGAAAATGCCATTCCGGCTTCTTGACCTGCTCTGTGATATTGATCGGCTTGGACCAATTCAGTCCATCATCATCGCTGTATGCCAACATCAACTGCCCGGTTTCCTCCGGCGTCATTCCCTGTCCCGATCCATGCCACGAGCGATTCCCGTGACTCCAGGTTCCAATAACCCAGATCCTCCCGTTCGTCTTGTCCACCAGGACTGCTGGATCGCCCACTCCGTCGTAGCGCCATTTGGGATCATTCCCCATGTCCATCACGACCTTCATCTTATCCCACGTCTGGCCTCCGTCCGTGCTCCGACTCATCCCGACATCAATATCTCCCGGAAGATCTCCTCCAGTCCGATAGCGCACATCGTATACCCCGATCAACGTTCCCTTATTTGTCGTCGCCAAACCCGGGATCCGAAAAGCTTTCGATCCATCATCGCCATGCTGTCGCACTGCATATCCAATGCGCTGAGATACTGGAGGCGATGTCACTTCCGGTGTGATCACCTTACCCTCGGCAAACTTCACACCGAGCACCCGGCCATCTACTTTTCCATCGAGACTCGCAGAATCATTCAACTCCACGGAAACCCAGAAAAAATTCTCGCCCCCCAGCAAAGTCGCCTCTCCTTCACAAATCCATTCTCCTCCCGTAAATTTTGCCTCACCAAAAAGTTCACCCGTTCCAGCCTTCATGTTTCCACCGGAATTGAGCACCCGCACGGCCTTCACCGCATCTGGATCACTCGTTCCCTTCAAATCAATCTTCAGAGCCTCAATCTTCAAAGCCTCCCCCCTCCCCTTTGTGGTCACCACCAATCCAAGAACCGGATTGTCCTTCTTTCGAATCAGGACCGGAATGACCGGCTGAATCGCGGTGATCTTTTCCACCACCATTGGCTGCACTTTCTCGATGACGAGATCATCGATCATCAAGCCCGTCTTAACTGGACTTGTCGCGCTGAAACGGACCCGCTCAAGACCCGGCGGCAAAGGGATTTCCACCAAAGTTAAAAATCCACCCACTTTGATTCGCTTGTCATCATTGTAAATCTCCTCCCACTCACCAGCACCCTGGCCCTCAATACGAAAGGAAAACGGACCCCTGCTTGTCCAGCGCTCCGCCCAAAAGGAAAGGATCACCTTGTCTTTGATTTTCTCTCTAAGTTCGAGAACGACCTCCTGCTTCTCTCCCCCCATAAGACGAAGACTCCTCTTCCCGCCCTTCGTATGATCTCCGTTGATCTCCGCCTGCCCAGGTGCCGTCGACCATGTTCCAAGCTTACTTTTTAATGAGTCAAAACCACCCACTTTGAAGGACTCGAAATCTTCTCCACCTGACAGCCAGGTTCCCGCTAAAAGTACCAATAAGGTCAATCGCTTCATGTCACCTACAGTGACGCTCAATCTCGAAATTGCCTTTCACTTCTCAGCTGGTTTTTTTAGCCAACCACTATGGCAAACTCACACACACACGGTAAAAACTCCGTGGTCCTGTCAAAGCCTCCCCAGTCAGCGTTAAGTCGCCGCCATTTCCAAGCACCGGTCCGTCAATGAGCATCCAAGGATCGGCGTTGCCTAGATCATCCGACTGATAGAGCCCGTAGTTTCTCCTTACCGAACTCTCTTTAAAGACTACCTGCGCTAGGCCGTCCGCCTCAACAATCGTTCTGGTCGAAACAAACGACATCGGATCAGTAGGATCAGTATCCGCCAAATACTCCTCTAAATTTCGATTCCGATCACCGTCTCCATCCTCACCCGGAAGCGCAGCGGTGAGATTTCCAAAATACTCAATCTCAAAGGCATCCGAAATCCCGTCTCCATCAACGTCCGCGCCGAGTGGTAAATAGCCATCGCTCTGATCATAGCAGATCGAGGCAATATCCACGCTATAGTTGTTGCCAAAGGAGCCACCTGTCCGATCTCCCAAGACGATTCGACTGTCAGCGCCCGCTAAATCGTAACTCGCCCCGTCCGTGGGAGTCAGCCTCACTCCGTCCCTCCATACGTGATATTTCGAAGCGCTGCTGTCATGCACAACGCGCCATTGATGAAATTCACCGTCGAGGTTGTTGTGCGCCACATTAAAATCTCCAGCCCCGTTGTCCTGAGTCCGGTCACCGAAAACATCGACAATGATTCGCTGAGATCCCGTGCCCAACCAGATCGAGAAGCCAGATGGATTCACCTGAAATTTCATCTCAATCTCAAAGGTCCAGTCCCCATCATTCCCCGTGTTCCAAGTCGTCGTTCCACCATCCTTGCTCGAAGCGATTCCTTCCAACCACTCACCCGCGCCGTTGATGTGGGTTCGATTAAAAATCGTCCCCACCAGAGACTCCGTCGTTGCCGCTGCGCTGACTTCCGCCCATCCATTAATGAACTCGGCGCCATTGAAAATTTCGTTTCCCAAAAAACAGACCGCAAGATCTTTTCGCTCTGTCACTGGGAAAATTGTTTCGACTTCTACCAACTCTTCCGGAGACAACCCAAGGCCTTCCGCGATCCGCCTCGCCACGAAGATCTCACCTGTCGTATTCGGGTGCACCTCGTCGTGCGTCAACGCCACCGGATCGAAGCCAGTAGAGGCATCGATCACCCACACCGCCGAGGTTGCTGATGCTCTATTCTTCGTGTCCGCCAAGGGCTGCAACAATCTGTTGAACGTATCCACGTTGACTTGGAGAACTGCTGTCTGATCAGTGTGCAGAAGGTAATTCAAGAAAATGCTCACATTCGTATTTGCTGCTCGGATTTGATCAATCATCGTCGAAACATCGTTCCGCAATTGCGTAGGCGTTCCGCCGTCCGCTAGGTCGTTGATCCCAATCATGATTACCACGCTGTCTGGAACATAGATCGTCCCGGTGTTTCCCGATCCCGATGCGCCCGGATCCGGATAGGCCACAAAATTTCCCGATGAACTCAGTTCATACTGCGCCGCCTGCCCCGTCCAATTTAAGATCGTTCCCTCACCTCGGTTTCTACTTCTTCGATTCGACGGCAGAGGCACCCGACCATTCTCCCAAAAGGCCCTCCAACTAAAGTGGCCTTCATTCACGTTCACAAAAACCTCGCCTTCATAGTCAGGAGTCGCTCCCGCGTTGTTCTGATAAGCGCCCGTGACAGAACCGGTGAAGGTGTAATTAGCATTTGAATCGACGAGATGTTTGAAAAGCGCATAGCGAAAGCTGGGATAGCCCAAGCCTCCCTGCACGATCGAGTCGCCCATAAACACCAGCTTCCCATAGTTCGGGGTGACCACTTCGACCGCAAAGAATTCCTGCGCAAATCGTTTTCCGATTGTCAGCTTCGCCGCCTTATCAAAATGCAACCCGTCATAGAGCTGCCCTTGCAGATCTAAATTCTCGAAATAGCTGATCATCGGATCACCCGCTGCCAGCCCCGCTTGCTTCGCTCTCACTGCATTGCGATTCCCTCCCGCTGCTGCGATCCCACCCGCGACCGCGTGCATCGACGAGGCGTTCGTAAGATCTGTCCGGAGATTCGTAACCAGCTCCGAGAGCCGCACATCCGCAATCACGGCCTCCCCTCCGGAGTCACTCTCTCCCTGCACGTAGAGAAAGCCGATGATTTCAAAGGTATCTCCATTGGCCGTCAACAGAGCCGTCGCTGCGTCCACCGTATCTTTGACGTGGGCATACATTTGACCGCTACCGCTCTTCGACCAATTTGAGTTCCCTCCCCCTCCTCGGCTTGCCTTGATAAGGCCAAAGTCTCTCACCCCCGCCCGATACAAAGTCCGCGCAAAGTTAATTTCCGGCCCCCAATGCGTTGCGCTCCCAGGATAGAATCCTCCCTGTTGGTCCTGTAAGGTCGTCCAAGCTCCACCAGAATCTCCGATCGAGTTCGAGGCATCCGCCACATTGTCCCAGAAGAACAGAACATGGTCATCCGCGGGATCACTCTCCGATGTCGGATCCGCCTCGCCACCCGCCGTTGTCCCCAACGAATTGGACTGCCCGGTCAACACAAATAGCTTGTAGTGCTTACCGCTCGCCACTGCGATTGACGCCAAATAAAGAAGAATCAGGACTCTCACGAGCCCATTCTACTCCCCTTCTCCCCACTCATTGATCGATCATAGAACTGGTCTCTCTAACCCACCAGCCGTTCAGTTTCACCATTGCCGCAGCGCAAAGCGGCCGCTTGGATCATCGAGAGTTCAACCATTCTCCATGAGAAACAGCATCCTCCCGCAAAAGAACGAGCACTTTTTCGCTAATGTCTCTACCTCATCCCACGTAAGGTTATCCTCGATGGCACTCTTCCGTCCCCATTTCATCCTGGCCCTTGCCACCCTCTCCGGCCTTGCCCAAGAGGTGCAAAACGACCTCGACCCCCTCCCGTCAATCGATCTCATCGCCCAGTGGACCTTCGATCAACCTGGTGCGGGCTCTCTGACAGGCAGTGCCAAAATCGAATCCAACTCTCTCATCCGCCCAGAATACCCTACCTTTCCGGCAAAAAACAAGTCCCTCGTCCTCCCCGAACATCCCGCAGCCTGGCGCATCCGCGAGTCAGATCTCCCCGTTCCCTCTTCGCTCCGCTTTACGAATGGCGAATCCATTACCATTGAAGCTTGGGTTTCCCTCAATTCCATCTCCTCGAATTCCTTCGCCTACCTCATTGGCAAGGGACGGAACAGGAGCAAAACCTTCACTCCTGATAACCAAAACTGGGCACTCCGCCTCAAAGGAGATAAAGGATACGCTCTCCCCACTTTCCTCTTCCGCTCCGCCGGCGATCAGTCGGCCTACCATCGCTGGACGGCATCCGAAGGCCTCGACGCCGATGGCGCCTGGCACCATCTCGCCCTCTCCTACACCTTCGGGAAACCCGACTCCATCGTCGCCTACATCGATGGCACCCGCATCACTCAAGGGAGCTGGGATCTGGGCGGAAAAACAACCCTTCCTCCAGTCTCCGACGCCGACGACATCATAATCGGGACCGGCAATGGTGGTTCCGCCTCAAACCAACTCAATGGGGTCCTCGATCAAATCACGATCTACCGCGAGCACCTCTCCAAGGAACTCCTCATCTCACGGTATCAACATCTCGCTCCGCCCTCGGCCATCGATCCCAATAAGATTCCAACGGACACCGTCCTCGTCGAGATCTGCGAGCAGGGAGTCCCCGGTGGAAAGACCTGGCCCAAGCAAGACCCCCGCGCCAGCGAATCGTTCACCCTCCCCCATTTCGCCCTCCCTTCACTTCCCTTTCGCTACGTCGCCACCGGAATCCGAGGCGATCGCAAGCAGCCCTTCCTCCTTCGTGCCACTTCAAAAGTGACCCTCCCCGCCGGAACCCACCGCTTCCTCCTCCGGGGGAGAAACTCCGCCCGCCTCGTCATCGACAACAAGAGGATCATTCAAACAGGTTTCACCCCATCCTCCGAAGGAGCCCTAGGATATACCACAGACCAAGACGACTTCCTCAATCCCGGAGACCCCCACTTCCGCTTCGTCACTCCAGGCAATGAAGAAGGCCTCGCCACCTTCACCACCAAAGGAGGACAACACCTCATCTCCATTCAGCAACTCATCGGAAGCGGCGGCAATCGCCCCGAACCCGGTGAATTCGTCGTCGCCCTTTCCCTCGAAGGTTCCTCCGACTGGCACGTCCTCACTTCGACCGCCTCACCCCTCGCCTACACCGACGAAACTTTCCCCACCTTCAAAAAGGAACACACTCTCTGGGTAAAACAAACCAACCTCGAGCGCCGCACTGCTCTCTTGAGAAAACACGCCCCCTACTGGATCAAGCGCCGCGAAGCCGCTCAATCTTATCTCGCTTCGCTTGAAACAATCGTTCTTCCGGCAGCAACTGGAGGTCTTCCGGCAAACAATCCCATCGACCATTTTTTGAACGCCCGAATCCAAAAAGCTTCGTCTCAAATCAAAGAACACAAACCCGGACAGATTCACTTCTACAAACAAGTCCTTCCCATTCTCAAAGCGAAATGCTTCTCCTGCCACCAGGGCGAAAAAACAAAGGGCGATCTCGATCTCTCCAGTCTCGCCTCGGCCCTCGAAGGGGGCGAATTCGACGGCCCGGCCATCACCACCGGACATCCTGAAAAGAGCGCGCTCTTCGCACGCATCACCAGCGGCGACGAAGACGAACGCATGCCGCCAAAAGGCGACCTCGTCACACCGGAAGAGCAAGCCCTCATCAAGGGATGGATCACCGAAGGGTCGCATTGGCCGGAGTTCGATGTCGCCCGCATTCATCTCACCGAACAAACCGACGATCTTACCTTCCTTCGCCGCGTCTCACTCGACACCATCGGTCTCCCGCCCTCGCTCATAGAAATCCAGAACTTCCTCTCTAATAAATCTCCTGATCGCCGCGCCAAGGAGGTTGACCGACTCCTCGCCGACCCACGCTGGGCCGACAACTGGATGGGCTACTGGCAGGACATCCTCGCCGAGAATCCCAACATTCTCAACCCAACTCTCAACAACACCGGCCCCTTCCGTTGGTGGCTTTACGAGTCCCTCCTCGATGACAAGCCGCTCGATCTTATGGTCACCGAACTCATCCGCATGCAAGGCAGTCAAAAACTCGGCGGCCCGGCCGGTTTCGGACTTGCCTCACAAAACGATGTCCCCATGGCCGCGAAAGGTCTCGTCCTCAGCTCGGCATTTTTGGGAGTAGAAATGAAGTGCGCTCGCTGCCACGACGCCCCTTCCCACAAGTCCCTTCAAAAGGACCTCTTCGAACTCGCCGCTCTCCTCAATCGCGAACCAATCACGGTGCCCAAGACCAGCAGCGTCTCGCTCGAAAGCCTCAGCAAAGGAGGACGCAAACCCTTAATCGAAGTCACTCTCAAGCCCGGATCCAAGGTCGCGCCAGCCTGGCCCTTCAAAGAGTTCATCAACCCCGACATCGGCCATCAACTCGCGGAAAACCCATCCGACACCCGCGACCTCCTCGCGGCACTCATCACCGCACCACAAAACGAACGCTTCGCTCAGGTCATGGCCAACCGTCTCTGGCAACAAATCATGGGCCGCGGCCTTGTCAAAGCACCCGGGGATTGGGAAAAATCCGCTCCCGGTCATCCACCCCTCCTCCGTTGGTTGGGTCACGAACTTGTGCGCAGCAACTACAGCCTGAAACACCTCGCCCGACTCATCCTCAACTCACACGCCTACCAACGTGCCAATGATCATTCCCTCAAGGAAACATCCCCTCTCTTTACCTCGCCAGTTCCACGCCGACTACGAGCCGAACAAATTGTCGACTCCCTCTTCCACGCCACCGGGAAACCTTTCCGCACCGAAGAAATGAACATCGATATCGATGGCCGACGTCCCCTCACTAGCAGCATCTCTCTTGGTCAACCGCGCCGCGCCTGGATGCTCGCCAGCCTTTCCAACGAACGGGATCGCCTCAGCCTGACCTTGCCCCGCGTGCAAGCCGTTTCGGATGTCCTTTCGGCCTTCGGTTGGACCGCCAGCCGGCAATCCTCGACCAGCTCCCGCAGCACCGATCCCAGCGCTCTGCAACCCGCCATCCTTTCCAACGGCACGATGAGCATCTGGCTCACGCGTCTCTCCGACGACCATGCTCTCACTGACTTTTCATTAAAGGATCAATCACTCGACACCTTCCTCGAACAACTCTTCCTGAAACTTCTCACCCGCAAACCCACGGCTGGGGAACTGAAACTCTACCGTGCCCATCTCTCCCCCGGCTATCAATCGCGCATTGTCGAAACCAGCCTAACGCCTCCTCTCAAAAAGATCCGCCCGCCCCGCTACGTCTCCTGGTATAACCATCTCGATCCCATCGCTGACGAAATCCGCCGCAAGGAAATCATCGCCGCACGCGCTGGTGACCCACCCACCAAACGTCTCGACCCAGCCTGGCGCGAGCGTTTTGAAGACCTCCTCTGGTCCATCGTCAATTCGCCCGAATGGATCTACACCCCATAACTCTCACTGACATGAATCGCCGCCACTTTCTCCAAACTTCATCGCTTGCTGCGCTCTCAACCCAAGCCTCCGCAAAAGCGGATGCCCCGAAAGGAAAAGCCGAACACTGCATCCTCATCTGGCTCGGTGGCGGCATGTCGCAAGTCGATACCTTTGACCCTAAAAAACAAGGCAGCTCCAAAATGCCCTTCGTCGCCGGCTCGGACTACCCCTCCATCGAGACAGCCGTTCGCGGAGTAAAAATCTCCGAGCATTTGTCAAAAACAGCCCGCTTCATGGACCGCATCACGGCGGTCCGTTCAATTAGCCATCAACTCATCGACGAGCACGCGCTTGCGTCCAACTTCGTGCACACCGGACGTCCCATCAGCGGATCCACCACCTATCCCTCGATCGGTTCTATCATTACCCAGCAACGGGGCTCGGCCAATCCCGATGTCCCCGCCTACATGCTCATCGGCTTTCCAAATGTCAGCCGCGGCCCCGGATTTCTAGGGGCTCAACACGGCAATATTTACCTCACCGATCTCAAGTCCGGACCCGCCGGATTCACCCGTCCGGATTTCCTCACCAACGAACGCATTGCAACCCGCAAGAGGCTCCTCAAACCGCTTCAGGACCGAATCCCCGCAGACTCCGTTTTGGCCGACTACGAGAGGGCCCAAACCGAAGCCCTCCGTCTCGCCGGACCGAGCTTCATGAAAAATTTCAATCTCAGCTCCGAGCCCGCCGATCTTCGGAACTCCTATCAAAGCGAATTCGGTCAACGCTGCCTCCTCGCCCGTCGCTTGGTTCAGGACGGCGTCCGCTTTGTCGAACTCTCCCACAACCCGGGCTTCATCAACGGCACCGGTTGGGACACCCACGGCAAAGGACAACTTAAACAACACGCACTCATTCAAGACCTCGACAACGGCCTCGCCACCCTCATGGGCGATCTCGAAGAAAAGGGCCTCCTCGACAAAACCCTCATTGTCCTCGCCACCGAATTCGGACGCCCACCCGAGTTCGACGGAAATGGCGGCCGCGGCCATCAAGGCTCGGCATTCTCGCTCGTCCTCGCCGGAGGTGGTCTAAATCATCAAGGCGCTTTCGGTTCCACCGACAAGCTCTCTAAAAAAGTCGTCGAAAATCCGGTTTCCATTCCCGACTTCCACGCCACGATTCATGCCGCCCTGGGAATCAATCCCCACCACGAACTCATGGACGGCACCCGCCCCGTCCCCATCACTGATGGAGGCACTCCCATCGCAACTCTCTTTTCCTAAGGAAATCATCACCGACCATCCCTACGTTTTATCTACACCTGCTGAGTCCAGCAACTGCCAGCAATACCACTGCATCCGCGGCAAATGAAATGGCCCTTTGAATTGATTCCCTTTCAAAGGCGACGAGACGCCACCATCGCGATACAAATACCCAAACCACTCCCCATGCTCCCGGTCACAAAATTTTTCATGAGCATAGTCATGAATCATCCGATGCCACTTGGCATACTTTTCCTCCCCCGTTAATTGATACGCCAGCAGGGTCGCAATGATCGCCTCGCACTGAGGCCACCAGAATTTCATGTCATGCCAGTATTCTTGCACCGGCTTGTCGTAGACATCCTTGAAATAAAGGATTCCTCCGTGCTCCTCGTCCCACCCGCGTTTCCACATGTAGTCGAGCATGCGACATCCGAGGTCGATCAGCTCCGGATCATTCCCCCGCCGCTTTGCTTCATCTAAAATAAACCACGCTCCCTCAATCGCGTGTCCCGGATTTAAGGTGCGCGCATCAATGTGATCCACTACTTCCCCGTCCATCCCGATCTGCTCCATGACACACTCGATGTCATCCTTCACGAACTCACGGATCTCTCCAATAAACTCATCGATCTTACGCTCCGCCAAGGCATCACCTCCATTGGCCACCAAGACCTGGGCCACTTGCAAAAAGATCATGGGCACGCCGATTCCCTTCGTCTGCCTTTCTTCTGTCCACTTCGCTTCGCCCGTCGCCACACTCCCGTCGGCGTAGTCCATGCATCGCGCAAAAAGTTCTCGAGCTTCGCTCAGCCAAGCAACTTCCCCCGATGCCTTTCCATAAGCCGCATAAGCCATCACCGTAAAAGCCTCTGAGAAAAAATACCGTCGCTTCCTGAGTGGTTTCCCTTCCCGGGTCACCAAGAAGAACATCCGACCGTCTTCATCGAAACAATTGTCTCTCAGAAACTCGACCCCACTCTTTGCTGCCGCTAGCCACTCCGGCCGCTTCTCAACCGTGTTACAAAGAGTCGATAACATCCACGCAAAGCGCCCCTGCAACCACACCGACTTATCATCGTCGATCAGAGTTCCATCTTGGTCCCTCATCGACAGATAGCCGCCATATTCCTGATCCACGATCTCCGGCATCCAAAAACCCAGCGTGTCATCCAAAAGACTCGAGCGATAAAAATCCCGCAAGCCCTCAAGTTCTTCTTTGCTATATCCACTCATCACTTTTTCAGGGTCCAAACCGTCAGTCCGGCCACTTCCTCATCGGACGCCCGCATCACAAATCCCAAAATCAAGCCCGATAACAAGGTCGCGAAA
Source organism: Akkermansiaceae bacterium (assembly GCA_028822935.1). GTDB lineage: Bacteria > Verrucomicrobiota > Verrucomicrobiia > Verrucomicrobiales > Akkermansiaceae > SW10. Next base: position 41,480 of record JAPKCM010000027.1, read on the forward strand.
AAGCCCACGGCTCCGTAGAGCAAGGGCATCAGATCAATCACGCCCGCTTCGTTCAAAAAGTAGACCGTCACCACTGTCACCACCCCACAGATCAAGGCCAAGAGCCCCGCTTTCCCATTGGGTCGCCTCGAAAAGATCCCTAGAGCAAACAAACCACCCAAGGGCCCCAGCGCAAAACCAATGAAGCGGTTGAACAACATGAACACTTCATCCGTTTTGATCATCGCTAGGTAACTCGAGACTCCGATTCCAATCAATCCCAGGATGATCACGACCCACTTCGCCACCCCAAGCCGCTGCGCGTCGTTGCTTTGCGGCTTCAACAACCTTCCATAAACATCCGTCACAAAAGCCGTCGCCACCGAGTTGAGCGAGCTGGAAATCGTCGACTGCGCCGCCGCAAAAACGCCCGCAATAATCAGACCCGCCACTCCCATCGGCAAATTCTGCATGATGAAAAAGGGCAACACGCTATCCTTCGCCGGAAGCGCCGGGTCCATCAACTCAGGCTGATCTTGATAAAAGACAAAGAGGGCCGTTCCCAAGCCGAAGAAAATCGCCGACCCGATGAGCACCATCCCGATATTCATCCACAAGGCGCGCGCCGCATCCTTCTCCGAAGGCGTCGTGACATAACGCTGCACCACATCCTGCCCCGAAGTGTAAGAAGGCAAGTTCGCCATCATGAACGCCACAAACAAAACAAAGCCCGAAGTCGATCCCTTCGCGATCGAAAGATCTCCAAAACTCCAGCTTGCCGTGATCCCTTTTCCCTGCTCACTCATCGCTGATCCGACCGCGCTAATCCCACCGTCCACCTGCGAAACAATCAGTCCAAAACACAACAGCGCTCCGCCAATCAAGACTAAGGCCTGAATCGCATCGGTCCACACCACCGCTTCGATTCCACCCATCACGGTGTAAATCACGCACAACACTCCGATCACCGCGATCGCGGCAAAGATATTAATATCCGTGACGCTCGATAAGGCCAACGCCGGGAGATAAAGCACAATCGCCACCCGCCCCACGTGAAAGAGCATGAAGGTAATGCTCCCAATCACGCGGGTCGCCACGTTAAATCGTTTTTCAAGATATTCGTAGGCCGTCGTGATATTAAGCCGACGATAAAACGGCAGGTAAAACATCACCACCAAGGGTACGATAATCAAGATAGGCCACTGCCCGATGTAGCCATTCCAATTTGTGGCATAAGCGGTTCCTGGCACCGCCATAAAGGTGATCGCCGACAGCATCGTCGCAAAAATCGAAAGTCCCGCCACCCAGAAGGGAACGCGCTGACCACCTCTAAAATACGCATCGGTCGTCGAAGCCGACTCCCGCTTCATGAACCAATATCCGATGCCCACCATCCCCAATAAATAGACTGCCACGACCACCCAATTCACCACCCCAAAGTCCAACTTCGAGCCACCCACCTCTGCGATCAACACCTGTGGCGACCGAACTCCCGGCTTAATTTCCCCGGTCGGAATGATCACCTTTCCATTCCACAAAACCACCGGAGTCGTCACCGGAGCGAAGGTCCCCTCAAGCGGCAAACTCCCCGCCTCCGCCCAGCGATCCGTCACGGTATTATAAGACAGAATCGCTCCAGGAAATCCCGGATGCTCCATTCCCTGACCGTCGATCTCCGGTCGTGCCGCTACCTGCTCCGCTAAAAAAGGAACCGTAACCCCACCCAACATCAAAAAAGAACTCGCCCCCGCCGGCACCGCCATCGAGGGAGCCGCCGATCTCGCCTCAGGCATATCCGCGAGCCGCTTCCACTGCCCGGAAGAGACATTCAGCTCCCAAGCATCCTTAAGAAAATCCAAACCAAAAATACGATCCTCTTTCTCCTCCTCCGAATCCGCATTATCCCGTCCGCCAAAGAGGTAAAACGTCCCACCCTTCACTCCGCCTACAGCATACATCCTGCCTCGTGCCCCTTCAGGCCAACCCAAAGTTTCCCACTCCGATTCATCATTCATCGAGTAAAACTCCCTGATCGTCTCATCTCCATTCGTTCCTGCCCCGACAATGAGTGTCCCATCAACTACCGCAGCAAGTCCTTCAGCAAGTGGAACAGGAAGAGACGGCGCCCTCCCTACGATCACCTCGCCATTCTCGACCTTCACCTGATAACTCTCCCTCAGGCACCCCGAGTCATTCTTACCCCCCATGAACCAGCACGAGCCATCATCCAGGCTCGCCGACATCCCGTAACCTACTGCCTGCGGCAGCGTCGCCGCCGATTTCTCCCACTCCCCACCCTCCTTCAGCGGCAGGACGTAAATATCATCGTAATAGATCTTCTTCCCATCTTCCCACGGCCGCCCGTCAGGGAAATTCGCCCCACCGGCTACCACCAAAAAGTCCTCCCCATTCTCCGAGACTACTCCAGAAAAGGCGCCCGCAAAACCTTCCCGATCAGGAAGATCAGGCAAACGATCCCATTCCAAAGCACCCCATGCCGAGGCCAAACCCAGAAACCAGACAACTAACAGTCTTGTGATCATGCCGAGACACTGACGTCCTGACCCACCCAGTCAAACCATCCCATTTCCTCCAAGCTCTTGCGCAAGGCCGCAACCTGCTCTGGAGCCGCCGGATCAATCGGACGACGCACCGGACCACAATCAATCCCCACCATCGACATCATCACCTTCAGCGAAGCCCGACCACAGGTTCCAAACATCGCCGCAATCATCTCCAGCGCACGCGATTGCCAGAGCCGGGCCTCTTCAAAATCACCCGCTTCAACCGCTACCCTCACTCGATCATAAATCGGAGCAGCATAATTATAGGTACTTCCCACCGCTGCCTTAAAACCTTGCGCTACCGACATCAGATAGGCCTCATCCGATCCCGCAAGAAACTCCAAGCCAGGCCCCACCTTTTCCAGCAGCGGCAGATTATGGAGACTCCCGCCATCGGAATACTTAATTCCGCAAAACGTGGGCAAGCGATCCATCGCTCGATCCGTCAGTTTCATCGGATCAAGAGTGACGCCCGACAAAAAAGGAATGTGATAGTAATAAAAAGGCGTCTTGGGTGCCGCCTCGACAATCGGAAGAAGCCCCTCCACCAACGCCTCTTCACCACTGACTTTGAAATAACCCGTGGGTGTCGCCGAAACAGCATCAGCTCCGATCGATTCAGCATGTCCGGCCAGCTCAGCCGACGCCTTCAAGCTATTATGTCCCACCTGAACAAAAGTTCTCATCCTACCCTTCGCCGACGTCACATAAGCTTCCGCCACGGCTCTCCGTTCCTCATCGGTCAGGGACATCCCCTCACCCGTGCTTCCTGCAATGTAGATTCCTGTGATTCCCTTCGACTCAAGATGATCCACCACCTTGGGAACGATCCCCACATTTAACTCTCCATGCTCATCCATCGGCGACACAACAGCCGCCACCAATCCACTCATTTTTAAAGGCTCCATTTCAATAACGTTGCCCAAGTATCTCCACCGGAACAAGAACAGAGCTTGAAATTCCTTGGTATGATGGACCAACCAGTTAGCATACCCATCATGCCTCGGATTCCCCACCGTCAGCCTCTCCCTATTCAGGCCGCCGACATCATTCTCGAAATGATTTCCTCCGGAGATATCCAGGACCTCCTGCCCGGAGAACGCTCCCTGTCCTCGCAGCTGCAGATCGGCCGCGACACTTTACGGGCGGCACTGGAAATCCTGGAAGCCGATGGTGTCGTCTCCCCCCGTGAGCACGGAAAAAGGCGTAGAATTCTCTCCTCTGCAGCCAGGCAATCCAGAGCCACCAAACGCATCGCCTTTCTCTCGCCCAAGACCCTGGTCCAACTTCCCCCATGGATGCTCGTCGAATTCGATACCCTGCGTGAGCTTCTCAACCAGCGCGGCTACCTCCTTCAATTAGTCACCCCCGGACTTTTCCACCTCAAGAATCCCACCAGCAAACTTGATTCCTTGCTCAAGGACATTGAAGCCGACGCCTGGATTCTCTATCAGTGCACCTCTCCCGTGCAGGAGTGGTTTGACGAACAAAAAATTCCAGCCCTGATCAGAGGCTATCCACAACCTGATATCCAAATCCCCTTCATCGATGAGGACTGGGAAGCGGCCGCCTTTCATGCCGGGACGCTCTTAAAACGAAACGGCCATCGCCGCGTCGGACTTCTCATCCCCGACACCAACCTCGCTGGACTGAGGGCAACCGAGGTCGGCTTGCGCAAAGCCTTTCCTGAAACCGAAGGACTTGACCCCATCGTCTCCATGATCGAAAAAGGCACGACTGAAAGCGTCACCCGTTTACTCGCAAGAACCCTCCGACTTCAAGAGCCCCCCACTGCAATTATCGCCACTCGATCGAGACAGGCCCTCACCATCCTATCCTGGATGGCACAGGAAAACCTCAGCATCCCAAAAGATCTCTCGCTCATCACCCTCGCTTCCGAGCCTTGGTATGAACACCTCTTTCCCAGCCTGTCTCACTACTTCTCCGATCCCACTATTCTCGCTCGAACAGTTCTCCGCCACATCCTTCCCATCTCAGAAGGAAAAGCGTCCAGCTCGACTAAAAAACTTCTCATCCCCGAATACGTGCCCGGATTAACCGTCAGCTCCGTTTAATCTTGCTAAAGATCTCCTCCTCTGGGACTCAACAGCAGCACCAAAAATCGACCCCTTCCTCATAGCCCTCTTCGAGAGCTTTTTGCCGCACCTTTTCACGGCCACCCGGACTCCCCACTGCCGACAAAAGAACGGCCGCACGCCATCGACTTCCGAATTCCGGATATCCTGCAACAGGGCGATCCCGGCAAATTCCACCCACTCGTTTGGAATTGATTTCAAAGAAGCCGTGCAAGGTGATCCCACACGCGAGTAGCTCAGAAGCAATGACTTTGCCGTTGGGGCCCGCTCCCGCAATCGCAATCCCCCCGCTCTTCACCACTTCCATCTCCGCAATCGCACGGGCTTTCAAAATGAGCATTTCGCGCTGGCCATAGCGTGGATGGGTTCGCGTCAATCGGGTCGCTCCATCTTTCCATTGATAAAGCCTCTCACTGACTTTTCCGAAGCGCTTCCCCTGATGAAGAAGACGCAACCAAAGACTATAGTCTTCCGCCAATCCATCATCTCGATAAGCTCCCGCTTCGATCAACGTGCTCTTTGCCATCATCACCGTTGGCTGCACCACCGGGCTTTCGACAAAACGCTCACGGGAAACTTTTCCCGAATCACTGAGCCCATTCACCCAATCGACGTAACGCTGCATCCCTTTTCCAAGAGCACCCACTAATTTAATCCCACAACTCGCAACCTCGCACTCACCCAAAAGGAGTGGCACCAACGTCCGCTCGATGCGATCGGAGGAGCATCGATCATCCGAGTCCATCCGCGCGAGCCACTTCCCTCGGCTGGCATCAATGGCCACTTCGAGAGCCTGAAGAAGATTCCCTTCTGCGCCTAAATCAATGAGCCGAACGCGCTCATCGTCGATCGAACAAAACGACTTTCGCACCCGCTCGGGACAACCGTTCAACACCACGATGATCTCCAGTTCACTCCATGTCTGTTCCCGAAGATCCGCAAGCGCTAGTTCCGCATCGTCTGCTCCAGGCCCCACCGGGAAAATAACGGAAACCAAATCACTCATTCCTCCAGTCCCTCGGCAAACAGGCTCCCATCCGTTTCCACCACCAGAATGAGCGGACGACAGCAGATCTCACAATCGTAGTCCATTCGGCTTCCATAGTCCTCAGGAGCGACCTCCGAGACCTCAAACCACTCATGGCATGTAGGACACTGGATCATAGCAGAATAATGTTCATGGACGATAGAAACCTACTCTGTTGCCCCTGACAAGTCAGTGTCCCACCCACCGCCGGCGACCACTTCCGGAGCACTCCGCTGATTCGCCCGGGGAAGCGGAATCCACTCTTCGGTCTTCCGGCTTCTTTCTACCAGATAAGCCGCCCTCGAATACGAAGAACCATCAATCAAATCCGAGACATTTTCACGCTCTTTACATTTCTCCGCCAGGTTTCAAAGATCGTCTTTTAAGCCGTCATTGACGATCATTCAACTCAATCCAAGACAAAATCCGCAAGTTGCCCTAGCGTCTCATCGTAATCCTCTAATCCGTCCCGTCTTTCCCAGATTCATGTTTAAGAACATCCACCTCTTCCTCTTCGTCTTGTCCATGACGCAACTTGGAGCAGCTCCCATTTCATACAATCGGGACGTGAGGCCCATCCTCTCCCAGAATTGCTTTTTCTGCCATGGATTCGACAAGGAAAAGCGCGAAGCCGATCTCCGACTCGACACCTTTGAGGGCGCAACGGCAGAAGGAGCCATCGTCCCCGGAGATCCGAATCAGAGCGAACTCATCGCGCGCATCTTCTCGAAAGACGCCGACGACCAAATGCCGCCCTCTGACTCCGCCTACTCGCTCACGAAAGCACAAAAAGAAATCCTCGTGCAGTGGATCAAAGAAGGCGCGGAATACCAGGAACACTGGGCCTACCAAAAACTCGCCCGCCCCGCCTCGCCCGATCCTAAGAGTTCTGCCATCGACGCCTTCCTTAAGCGCACCTGGAAGAAAAACAATGTCGATCCAGTCCAGAAGGCAGATCCTCGGAATCTCCTCCGCCGCCTTTCTTATGATCTCCGTGGCCTTCCTCCCACCATGGAAGAAGTCGCCTCTTTCTCCAAGGACCCCTCAGCCGGGCACTATCGCAGCTTCCAGGAAGAATGGCTCGGCTCCACCGAATATGCCGAGCACCAAGGCCTCCTCTGGCTCGACCTCGTCCGCTACGCCGACTCCAATGGCATGGTCTCCGACGAACCCATCATCGCCGGTCCTTACCGAAAATATGTCATCGAGTCCTTCCGCGACAACATGCCCTTCGATCAATTCACCCGCGAACAAATTGCGGGCGACCTCCTCCCGAACCGCAGCGACCGCTCCCTCACTGCCTCCGGTTACAATCGGCTCGTCAAAACGAACTGCGAAGCAGGCGTCATCGAAAAGGAAGCCCTTTACCAACTCAAGGGCGAGCACGTGCGCGCCCTTGGAACCGTCTGGCTCGGCACCACCACCGGATGCGCCGAATGCCACGATCACAAATACGATCCCATTACCGCTAAGGACTACTACTCCCTCGCCGCCTTCTTCGACCCACTCATCGAAGCCGGAGTCTACGAACCCGGCGACCGACGCGTCCCTCTTCACTACATCCACGATACAAAAGAAGACTCAAAAAAAGAACACGCTTTAATGGGTCGGATCGATGAATTACGAGAAACACTCTACACAAGCACCATCGACCCTGCCCAACGGGATGCTTGGTCCAAGGAGATCCTCAAAAATGAGGAAGAAGCCAAAAAAGTAAAGGGCCCGACAGACTGGCTCTGGTTCCCCGCCCAACTCGGAGCAGCCCACATCATCCAAGGCGATTACTCCCAAACAGAGGCTGGCAGAGAAGTCGATGCTCCCACCGGAACCATCACCCGCCATTTTTCAGGAGAAACGATGATCGCCCCCGTCACCGGCTCGAATGAAGCCTACTTCACGCACCTCACCATCGACCCCGAAAAGAAACCGGAGTTCATCGCCCTTCAGATCGTCAATGGCGCTTATCGACGCGTCGGTTGGCACAAGGCCTACCACCTCACCTACTACTGGGGACCCAAAGATCACGCGCTTTTAGAAGAGTCACAGCCATGGCTCGACCCGAAGAAAATGACCCACATGGGCCCTCTCCCGGAAGCAGGAAAGCTCGTCCGCCTCGAGATCCCCAAAGCTAAATTTCTGAAAGCCTCCTACGTTCCCCAAGTCATGGCCTGGATGCAAGCAGGAGGAAAAGTCACTTGGGGAGACTCCGGTTACCGCACCTCCGCCCATCAGCTCTTCAAAAACGAACACGCCGCATCCGCCTACCGCTATTTCTGGGAACGGCCCTTTAATCGCGACGACCGCAATGACTTCCACTCTCTTCTGCTCACTTCCCTCAAAAAGAAACCCGCCGACCGACGCGAGATCCACAGCCAGCTCATCGACATCGCCTTTCGCGAAGCAAAACAACCTCAGCTCACAGCCGAGCTCACCGAACTCTACCGCCAAGTCTACCTTCATCGCCAAAGTGCCATCCCAACTCTCGTCAGCAAGGAAACCGAAGCAAAAAAAACACACGTCTTAACACGAGGAAACTTTATGGACGAATCCGGCCCGCAAGCGCTTCCCGCCATTCCGGAAGTTTTTGGGAAGCTCGACAAGCCCAATCCCACCCGACTCGACCTCGCGAACTGGCTCGTCGCAAAGGAAAATCCCCTCACCGCCCGCGTCTTTGTCAATCGACTGTGGCACCAATTCTACGGACGCGGCATTTCCGAAACGCTCGAGGATTCCGGCAATCAGGGAGACTGGCCTTCTCATATCGAACTCCTCGATTGGCTCGCTGCCGAGTTCATCGAAAGCGCTTGGGACGTGCAGCATATGATCCGACTCCTCACCAGCGCGGAAGCCTACCAACTTTCCTCTGTCCCCGGCTCCCTCCTCGAGCAAAACGATCCCACCAATCGCCTGCACGCCCGCCAGGGCCGCTCCCGCCACAGCGCCGAAGAAATCCGGGACTCCGCTCTCCTCGCCGCCGGACTCCTTCATAAAACGAAGTCCATCCCGACCGCTTCCTTCTTCCCCTACCAACCCGATTCCTACTGGGCCAAGTCCAACAAAGTCATGTATGGCTCCCGCTACCAAATCTGGGAAACCACTCAGGGTGCCTCGCAATATCAGCGCTCCCTTTACACCTTCTGGAAGAGACAAAACATCCATCCCTCCATGCTCGCCCTCGATGCCCCGACCCGACAGGAATGCTCCGCCCGACGCACCATCACCAACACACCCGCTCAAGCACTCGCTCTCCTAAACGATCCCCAATTCGTCGAGGCCGCCCGTCTCCTCGCCGCCCGCGCACTCCAGGCCGATGGCGATCCGATCGATAACCTCTTCAACTTCGTCCTGCAACGCGCCCCGGACACCACCGAGAAAAAAGCCCTCAAAGAACTCGTCGAAAAAATGACCACCCGCTTCACCGAAAACCCCGAAGAAGCCACCCAACTCCTCAACATCGGCCAAGATCCTACCCGCCTAGACGACACTATCCAACACGCCACCTGGACCGCCACCGCCCGCATCATTCTGAATCTCCACGAATTCCTCACGCGGAGCTGATTCTCGAACGTTCAACTTTCAACGCCCAACATTGAACATCCAATTTAAGAATAAAGAACGAACCCACCTACGATCTTGAAGAGCGATTATTGGAGTATGCCACTCGCATCATTCGACTCACAGAGAGCATGAGTGGCTCCCAAACTAAGCTTCACGTTTCCAATCAACTCCTCAGATCCGGCACCGCCCCCATGGCCCACCATGGAGAGTCCCAAGCTGCCGAATCTCCAAAAGATTTTATCCATAAACTCCGAATCGCCCTCAAAGAACTCCGCGAAAGCCTCCGCTGGCTCAAGCTCATCCGCCACGTCCCTCTCGTCGATAAACCTGAACTACTCAACCCTCTTATCGACGAAACCGACCAGCTCATCCGCATCTTCCATACCAGCATCGAAACCGCCAAAAAGAAGCTCTAATGTCCTTCTCCACTTCATCAAACACTCCGGGCAAAGCCCCCACAATAAACTTCAACGTTGAACGTTCAGCGTTGGACGTTGGATGTTCAAGGCGCGCCTTTTCCTCCCTCCTCTCCGGCACCGCCCTCTCCTCTCTTCTCTCGCAAGATCTCGGTGCCTCCCTTTCCCACGCCGCCCCCAAAGCCAAGCGAGTCATCTATCTCTACATGGCCGGCGGCCCTTCCCAGTTCGAGTCATTCGATGACAAACCCGAACTCCGCAAGCGAAACGGCCAACCCATCCCCGAGGAACTCACCAAAGGCGTCAAACTCGCCTTCCTCCAGCACGACGCTCTCAAATGCTTCGGCACCGATGTCGGCTTCAAAAAATGCGGCCAGTCCGGCCAAAACATCTCCAACCTCCTACCCAATCTTCAAAAGATCGCCGATGACATTTGCATCATCCGCACCCAGCAGACCGATCAGGTCAACCATGACCCGGCCCACGCCTTCATGAACACCGGCACCGCCATCGCCGGGCGCCCCAGCATGGGATCCTGGGTCAGCTATGGACTCGGCAGTGTTGCCAATGATCTCCCTTCCTTCGTCGTCATGCGCTCCGGTCCCGAGGGCCAACCCATCCCTCAAACCGCCTGGAATGCCGGCTTCCTGCCCGGCAGGCATACCGGAGTTGAATTCTATTCATCCGGCACCCCGCTCAATTACCTCAGCTCACCCGACGGAATCGCCCGCAGCACCCAGCGCCAATCGCTCGACACCCTTGCCAAGCTCAACAACATCCATCACGGAAACGTCACCGACCCCGAAATCCTGACCCGCCTCGCGCAGTATGAGCTCGCCTTCAAAATGCAGGCCAGCGTCCCGGATCTTGCCGATTTCTCCGGCGAATCAAAAACCACCCGGAATCTCTACGGCCTCGGCGACAAGCCCAATGGCACCTTCGCTTCGAACTGCCTCATGGCCCGCCGCATGGCCGAGCGCGGCGTTCGTTTTATCCAGCTCTACCACAGCGGATGGGACCACCACGGAAATGTCGGCGGCGGCATGAAGTCCCGCACCAAGGATATCGACCAAGGCACCGCCGCCCTCATCCAGGATCTAAAACAGCGCGGCCTCCTCGACGATACCCTCGTCATCTGGGGCGGTGAATTCGGTCGCACCCCGATGTCGCAAGGCACCGGTCGCGACCACCACACCAAGTCCGGCTCCATGTTCATGGCCGGTGGTGGAGTTAAAGGAGGAATCACCTACGGCGAGACCGATCCCTTCGGCTTTACCGCGGCAAAAGACCCCTTCCATGTCCACGACTTCCACGCCACCGCCCTCCACCTCCTCGGCGTCGAACACAAGAAACTCACCTACAAATACAAAGGCCGTAACTTCCGCCTCACCGACGTCCACGGCCATGTCGTGAGGAAGATTCTGGCTTAAAATCATCTCGAAAGCCTTTCTCCTTTGCTAAATTCCAGAGATGCCACCTCTCACAAGTCTGCCACCACGGAGGAGCCACCAAAGTCACCACCGTTTTTCTCAAGCACTTCTTCTCGACGCCCATAGTAAAAAAGCTTCTTGATTCTCCCAGCACCCCTAGGTCACGAGGAACGGCTACAGTCATCCCGGTAGACGGGGGCATCACACTCAGCAGCAGGAATAGAATCAACAAAGGTCGCATCTTCCCTCCCTAAGACAGCCCAGTCCCCAAAGCTCTCAATTTTCAATAAAGAATACGACCGAGCTTGTCGCGAACGGTTCCTCCTCCCTTCCACACACTCCCTGCCGATAAAGCGGTCCCTTCCCAACAAAAAAACGGCCCCTCCCGAAAGAAGAACCGTTTTTAAAGTTAAATTAGATTTTCTAGCGCTTACGGCGAAGAAGTCCAAGAAGAGCGAAGCTGCCAAGAAGAGCGGTGGATGGCTCAGGAACTCCTTCATACGAGAGCGTCAAATTGTCGACCACAATCAGTTCATCCGAAGAGGAATTTGACTGGCGAAGTCCGAACGATTCAACAGTATTTCCTAGAGAAACAGTCGTTGAAGAAATTGTGTTCCCTCCTGCTGTCAGCGTAGCAAGGCCTGTATCGATATCGAAGACGATCATTACTGGCACGGTGTTACCAAAGGTAAAATCAGTCGGAAGAGTCGTTTCTGCAGTCGAAGAACTAGTCGCAATTCCGAGAGAAAAATCTCCGGTACCGGATGGAGCAACTATATCAGTGCGCGCCCGGAAGCCATTTCCCCCGTCTTTGAAATGAGCAAAGTATTCGTAATCGCCGCCCGCCACGGTCGCAGCAGCAGTCACGGTGATATCGAACGAAGCTGACACAATTCCAGTCGTATAAGAAAATCCGAACCCAAGGTTGGCATCCTCAGATCCGCTATCTTGCGAGACTTGGACGGCCCCGCTTGCAACCGTAAGAGTTCCGGCGTTTCCACTGTGGAGTGCCCAGTCGCCGTTGGGTACTAAAGCTCCGTCGGAATATGTAAAATCATCAGTTTTTACAATAGCTGCGGGCGCTAGAGCCGCGAGGCCAAAGAATATAGCAAAGTAGTTTTTCATAGCTTGGTTTTTAGGTACACAAATATTGAGAGCGGGTCGAGTGCCAAATATCGAATCTCGTTCACATTTTCTGATTAACATCAATTAAAACATCCTATATATATATTGAAAATCTTAAATACCAGTCTACGTCGTCACCGGCTTTGATGAAGCGAATGCCCCAAAATCCCCCTTCCCCGCCAGTAGTGGTATAATCCACGGTGGAATCCTCAAAGTCCTCAATCATCAAAACCGCTGCCGAGAGCATCTGAGTCGCTCCCAAAGCTTGCGACAACCCCAAGCCACCGCTACAAAACTCGCAATGCCAGTCCACGTCGTCACCGGTTCCGATGAAGGAAAAGTCTCCGAAGAAGCTTCCAAGCTTTTCGAGAAACTGAAGCCACCCGGGAGCGATGAATTTGCCAACGAAATCATCGAGGGCGCAGCCGATAACGCCGAGCACGCCTTTACCATTGCCAGTCAGGTCGTCGAAGGGCTCCAAACGATGGGATTCTTCGGAGGCGCGAAGGTCGTTTGGCTCAAGGGAGCCACCTTCATGGGAAGCGACCGCACCAGCGAAGCCGAGCGGGCGAAGACGGGCGTGGAAAGCATCCTAGATACCATCAAGGCAGGACTCCCCGACGAAGTCATCTTCCTCCTGAGCGCCACCGCCATCGACAAACGCCGTGCCTTTTATAAGTGGACCAAGGTCAATGCCGAGATTCGCAGCTACGATAAGATCGATGTCTCCCGCGAAGGATGGGAGGACCAGGTCGCCGTGCTCGTCGAGCGAGGAGCCTCGGAAAAAGGACTCAACTTTAATAGTGATGCCCTCAATCTCTTTGTTCAACTCGCCGGAGAGGATACCCGTCAGATCGGAAACGAATTGGAAAAAATAGACCTCTTTTTAGGCCAGGAACGTCGGGAAGTGACCCTCGATGACGTACAAACGATGGTTCCGCTCAGCCGAAAGGGCGTCATCTGGGAAATCTCCCGCGCCATCGAAGCGCGCCGGCCAACGCGCGCCATCGAACTCATCGACCAGCAGCTCACGAAAAACGAGAGCGCCATCGCGCTCGTGAAAGCCGCGATCATTCCCACCGTGCGTAACCTTTTCTTCGCCAAGCTCACTGAGCCCTATGGCTCAATCAACCGAGCTCCCAAGGGAATCCTCGCCGTCCTCCCCAAGAAAAAGGACGGCGGCATCAATACCTGGGGGCTCAAAATGGCGGCCAAAGGCGCCCGAGGCTTCACCCTCCCCCAGTTGCAACGTGGCCTGGAATCCTGCCTGAATGCCGACAAAGCACTCGTCACCTCCAGCCAAGACCACCGCATGGTCCTGCATCGCCTCGTAGTGGAGCTTTGCGCGTAGCACCGCAGGACGGTCCATCCTGGCTGTCCTACGGCACCCCTTACTTTGAGATTCCGAGAGATCTATATTTCAGATAACGTTTTCCCATGCGCTTACTTTCCTCCCTCGCTGCAGCCCTCACTCTGGCCAGCTGCGCCCCCACTTCTCCTGAGGCGGGACCAACCGCGCCCTCCCCTTCTCCTGCTGCAGATCCGACAACTCTCACTGAAGTCACTCCCCCACCCGGTCCCGTAAAACCCCTCATCACGATCCGCAACATGAGCAACCGAGACATCATGGTGGGCGTGCGCGGACCCGAGACTCAGATGATTTCCATCCCGAAACGCGCCAAGCGCACCATCTCGCTCCCCCCTGGAAATTACAAGTGGGCCGCCACTGCCGAAAAGACCGAAACACAGGTCGGCAGCAAGAGTTTCGCGCCCGGCCAGCAATACGTCTGGGATTTTAAATTGGACTAAGGCGCTTTTTCGTTCGCAAAAGGTTCGCATCTCTCTTGAATCCCCACCGTGACTGACGTTCGCGAAGCTCAACTCCAGGATGGCTCATTTGAGTTCCTGGCCATTTTCCTGGAGGGCTTGCCCTTTATCTTTCTGGGGACCTTGGTCAGCGGATTCCTGGGGACCTACCTTCCTCGAAACGCCTTCGAAAAATTTCTCCCTAAGAATCGCTCCGCCGCCATTTTGGTCAGCGGACTTCTAGGCGCGATTTTCCCGGTCTGTGAGTGCGCCGTCGTTCCCGTCATTCGACGTCTCGTCAAAAACGGTCTCCCCGCTTCCTGCGCCCTCGCCTACATGTTGGCCGCGCCCATTTTTAATCCGGTCACGGCCATCAGCACCTACAAGGCCTTCAATAATTCCTACCTCGTGTCTGGATCGCGCCTCGCCATGGGCTACCTCATCGCGGTCGCGGTAGGACTCATCATGGCCCGCGTCGCTCACAAACACTTCCTAAAGCCTTCCGCCCTCGAAGAATCCCACGAGCACCAGCACCCCCGCACCCTTTCCGCGGCGATGAACAATTCCTTGAGGGATCTCATGGATGTCGGGCTCTATTTTACGATCGGAGTGATCCTGACCTCCCTGCTTAAAACGACCGTCATCGATCCCACCTCCGACTTCTGGAAAGGCCTTGCTGAAAACTCCCTCGCCGCCACCCCCGCGATGATGATTCTCGCCTTCATCCTGAGCCTTTGCTCCACCTCGGATGCCTTCATCGCCGCCAACATCGGCAACTTCAAATACGGGCCCAAGCTTGCCTTCATGGTCTTCGGCCCCATGATGGATGCCAAGCTCATCTTTCTCTACTCCACCGTATTCCGCTGGAAGTTCATCCTCTTCCTATGCCTCGGCCTCTTCATCGGCAGCGGCGCGCTCTCGCTCTTTTTCGAACACGTGATTGAAGCCAACTGGAATCAGGAGGTGACGCCATGACCGCACTTCACACCCGTCTTTTTGGATTACTCGCCACGATCTGGGGCGGTGTTCTCATCTACTTTTATACTACGATGCGGGTGAAAGAATACCTCGCACCCGACTTCCATCACCTCATCATGATCGGCGGAATCGGGATTATCATCCTGGGTGTATATTCCCTGCTCAACCCCAGCTCCGAGACCGCTTGTGACCATGGCCACGCCCATCACGACTGCGACGGCCATGATCACGGACACGACCATGATAAGAACAGCGCCGACTGCCATCATGAGCACGAGGGCCACGGTCCGGGCATCACCTATGTCCTGACTCTCTTGCCACTCATCGGAGCCCTCTATTTCACCCAGGATAAACTCTCCAATCTTGGTCTGACCAAGAAAGGGCTCTACGAAATCCCGAACCTCACTGCTCCTGCTGACGCTCCTCCCTTCACCCGGGAGGACCTCGAAAAGCGAATTCCCAAAAATGCCAATGGCGAATTCCAACTCTCACTCGTAACGGCCTACTACGTCGCAGGCGATCGTGAAGTGGAAGGCATCTTCAACAATCTCCCGGTTGAGTTCGAGGGCCGCATCGTGGAGGAAAAGGTAAACAACGAAAATGGTTTCCGCCGTCGAATCTACCGCTCGATGATCACTTGCTGTGCTGCCGACATGTCGGTCGTCGGCATCTCCCTCGAGTTCGACGCCCCGAGCGCCGACCCACCTAATGAAACCTGGGTGAAGGCCAGTGGTATTCTAACCTTCGAGGATATCAAGGGTGACCGACTCCCCCTCCTAAAAGTCTCCAAGGTCGTGGCGACCGAGGAACCTTACTCCGAATTCCTTCTCCGCGAATAAAATGCCATCCCCGCTTTCCCCCCTTCGCGATCAACTTCTCGACACCGTCCTGGGCTCGAAAGAAGCGGTCGACCTCCTCCTCATCGCGCTTCTTGCACGAGGCCACGCCTTGGTCACAGGCCCTCCGGGAATTGGAAAAACAACGCTCGCGCACACTCTCGCAACCTCCCTAAGCGGACAATTTAAACGGGTCCAATTTACTCCCGATCTCCTGCCCTCGGACATCCTGGGATACAACCTCTGCCAACCCCAGACCGGCGAATTCAACTTCATCGCGGGTCCCGTGTTCGCCAATCTTTTGCTCGCCGATGAGATCAACCGCGCTTCGCCGCGAACTCAATCATCGCTTCTAGAAGCGATGAACGAAGGGCAGGTCACGATCGATGGTGAAACGCGCCCGCTCCCCAATCCCTTCATGGTTGTAGCGACGCAAAACGACAGCTCTTCCACCGGCACCTTCCCTCTTCCCGAACCGCAGCTGGATCGATTTTTGCTCTCGATCCCCATGAGCCTGCCGAATGACGACACCCAGCTCGCCATTCTCCGCTTTCATAGCGAGCAGCTTGAAAAAACCGAGGCCTCAAAAATCTTGAGCCTCGAGGAACTTCGCAAACTCCAAGACGAAAGCGCAGCGATGCCGGTCTCAGATAATCTGCAGCGCTACCTCCTGAGCCTCTGCCAAGCCGTGCGAACCGTGCTTGGAAATGATCATTCAATCTCGACTCGTGCCACGCTCGCTCTTCAGCGAGCAGCTCAAGCCAGCGCAATGCTCGACGGACAAAAAGCCGTTCTTCCCGACCACGTGCAGACCGTCTTCCCGCACGTCCTGCGTCATCGTCTCCTTTCGGAAGAAACCCCCGATCCGGAGAACTTACTCCTCTCTGCCATCGAACTGACTCCGGTCCCTTGATTGTTGCCTCCGGGCACCCTATCCTCCCAGAGATGCCCACCTTTATTCGATTTATCAAAAACCTCATCATCTGGACCCTGGTCCTGACGGTGGGTTCGATGATCGGAGGGTTCATCTACCTCAACCAAATCGGTTTCCCCGGACAATATGGTGAGTGGGTGCGTGAGGAACTTTCCCAGCGAGGCATCGAAATCGAGTTTGACTCCCTCCGTTTCAGCCCCCGAAAAGGTCTGATCGCTACCAAGGCCGAATTTTACGCAGAGCGTGGAGATGAAATGCCTCTGATAACGGCCGATTACATCTCGATCGACATCGATAAGTCCCTCGCGATTCGAGGGCAGTTTGAGCTAAGGGAAATACTCATCATCGGAGGAAAAACCCATCTTCCGATGGAGGAGGGTGACCACGCGCTTGAATTGGAAAAGATCAACGCAAAAGTCTTCATCCAAGCCGATCAAAGAATCAGAGTGCGTGAGGCAGTCGGAATGATCGAGGGTGTCAAAATCAAACTCACCGCTGATCTCAAACTACCTAAGCGAAAGGATGTCAAAACCCCGAAAAATGAGGGCCGCAGTGATCACATTCTCCGCGCAATCCTCACCGAACTGGAACGCTGGAAAATCCCCGGGAGCGCACCTCCGGAACTGTCCTTCGTTCTTCGGGGGGACCTATCTAACCCGGAAAGCATCCACACCGAGTTCCACCTCGAGGCGAACAACCTCGTTCGTAATAAATACTCCCTTGGAGCGCTTTCTCTTCATGGTGATCTCCGCTCCCAGCTCGTCACGATTGACAGCATCCTCCTCGTAGATGACACCGGCGAGGCCGAAGGCCAGGCCGACTGGGACTTGGCAAAGAAGAGCGGACGCTTTGATCTCACCTCCACCCTCCGCATTAAAGACTTCCTCTCATCCTGCTTTGGAATCGAAGTGCTCACAAAGCTCGAACAGGAAGAGGCTCCCGATATCCGGGCCGAGGGAACCATTTCCCAGAGGGAAGACCATTCCCTCTCCGTGCAAGCGATGGGGAAGGCTTACATCGGCCCCTTTACCTTCCTCGAGACAGCTTATGAAAGTCTGGAAAGCGAATTCTCCTGGCACGATGGAGACCTTTTCCTCCAGGAACTTAAAATAACGCACCCCAAAGGCGGCATCACCGGCGACTTCATGTCAAAGGGGGATCTCATCCGCTACCGCCTCCGCTCGAACCTTCCCCTCACCGCTTTTTCTCCCATGATCGTCGAGGACAGCGCCACCGACAAACTCCTCTCGCACTTCCGTTTTAAAGATGAATCCATCCTCGCTCTGGAAGTAGAGGGACAGATGCAGCGCAGTAACATGCGCAAATGGTCTGCCGAAGGGCGCATGCACAGCACCGGACTGAGCTATCGCGACATCTCGATGCACAGGCTCTCCTCCGACTTCGAAATCACCTCAGAGAAGATTGAGTTCTCCCGGGTCGACGCTCTCCTCAATGACGATCAAGAAAATGCACGACTACGCTACGGGGGTAAACCTTCCCAACCGATCTTGGCCGAAAGAATCCACCTTGATCGGAAATCCCTCATCACCACCGTAAGCAATTTACGAGGGACCTTTTGGCCCACGCC
>JAPKCM010000073.1 GCA_028822935.1 Akkermansiaceae bacterium
TTGCTCCCCTGGTGTAGGCTGAATTGAGCAGGATCCGTTGTTTAAGAATACTGTCACTGAGGAGGCGGGAACGGCGCCACCACATCGAGATTCCTTTGCGTGTGCTACTGATAGGATTGCTGACGATGGATTTGGCGGAGCCATGAACGATCACCTTGGTGATGAGCTCCGCAGGCATGTCGGCTGGGGTGATCGCTACTCGGTCGTTCCAGAGCGGGGTGTCTGGAAGGGAGCAAGAAGAGAGGCCTACGAGCGAAAGGAGAGAAAGGATACGAAAAGCCAAGATTCTATAGTCTTAGCAGCCCTTCGAACTTATCCAATCTGGAAAATTCAATTTCCAATCTGGATTCTGTTAGAGGCCGTAATCTTAAGCATCACCGCTAGGAATTTTCTTTTGGTGGGAGGGCTTTGAAGCCGCCTTTGGACCTGAGCGGAGGGGGAGAAAGGGGGGTAAGTTTAGAGGTGGTATTGGCGCTTAGTGGAACACGCGGGTGCGGCTGCCTCCACCGGAGTAAACGCGGACGCGGTCTCCGACATTGAAGGCTTCGCGCGGGTTGGCTTCTTGGACGACGGAGACGCCCTTGCCGCTGTCGAGGCGGACTTCGATCTGAATGCCTTGCTTGGAGCCTGCTGATTTTTGGACACGGGAGCCAATTGCGGTTCCGAGGAGGGCTCCTCCGATTTTTGCTGCGGTGCTCCCTGCTCCGTGACCGATCTCGTTGCCGAGGAGTCCGCCGGCAACACCTCCAAGAATGACTCCACCAGTGGTTTCACCTTCGATGGCGACATTGCGCAGGGAGGTGACCTTGCCATATTCAACAGCCTGGGCCAATCCGACTTCGGCCTTGTTGTAGCCGTCGTTGGTGAGCGACTGCTGTGCGCAGGAGGGGAGAAAAACGGCGGTGGCTAGGGAAACTACGAGTGCTTTCACTCCGCCAAGGTATCGGGAACACTGGGGGAGCATCAAGTAATTCCTAGCAGTAAATGCTGCTGATGCCCCGCTCACCTCCAAAGTAATTTCGCCGGACGACTTCGCCCGATGAGGGATGAGAGTGACCTCGCGACAAACTTCCTCCGGTTTGCAGTGAGAGACTAGAGTTAGGCACTCAGCCCAATGTCGGGGACTTGGGAGACGTCCTATAGTTCTCGCTCTCGGTAGCATCATCCTTCCCATCCTACCGAGGCACTCCGGACAGAACTGCCCAAGGGTGGATCAATCAATGTCTACGATCAGGACGGAAATCTGTTCAAGTCTATCGAGATTGCCCCAAAATTTGAAAGTGACGACACCTTCTTCCTGCCTTCAATCTAAACTGCTGAAAAATCCGTTGCCCATTTGTTGCCCGAAAGAGGTTCATTTTAGGGTGCTTTTGTGCCCTTTTATACCAAATCAAAAAAAGAGCGCTCCCATTACTAAGAACGCTCTATCCCGTATGGAATATGGAAAGTGGCGGAGAGGGAAGGAATTGAACCCACCAAACCCTTAACGGGCTTCAACGGTTTTGAAAACCGCGGCGACCACCAGGCACGCAGCACTCTCCGCTTGGAGCTTGGATTAGAAATGGGGTTGGGTCAAACGAATGAGTGGAAGAATTGACAGGAATTCTCTTTTGGTTTGGCTGGGCCTGTCTTTTCTCTAGTCTACTACTGGATGATTTGTGTGAAGAATTTGATGCGCTGGTTGGCTCCTCTTTTGGGTGTTATCGTGGCGACGGTGGCCTATCAGTCGGGGATGCCGAAAAATGCTTCGATTACTCTGGGGATTACCGTTCTGACTGCCCTTTGGTGGATGCTAGAGGCAGTTCCGATTCCGGTGGCTTCGTTAGTGCCGATTGCTTTACTTCCGCTCTTTGGAGTCTTACCGGCGAAGACGACGGTGGCTCAGAGCTATGGGCATCCGATTATTTTGCTGCTGCTTGGCGGCTTTTTATTGTCGAAGGGAATGGAGAAGAGCGGGGTGCATCGGAGGCTTGCCTTGGGAATGGTGCGGCTCTGTGGGGGGCGGAATACCTCTGCTAAGGGAACAAGTCCGAAGGCGCTCATGTTGGGGTTCATGATCGCGTCGGCGATGCTAAGCATGTGGATTTCCAATACCGCAACGACCTTGATGCTTCTGCCTATTGCGATGGCGGTGCTGGGTGATTACAAGGGGAAGGCGCATGCGATCGCGGCGCCCTTGATGATGGGGATTGCTTATGCCGCTAATATTGGGGGTTTGGGCACGCCGATTGGGACTCCTCCGAACTTGGTTTTTATTGAGCAATATGAAGAGGCGACGGGGAAGGTGATGACCTTTGCGGAATGGATGCGCTACGGCATTCCAGTAATGGTGATTATTATACCCCTGATGTGGTTGTGGTTGAGTCGGAATCAGAGGGGAACGCTTGATCTTGATCTTCCGGAGGTGGGAAAATGGCGGTCGGCGGAGCGGAGAACTCTTGTTATTTTTGGGCTAACGGCTTTGGCTTGGATGACGAGAGCCGAGCCTTTTGGCGGGTGGCGGGAGTGGTTTAATCTGCCGGGTGCCAATGACGCATCGGTGGCTTTTGTGGGCGTGATTTTTCTTTTTCTTCTGCCTGATGGATCGGGGGACCGCGGTGAGAAGGGACGCTTGTTGGATTGGGAATCGTGTCGTCAGATTCCGTGGGGCGTTCTTCTTCTTTTCAGCGGGGGGATTTGCCTAGCAGCAGGGATTAAGGATTCGGGTTTGAGCTCGCAGATTGCGGGGGTGCTCTCGGGAGTGGGAACGTTGCCAGTGCTCGGTTTGGTGCTGACGGTGTGTCTTTTAATGACCTTTTTGACGGAGCTGACGAGTAATACGGCGAGCACGATTTTGATTATGCCGATTCTAGCTTCGGTGGCCCTGGTAAATGATCTGGATCCGCTGGTGGTGATGTTGCCAGCGGCGTTGAGCGCAAGCTGCGCTTTCATGCTCCCGGTGGCGACCGCACCGAATGCGGTCGTTTTTGGGACGGGATATTTGACGGTGCCGAAGATGGTCCGGGAAGGCTTGATGCTGAATCTGATGGGAGTGGTGGTGATTGGGATTTATTGTTGGGCGATGGCTTAGTGATCCTCTGACACCGATAAAAGTGACGCCGTTGGTAAGATTTTTCCTCGAGGAATTCGCAGAATTCTTCTTTGAAGGATTTGGTACGGTGGTGTTCGCGTTGGTTTTGGATGTAGTTGGTAGTGGATTTGAGATTGAACTCGCTGACGGAGAAGGCGCCAGCGATCGTCCTGTTGCGGTAAAGGCGGGAGAGGATGTGAGCGTTATGATCCAGGGCTATATCATGAAAGCCTTCATCAATGGCAAGCGCATCACAAAAGTTTAATCCCCCGGAATCGACTATCCCACCAAATCGAAAATCGGTATGACTGTCAACGGCACCACCATTGACTTCGATAACTTTAAGGCCTTCAAGAATTGAGTAATTTGGGACGGCTTGCTTACTGGTAATTTAAGTTTACCTCCTTAGCCAAGGTCATCCTTCCTCATTAAATTAGCACGCTCATTGTAAGAAAGATGGCTGGTTTTGAAAGAATCCCTTGCGTACTGAATTATTTGTAGGACACATCTTCTGCCTCATTTCTTAAAAGGAAAGTTGAAGGAAATTTCCGACAGTCAATTGCTAAAAAAGATACAATGAAACGGGTCAATTTCAACTTTTCAAAGTCACTCTCCCGCCGCGCCCTTCTCAAGGGCGCTGGTGTTTCCATGGCCCTCCCTTGGCTCGAAGCGATGACGCCAGCCTTCGCAGCCTCCGAGGCCAGCCAACCGGCACGGAGCTTCGTCAGCGTTAGCCTCTCTCTTGGCTTGCACGGCCCGAGTCTCAATCCAACCAAGGCCGGTCGCAACTATACCCCCTCCCTCTATCTCTCCGGGATAAAGGACATCCTTGGCGAGCTCACCGTTGTTTCCGGAGCGTCCCACCCCGGCGTCAGCGGAGGTCACAAGGCCGAGGGTAGTATCCTTTCCGCTGCCCCTTATTCACGGAGTTCCGTTTTTAAAAACACTATCTCCATCGATCAACTCCTCGCCAAGCACCTCGGAAACCAAACTCGTTTTCCCTCCCTTGTGCTCAACCTCACTGGAACCAATAGCCCCTCCTACACCGAGAACGGCAGCATGATCCCGGCCGAAAACTCTCCCTCGAAACTCTTCGCCAAGCTCTTCATCGATGACTCCGCGGAGGACCAGAAGCGCCAAGCCGTGCGCCTGAAGCAAGGCCGCAGCATCATGGATATCGTCTCCGGTCATTCGAAGCAACTCGGGCGCCAGCTTGGCTCTGGCGATCGCGAAAAGATGGACCAATACCTCACCTCCGTCCGTGATTTTGAAAAACGACTGGCTGCTTCAGAAGACTGGTCCCGTAAATCCAAGCCGAAGGTCAAAGCGCCTCAACCCATCAACGTCAGCGATAAAAGTGCCGTCATCGCGCGGAAAAAACTCATGCTCGATGTCATGTTCCTAGCCCTCCAGACCGACTCAACCCGTTACATCACCCTCCACCTCAATGGCGACGCTGGAGCCATCCCCATCGAGGGCGTCAGCGATGGCTACCATAGCCTCAGCCACCACGGCCGCGATGAAGAAAAGATCGACCAACTCACCCGCATCGAAGGCGAACTCGTCAAGACCTGGGGAGGCTTCGTCCGCGAGCTCAAGGAAACTAAGGAGAGCGATGGCACCATGCTCGACCGCACCAGCGTCCTCCTCACCTCGAACCTCGGAAATGCCAGCGCCCATGATAACAGTAACATGCCCGTCCTCTTCGCAGGCGGTGGCTTCAATCACGGCCAACACCTCGCCTTCGATAGGAAGAAAAACTACCCGCTTCCCAATCTCTTCATGAGCTTGCTCCAGCGCCAAGGCATCGCGGCTGAGACCTTCGCCACCAGCCGGAGCACTATGACCGGATTAGATTTGATTTAAAGAAAGGTTCATGAATCGCTTCCTCGCTCTCTCGCTTTTCTTTCTCGCTCCCCTCACTGCAGAGGAGCACCCACAGGATAAGCTCGCTCCCTCCATCGTCGAGTTCCTCGATAATAATTGCTACGAGTGCCATAACTCCTTTGATAAAGAAGGCGAGCTCGATCTCGAGACACTCAAGTTCGATCCCTCTGAACGCTCCTCGCTCACCCGCTGGAGCTATATCCTCGATCGCGTTCAGCACCACGAGATGCCACCCAAGGAAGAGCTCGATGAAAAAGAGCGAGTCAAGTTCCTCCGTGACCTCGAAAGAACTCTCCATAAATTTTCCCAAATCCACCGCGAAACAAAAGGCCGCGTTCGCTCCCGCCGTCTTAACCACATCGAATACCAGAACACCATCCACGATCTCCTCGGTATCGACCTCCCTCTCGTTAATCTCCTCCCCAAGGACCCCTCGCCAGATGGTTTCAGCACCATCGCCGAGGCCCAACAGATCTCTTACCACCTCCTTGAAAAACATCTCGAAATCGTCGATCTCTCGCTCGACGAAGCCTTCCGCCGCGCCCTCACCCCCACCGCCACCTTTAAGCGCGTTCTCGATGCTTCGCAAATTGGAGGTGACTACAAAAAAGGCGGACGCCGCGCCGGCCAGCGCCAAGCGATCCTTCACGAAGGTCACGCCATTTCTATCTCTTCTCAGAATAACTACCACGGGCGCATTTTTGAAACCACCGTCCCTGAAAGCGGCTGGTATCGTATCCAACTCACTGCCAAATCCTTCAATCCACCCGGGGGCCGCGGTATCTGGACCCAAGTCCATAGCGGCATGTGTAACGCCAAAGCTCCTACCATGTTCTGGGTTGGTAGCTTCCTCGCCGAGGTGGAACCCAAGACTATCAGCTTCGAAGCGTGGATGGAGAAAGACCACATGCTCGAGATTCGCCCCGGCGATAACACCCTCAAGAAAACCTCCGGAAAAAGCGTCACTGAAGGTATCGCCGTCAACAAAGGAGCGATCGGCACCGCCCTCAAATCCCTCACCATCGAACGTATTCACAAAGGCCATTCCTTTCATAAAATTAAAAGCCTGCTCTTCGGCGACCTCTCGATCGAAAAAGGAAAAATCCGTAGCGAAACCCCAGTCGAGGATCTCGCCAAACTAATCACCCGCTTTGCCACCCGCGCCTTCCGCCGCCCCGCCGATTCCCAAGAACTCAGCAGCTATCACCAATTTGCGCGCAGCACTCTCGACTCTAGCGGCTCGCTCCAAGAAGCCCTCTATGCCGGATACCGCGCTGTCCTCAGCTCACCACGCGTCCTCTTCTTCACCGAGAAACTAGGCCGCCTTGATGACTACAGTATTGCATCCCGCCTCAGCTACTTCCTATGGAGTAGTCCGCCCGATCAAGCCCTCCTCACCGCCGCGAAAAAAGGCAAGCTTTCCGACCCAAAAGTCCTTCGCCAACACACCGAACGGCTCCTAAAAAGTCAACGATCCGATACCTTCGTTCGGAACTTTTGCGATAGCTGGCTCAGCCTCAAGGACATCGACTTTACCACCCCCGACACCCAACTCTACCCTGAGTTCGACATCATTCTCAAGAACGCCATGCTCGATGAAACCCGCGCCTTCATCCGCGAGATGATCGACGCCGACCTCAGTGTCACCAACGTCATCCACTCCGACTTCGGTATGCTCAATGAGCGCCTCGCTCGCCACTACCGCATCCCCGGAATCACCAACTCCCGCATCTCCAAAATCCCACTTGCATCCCATCACCACCGCGGTGGCATCATCACCCAAGGCAGTATTTTAAAAGTCACCGCCAATGGCACCACCACCTCGCCTATCATCCGCGGAGTCTGGCTCCTCGAGCAAATTCTCGGTGTCCACATCCCACCGCCGCCCGATGACATTCCCGCCGTCGAGCCCGACATCCGCGGCGCCGTCTCCATCCGCGACCAGCTCGATAAACACCGCTCCTCAAAATCCTGTAACGCCTGCCACATCAAAATCGATCCACCTGGCTTCGCCCTCGAGAACTTCGATGTGATCGGCGGCTGGCGCGAGAATTACCGCGCCATTAAATCAGAACGCCGGTGGACAAAAGGCCAACCCGTTGACGCCAGCTACGAATTTCCAGATGGTTCAACCTTCGACAATATCACCGATTTCAAAAAGCTCACGCTCTCCCAGCCTCATAAAATCGCCCGTAACCTCCTCGAGAAAATCCTCGTCTACTCCACCGGAGCCACCATCGAATTCGCCGACCGCCGCGAGATCGAGGGAATCGTCAATATCCTTTCTCAGAAAAATCACGGCTTCCGCTCCCTCATCCACGCCGCCGTCCAAAGTAATATTTTCCTCTCGAAATAGAGCTAATCAACGAGTCAATATTCTTCCGCGCCTAAAGGGGGAAACTAGCGAAGCTAAGGACGCAGACCTGGTATTTGCGTATCCAAAAATCAGCGGGCGCTGAAGGTCTGCTCCAGGGCTGGCTGCTCGGAATTTACTTTTGGCGGGAGGCTTTGAAGGCGTTTTTGGACCGGAGTAAAGAGGTGTGCTGTTCGTTAAAACAAAAAGAAATTGCGATTAAACAAGACTCCACATTCACGTCACGAAAAAAATTCCCGATCCGGCTATGCCTTCCCAATCTTCCAAATTGAGCGAATAGAAGATGAGGTAGTTGCGGTTGGGCTTGGATTGCCACGTGATCTTGACTGAGGGTTGTCCCTCGACCTCGAGGGTTTCGATATCGGTAAACTCAAGAGGGACTGTTTTTTCGAAAATCGCGGATTCCCCCTTTGGAAAGAGATATAGTAGAAATATGAATTTGAACACACGACTAGTGCGCAGCGGGCAGGGGTAGCGGTGCTTGAATTTTTAAAGCTGAACTCCAGTTCCGTTCAGGATGGATTCTTCGCGATGGCGAGGCGCCTTGGTTACCTACTTATTTGTCCGTGATCTTGAAGCTGTTCCTGATCAGCTTGAGCCCGCGCGCGTGGCCTTCGCGCACGTCGGCTTCAGACTGGAGCATGATGGTTACTTCGAGGCCGTTGAGGACCTTTCGATAATGGTCGCGTTGCATTGGTGTGCCTAGGCCTAGCACCTTGATCACAAATTCTTCGCGCACAGACTCCCAGCCATCTACGGGATCGAGCCGGACAAAATTTGAATCGTCACTACTCAGCATTGCTACGTCGACCTGAGCTGCCGAAGCGAATTCTTTCGCCGCATCCATGAGACCTTCAGTTGCATCCGGCTCATCCACCCAGATCAGACAGACGTCATCGCGCTGAGTCTGCAGCATGAACTGGTAGAATGGATCGAAATTCGTCTCGCTGGTGATTTCCCATCCCTCCGGGTGAGTGAAAGAGGCTCTGCCCAAGCTTCGGGTGGAGGTCGAGTGGTTGTCTCCAGAGTCCCCGCAATGGCTCAGAAGCGGGACCGCCGTGGCGATAAGAATTAATATAAAAAGGCGCCTTTTAATCATTTTTTATAGTTTTAGGAAGGTTTCCTAGGCGGTGCAAGCCGCTATACTAAACCATATCAGTTTTTGTGAAAAATAATGCGCGAGGCTATGTTCATGACTAAGAAGTTTGGGCCGTCTCGCAGCGAGTTTTTTGGTCTCAATACATTTTTTGAAAAACACAAATCGAGGTGTGACAAAGTCCTCGCGTCGTGGCGAAATAGAAAAGAATTCTGGAGTAAGCTGAGTCGATTGACTGCTAGAGATTTTCTTTTGGCTGAAGGGGCTTTAAGCCGCCTTTAGACCGAGCCGGAGCGGAGGAGGAAAAAAGGGGGTGAGCTTCCCTTCTTTTTTGAGCCGTTGGAAGGTGAGGCCGGATTTGGCGAGGGTGTTGATGTTTGGGGTTTTGAGTGAGGGGAGCCCTTAGGCGGCGCACTTCATGTCGTCGGCGATGATAAGGACAATGTTGGGTTGTCTTGCCGCGAGGTGGAGAATGAGAGAGAGGGAGACTAGGAGGATGGAGAGGTCTTCATGGGAGAGGTTATTTTCAACTGCAGATAGACGCGGAGGAATGGGATTAGGTTGAGGGCTTGCTTGTGAATTTTTTAACCACAGAAAATGTAGAAGGAGCAGAAGATTGGTTGAGGGGGATTGACCACAGAGAACGGGGCGGAAGCAGAGGATTGGGGTGCTTTTTATTTGATTGGGGTTCCGAAGGCGTCCACTTCAGTTTGGGCTGCGGGGGAGATTGGGGGTTGCATCATGGTAGTAATAGTTTTTTGGAGCTTGGATTTTGCAGCCTTAGCGTTGGAAGAGAGTTTTTGTGGGTCGAGGAGTTCTTCTTTGTAGTTGATGCCATCAATAGCGAAGAGACGGCCGTCGGAAAAGAGTTTGTAATTTTTGTCGAGGGCGAAGATGGAGCGGGTGAAGGCCATTTTATCCCAGCCAGGTCTTGGGTCGTACCAGAAGAAGGCTGAGCCGCGCGGGGTGCCTTTTTTATCGTTGAGTTGGGGGGCGAAGGTGATGCCATCAGAGTGCCATGTGGAGGGGACTTTTCTTCCTGCGAGTTCGGCTAGGGTTGGGAGGAAGTCGGAGGGATCGATTAGCTCTGAGTTTACCGCGGATTTTATTTGGCCGGGCCAGTTTGCGATTAAGGGAACGCGGATTCCGCTTTGAATGGGACTGGCTTTTCCGCCTTTGACGAGCTTCCCGTTGAGGTGAGAGGTGACTGATTTGTTGGTGCCGTTGTCGGAGTAGAAGAGGATGAGGGTTTCTTCACGGAGTCCAAGTTTTTCGACGCCATCGACTACGCGTCCTACAATGGTGTCCATGTAAGCGACCATGTCTGGGAAATACTTGTCGTCTTCGGCGAGGCGTTTTGATGGGTCAACCCAGTCAGCGGAATGCGGAGTGGGATTGACGGGCCAGTGAGGGAGAGCCATGGGGTAGTAGACGAAGGCTTTCTCGTCTTTGTTCTTCTCGAGGAAGTTGAGTAGGAATTCTACGGAGAGGTCCTCGCCATATTTACCATCGACTTCCTTGTGGAGGGTTCCGTTTTGAAGGTAGGTGGGATTGGCGTAGCGGGAGCCTTTGTCCTCGGTGTGGAGAGAGTGAAAAAGGGAGTAATCGTGAAAGCCTGCGTCTTTGGGATGCATGCCGGTGCCACGGCGCTTTTCGGCATTCGGGAAATCGATTGGATCGTAGGACTGGAGCTGCCACTTGCCGGCGATGCAGGTGCGGTAGCCGAAGGACTGCATCATGTGGCCGAAGGTTTTTTCCTCAGGAGGGAGGATGCCGAAGTATTGCCAATTCCGATGATTGTCTTTCCCGGTCATGATCTCCAGACGAGTGGGAGAGCAGAGGGGCTGGGAGTAGGCGTGGGTGAAACGTATTCCCTCAGCCGCGAGCTGATCGAGGCGTGGGGTTTTGTAGTCGGAACCTCCGTAGCAGCCGAGTCCCTCAAGGCCGATGTCGTCGGCCATGATGAGGATAATTTTTTTAGGAACGAATGACTTGTTTGCTTGCGCGGTGGCAAGAGGAAGGAGTGAGAGCAGGGAAACTAAGAATTTTTTCATGATTAGGGAAAGAGGGTGATGCGGACCCGGGCGTAGAGGTTTTCTCCGGTGACTGGGAGAGACCAGGTCATGTTGTTTTGGGAATCGAAGCCTTCGAAGTCTCCTCCTGATTGCCAAAAAATGAGATCGTTTGAGGTTTCGATGGAAATGACTGCTCCGTCGGTGCCGGGGATACGAGGAATACTTACGATGGGTTCGTTATCGATGAAGGAAATCTCGGGAAGCGCGCCGCCGAAGAAGAAGTCTTTCAGATTAGCTCCTGCGGTGGGGGTGATGGTGTCGCCGGTGCCGGGTGTTCCGTTAATGTTTGTGCTGATGAACCAGTTTTTCGGTTCGTCAGGATCAGGAGCTGAGTATGGGTTGGCGAGGACGATCGAGTAACCAGCTTCCCCGGCGATACGTGGCCATTTTCCTCCGGGCTTGTAATCGAAGTCGAAAATAGTGCTGCCATCTGCGGCTTCAAGACGAATTCTTTCTCCTGCATTACTCAGCATGCCTGCGTATTGAATTGTACCATTTTTTTGAAGGACGACCCGTTCGCCAGGCGTGATGACGAAGTCGATGGGGAAGGCGTGGTCGATGCCATTGTTGAATTTCACATTGGCAAAGCTGACGAGTGAATCGCTGATGTTAAGGAGTTCGATGAATTCGTTTTCGGCCTCTCCTACGGGTTGATAGTAGATTTCGGATACGACGATGTTTTCCGAAGATGCCGGATCACCGATGTAGAAAAATACCTCAGTGAGTGCGCTCCATTCTGTACCGTCATAAGCGCGGGTTTTGATTGTTTGAGCGGAGGAAATATTGACGTCGGGCTCGGTGATTTTAGAGACGAAGAGGCGAAGATCGAGTCCCATGTCGCTGCTGGACGCTCGGACATTGTGAAGCTCGATTGCGAGGGTGTTGGTTCCGTTGATGAAATATTCGGTTGGGAGATCGAAGTGATCAAAGACTCCTTCATTTCCATCAGAGATGGAAGGGGTAGCGTGGGTGAATACGCCGGCGGCTATGTTGTCGCGTAAGACTTCGATTCCGTTGATGTAGAAGATTCCTCCTCCGTCAAGGTTGGCTTCGAAGTAAGCTCCGACAATTTTCGAGGTATCGATAAGTTCGAATTGTTGGCGGAAATATGCGGTGACGACCGGGGTGTCTGCCAGAGTGGTAGCGATGGTGGTGTTCGTCACTCCGCCGTAGCCGAGTGGCGCCGCGCCCGTTTTCCATGAGTTGTCATTGAAGGCGGATTCTTTCCAGCTGGTGCCGATGGGCATATCGTCATCGTTATACTGCCACGTTGAGCCGCTTTGGATCAAGGCGTTGCTCTCGAATCCTCCGGTGCTGATTTGCGCTGTGGAGTTAACATCTCCACCTGCGAGGCGAGGGTCGGTGCCATCGGTCGTGAAGTAGATGATGCCATTGTTAGCGGAGATTAAAAGAGGGAAGCCATCGGGGACTTGTCCGCCGTGTTGGCTGAGAGTCGGTGCATCGATGTGTGGGAAAACTCCACCGACTCGGAACTGGTTAATGACGACAGAATTCCGGAGCGGGAAAAAGCTATCGTTCATGTAGTCGACCGTCACCTGCCACTCGTTTTCCGTGGTGTAGGGGTTGGCTGCGCGTTGGAGATCTCCCCAGCGGGCAGATTCCGTGATGAGAGACGGACGGACTTCATCGATTCGTTCGTTGTAGAGAAGAGTGGCACGTTCTGGAGAGAGAGTTCCGTTATTGAAAAGGTGCTTCTGCACGCGGTCAGCGAAGCGCATCTGATACTCAGGATTGAGCTTGAGATCGTGGTGTATTTCATTCGGGTGGTAGAACCAGGAGCGTGCTGTCGTGGTGTTATTGTAGGTATAGGTTCTATTACCTCCTTGATCGCCTAGCCCGCGTTCGCCATCCCAGTTGTAGAATTGGTAACCGAAACCCAAGCCATCAGCATTGCGGCTGCGGCGTCCGGCGCGCCAGTTATTTCTCCAGTCAACTGTGCCAGCCCAGAAATTAAAGACCATGTAGTCTATGAAGTTATCAAGATCTAAGTATTTCTGAATGGCGGCGTAGCCCGCGTTATCTGATACGCCTGCTCTTGAAATGGCATACATTGCTTCCCAGTCATCGCGGCTTCCATCACTGAGGACGTTGGCCTGCTTTATAACATCAAAGTCTTCTTCCTCGCCGCCGAGATGTTGAGAAAGGAAGTGGGCATCGACGCGCTCGATCAGGGTGTATAACCCCCAGTAAACGCCATTGAGATAGAGGTGGAAATATTCCTGTGACGCCGAAAGATTTCCCATGTCAATCTGGGCGTCTTTATAATATTGATCGCGGATATATTGCACCGTCGAGCGGGTTCTTGGTCCGTTTCCGGTAGCGCCTGGGAAGGTCCAGCTTTCGCTATTTCCGCCACGCAGAATGAAGTCATCGAAGGTGTCGACATCCGTACGTGAGAAGAGTTCGCCTTTAAACTTGGAGTCGCCGTAATCACGACGTGAAGTCAGGCGGAAGTGATGTTTGTAGCGGTTCGGGTGACGGGCAAAGTTTCCCGCAATACGAATACCGGCGTTCACTTTCTTAGAAGGGACTTTCTCGAAGCCGATGAATTCTACTGAGCAAGGTCGCTCCCACTCACGAGGCTCGCCCATATTGGTGCGGAATTGGCTACCAGTACCGCCGTAGGGGTTGGGGTAAATTCCACCATCGGAAGAATTGATACTCTCGTTCCAAAGATCATTTGGAGTCATCACCACGGAGATGGTCGGGTGACGGCGGAGAGCTGCGATTGCTTCTCCTTCGCCAAATTTTGTGATCACGCGTGGATCCATTTCGTAGTCGGCAGGGCGGGGGAGATTAGTTGCTCCGTTATTGGTGGAGTTATCGATTCCCCAGGTTGCAGGAAAGCCGTCGGGAGAATTCGTCTGATTGATGACATCCGCGAGGAAGAAGTAACTCTGGGAATCTACGTTGCTGCTGATTAAGTCGGCTTTCGTGGCGATGGCTCTGACGACAGTCGTAGTGGTGATTGAAATCGAAGTGCTGAAGAGAGTTCCCGTGGCAGGAGAGGGTTCAGTACCGTCGGTGGTGTAGTAGATTTCTGCACCGGGAGTGGAAGTTGTAATCTCTAATGAGAAGGGGGCGTCGTAAAAGCCACGGTCGATGCTGAACTTCGTATCGCGCACGTAGTCAGTGAAATCGATTCCGCCATTTTCAGCGTCAGGAGTGGGTGTGGCGAAGTAGCCTTCCGAGCCATAACTGATTCCAAAAAACTGTGGAGGGAACTTATATTTGCTTGTTGCGGTTCCAGTAGAATCATAAAGGCCGAGATGCTCGCCGTTTGTAGAGAGTGAAAAATTGGTGTGAAGTTCTTCTCCAGCGACTCGACGATTTTTTTGTGAAGCAAAGACGATGAGAAATTCTCCGGCTGCGAGATCAATAGGAAGAAGTGGCCACTTACCAGGGTCATCAGCATCATCGGAAAGGGTGTAACCAGCGGTGGACTCGGTAGCGGCGCCAGTGTTGCAGAGTTCGATCCAATCAGGGAAGTCTCCGTCACTATCGGCGATATTTTCAGCCGGATTGGCGGAAAATTCAGTGATCTCGATGGCGGACTGAAGCGGAATGCATAAGGGTAGAATTAAGAAGGGATGGAAAAACCTCATATTGCGAGAAATAGTGACGTGTATGATACCCTAGCTAAATCTAGAAATTCAATTAATCCGTCTGTTGCTTTGTTGATAGACGGTCCTGGCGTGCAGTCCTTCGTTGCTAGAGCACCTTCCGCGTAGAAATATTTTTGACTCGGTTTGAGATACTCAAGATGAACTCAAACAATGAAATCGTTCGCGGGATTTGTGTTCTGAAAAGGTGACTTCTTGGAAGAAGAGAAGTCTTTGTCCAATGACCACTAGAAAGAGATGATACCGGTGGCTCCTGGAAGGTCGCCATTTTCATTGAGGTGTTTTCTTTCAGTAAGACGAGTTTGTAGAAGTGCGGAGGTGATTTCTCTGGCCATCGTTCCTTGTCCGATTTCGATGGAAGCGCTGGCGTCTGGAAGTTCTACGATTTGAACCCACCAAGGATTTTTACCCGCTGGGGTGGTGCTGAGGCGGGTGAGATTTCCATCGGGTTCGATTTGGAAGGTGGCGATGTTTCCTGATTTTTGGCCGGCGGAGATGAGGAACTTTCCATCAGGTGAGATGCCGAAGGAGCGAGTGACTTCTTCGGTGGGGACGCGGGTGAGGGCGGTGAGCTTCGAAGTCGCGGGGTCGATGGTGAAGGGCGCGATGACGTTGTAGCCACGGTTTGCGAGGTAGACGAATTTTCCGGAAGGATGGACGTGGATATCCGAGGTGGAGTGCTTGCCCTCATAGGGCGCTGGTGGGTGAGTGAGGATGGTTTCGACGGTTTTTAGGAGGCCTTTCCTCTGATCGAGGCGATAGGTGGTGACGGCGCGTCCTTGCTCATCACTTCCGTAGGCGTGCTGATTACTCGGGTGAATCGCGAGGTGGCGAGGGCCGGAGTTTTCCTCGCGCTGGAGGATTGGGGTTGAGTTGGGGGAGAGGATTCCTTTTTTAGGATCGAAGCGAAATTGATGAATCGAGTTGGGCCGCGTGTGTGGGACGAAGGCGAACTGGCCGGAGGGGTCGAGGCTGATGGCGTGGGCGCGCTCATCGGTCTCGATCATTTGGAGGGGCATGTTGGAAAGTGAACCATCTGCGTTGATTCGGTGGACGGCTGCTTTACCAGCTTGGTAGTATGAGCTGAGGAGATACTTACCGGA
Source organism: Akkermansiaceae bacterium (assembly GCA_028822935.1). Classification (GTDB taxonomy): domain Bacteria; phylum Verrucomicrobiota; class Verrucomicrobiia; order Verrucomicrobiales; family Akkermansiaceae; genus SW10. The sequence goes on from JAPKCM010000073.1 coordinate 15,250, forward strand.
GGGATGGATGGTGAGGTAGGAGGCGTCTTCGCCGACTAGGGTTTCGCTGAGTGGGGTGAGGGTGGCTCCTTTTCCGATCTTGTAGGTGGCGATTGATTTGGACTTTTTCATCGCAACGTAGAGTATCCGATGGTTTTGGGAGACCGTCATGCAGGAAGGTGAACCTCCGGTCGTGATGGTTTTGGGGTGTCCGAGGCTTCCGTCTTCATGAAGGCGGTAAGCTTTAATTTCCTGATCCTTGCCGAGAGAAAGGAGCGCCCACTGTTCTGCGGCTGGGCTGAGGGACAGGAGGGCGAGAGAGAGCAGGAAAGATCGCACGGTCTTAAGCTTCGAAGAGTTCTGGGATATTGCCGGTGGAGTCACCGTGGGATTTGATATCGATTCCAGATCCTTGGAGTTGGCTGAGCCAGAGGTTACAGAGGGGAGTTTTTTTGTCGCGCATGACGAGGTGGCGGCCGTGTTTGATTCCGGAGCCGCCGCCGGTGACGATGGTGGGACAGTTTCCGAGGCTGTGGACGCTGCGGAGATTACTTCCCATGGTGATGGTGGAGTTGTCGAAAAGGGAGGTGCCGTTGGTCTCCTTGGAGGCTTTGAGTTTGTCGATAAAGTCGGCGAGGACTTTCGCGTTTGTGCGGTCACGCATCTCAGAGACTTGGCGGCGCTCGCCTGCGGAGTAGTGGCTCATGCTGTGGGCACTGATGCCGGCACCGAGACTGGAAATGACGCTGTTGACGGGCATGCGATAGGAGAGGACGCGGGTGGCGTCGACTTGCATCGCAGCAAACATGATATCGAACATCATTCGCATTTCTTCTACGCCTTCCATGGACTCTTCTGGAGCCTTAAGGGCGGGGTTAGGCATTTTCTTAGGGACCTCAAGCCACTGCTCTTCTTTGGTGAGACGGATTTCGATTTCGCGGATCGACTGGAAGTATTCGTCGAGCTTATCGGCGTCTCCTTTGTTAATCTTCCGGTTCACGGAGCGAGCATCAGAGAGGACTGTGTCTAGAACACTCCTTTGCTCGTCGAGGAGCTTTTGGCGTTGTTCGAGGGGCATCGTTTCATCGGAAAAAAGGCGGTGGAATGCGGAGACTGGAGTGTTGAGCGCGGAGACGGGCTTACCGTGCTTGTTCCAAGCGAGCGAGAGTCCGGGTCCGTGGCCGTCGGCATTTGAGCCCGAGCTTTGACTGGCGAGTTGGATGGAGGTGAAGCGTGTGTCTTTTCCAAGATGCTCGGCGGCGACTTGGTCTGCTGAGATCGTATTATGGAAGCTTTGGCCAGCGATGGCGTAACGGTTTGCTCCGGTGAGCCAGAAGGTGGAACCACTGTGACCATCATTCGAGAACTGGTGCTCGAGGTTCTGGATAAAGGTGAGGTCGTCTTGATGTTTCGCAAGTGGCTTAAGAATTTTCGGAAATACGTAACCGCGGCCGATTTCATCGAGCTCAGGATACCAAGTGTCAGCGGTAACTCCGAATCCCATGCCGAGGTAGACCATACGCTTTGGAGCAGTGGCCGCAGTTGCGGTGACTGTTTTTGCAAGACCGAGTGACTCAAGAAAGGGGAGCGCGACGAGAGCTTTACTACTATGCAGGAAAGCGCGACGGGTTTGAGACTGGGTCATGGCTACTTGGTTTGAAATTGTTTCGATTGAACGAGGGCGTGGATAAGTTCGCTGATCTCGGGAGAGTTGTCTTGGGCCTTGCTTTGGATTTTAGCGGCTAGGTCGTAGTCGGTGAAGCCGTAGGGGCGGCCGAGACCGTAGGCAATGAGGGCCTCGGTGAAGCCTTGGGTGAAGCCGTCGCTTCGTTGAGCAATAATTTTTTTGAGTTCGTGGTAGTCGTTGAAGACAGTACCGTCGCGGAGCTTTCCAGCGGGTTGGATGGCGAATTTTTTAAATTTATTTTTTAGGATCCCTTTGCCAGCGGGAACTAATTCTTCAGCCCGCCATTCGCCTGCAGCGTTGAAGTTTTCGAGTCCGTAGCCGATGGGGTCGATCTTGTTATGACACTGCGCGCACTGTGGTTCTTCCATGTGGGCTTTCTGGAGTTCACGGGCGGAGAGGATTTTATCTTCGAGTCGGTTGAGCTGCGGGACGTTGGCAGGAGCGGGTGGTGGAGGGTCGTTGAGAAGGTAACGCAGAACCCAAGCTCCGCGCTCGACGGGTGAGGAGCGGATGCCATCGGAACCCATGGCAAGAACGGCGGCGGTTCCGAGGAGTCCTCCACGAGGTGAATCTTTAGGAAGAGCGATTTTTTTAAACTCAGAGCTTTTGGTATCAGTTAGGTCGTAGAAATCAGCGAGGATGTCATTGATGACGACGAAGTCAGCTTCGAGGAGGGTATGGAGCGAGAGCTTCTCGTCCATGATGTGACGGAATGTCTCGTAGATTTCCTGACGGGCGCTTTCGCGAGTGGCATTGTCAAATTTAGGATAGAGGCCTCCTTTGAACTCGAACATATCGAGGCGGGCCATATCGAGCCATTGGTGAGTGAAGCTTTCAATAAAACGATTGGAGCGTTCGTCTTCCAGGAGGCGTTTCGTTTGTGCTGCGAGAACGATGGGATCGGTTAAAGTTCCGTCGTTTGCGTTTACGAAGAGCTCTTCATCGGGAGGAGCACTCCAGAGGAAATATGAAAGGCGAACGGCGAGCTCTTGCGGGGTGAGGAGTCCCTCGCTGCCGCTGGACTCGACCATGTAGAGAAAATTTGGAGAGGTGAGGATGATGGAGAGCGGATTGATGAGGGCTTGGTTGACCTTCGCTCCTTTTTCACGCACGGCGGTGAATTGTTGGAAGAGTTTCTCGAGGTATTCTTCGGATGGTTGTTCACCTCGGAAGGCGCGGGTGGCGAAGCGGCTGATGACTTCTTGAGCGTATTGTTTTTCTGACCAATCTTTTGGGCGGGGGAAGAGGGTTTCTGTGAGCTTAGGTTTTTCGTTTTCAACTTGGGGCTTGGCGATGGGGCCTTCGATCTCGGCCCAGTCCATCCAGGTTCCGGGGATGGTGCCGTAGCCGTTTTTATAAAAGTTGATGGTCCAGAGGTTTTTATCACCTCTGCCTTGGTGTGTGCGCGGGGAGATGATGTAGCTGATGCGCTCGTTGGGAGGGTTATCGACGATAAATTCGATGATTTCAGGATTTTCGACAGTGCCGTGGACCTTACGCCAGCCGAGGCGCTCGACACCGGATTCGCCTGGGCGATTTCGGGAAATCTCGATGTATTTGAGGCGTTCACTGGCTTCGGGATAAGCTCCGATGCGGATACGGATGATGTATTTCCCCTCGCCCCTATGGCTGAGAGGGTTGAAGCGGATGCGCTGCATGCCACCGCCCTTGATCGTCTGGATCGAGGTGGCTCCGGTTTTTGTTTCCGGACGTTTAAAATAGTCCTCAAGCTGGATACTCCAATTTCTTGCGTTGACCCTGGTCTTTCTGATTTGGTGGGTGTCAAGAAAGCCGAAGGCGCTGGGTGGCTTCTTCTTTTGAGATTGGTAGGCTTTCACGCGGAAGAGTCTATCTTGGTAATCAGCGAGTGTTTTGGAGTGTCTTTCGTTGGCTTCGATTTCTGGTTCGACGCGCTGCCTATGAGGAACGATTTTCCGGATTCCGGCGAAGGCGAGCTCGAGAGAGTCTTTGGCAGAGGCGAGATATTGTTCGAGCTGATCGGGCGAGAAGAAGAGGGAAGCTCCGGCGGTGTCGAAGCCGTGGTCGGCTTCATCGGCTGGAAGGTTCGAGACATTGGGAGTGACTCCGAGGAGTGACTCGATGGTGTTCGAATATTCGCGTTGATTGAGGCGACGCATCGTGATGACTCCGCCGTTATCGGTGAGGATTTTTCGAGCGTTGACGATCTGGACTGAGAGGTCTTCGAGGAAAGCGGTTTTGTGTTCCGCAGAGATTTGCTTTTCGTCGTGTGGTGGCATTTCACCAGAGTTCACGGCATCGAGAATTTTTTGCCAAAGGGAAGCGGTAGGGATGTCTTTCCCCATGTTGAAGGGGATGTCCTCGAGATTCAAATTTCCTTCTTCAGAAAAAGCATCGTGGCAATCGTAGCAGTAGGTCTTGAAAACTTTAGCATGCTGCTCCGGCATGGCAGCTTTGATCGGCCCTTCTGCGGAGAAGGCCGGAAGCATGCAAAGTGTGCCAAGGAAGAGCTGAAAAGAAAGGGGTCGAGGCATTTTTGTTGGGGGAATAAAGCGCTATAAATAAGCAGCTACGGTTGATGCTTTATCAAACTGAAAGAATCACGGGAAGTTCCTTTAAAAAGGATTTTTCCATCGGTGGTTTCAACCCGGAAGTGCGCCTTCCATACAACGCCTTTCCCTCCTCGGTGCGTAGCTTGTCACGCATCGCCCGGGTTTTGATTGCAGTTCGATTGCCCGAATTAGTGATTACTGAACACCCAACCTGTAGAAGAAGGTGTC
>JAPKCM010000124.1 GCA_028822935.1 Akkermansiaceae bacterium
AGCTCCGATACCCGCATGGATCTCACCCTGCGAGGCCAGACCTCTAACGTGGGCGTCGGCGACAACGTCACCGACCCGTTTGTCCTCAGCCAGCCGTCCCTGATACGGGCGCGAGCCTACAACAGCACCAATGGGCAATGGAGCGCGCTCAACGAGGCGTTCTTTAGCATCGACACGGTGCCAGCGGACGCGAGCAACCTCGTCGTCTCCGAGTTCCACTACCGCCCGGCAAACCCGACCACGCCGGAGGAGCTGGCGGCCAGCTCGGACCGTGACGATTTCGAGTTCCTGGAGATGCTCAACATTGGCGGCAGTGCACTCGATATGAACGATGTGCGCTTCGGCGCCGGCATCAATTTTAATCTTCCCGACAACGTTGTGCTGAGGGTGGGGGAGCGGTTGCTCTTGGTGCGCAATCGCGTCGCCTTCGAGGCGAGGTATGGCTCACCTGCGGTGCCGTCGTTCGAGTACACCGGCCGCCTCAGCAACGACGGCGAGCAGATCGTCATTTTAGGCAGCGGGGTCGAAGCGATCAAAGATTTCATTTACAACGACCAGGCTCCGTGGCCGGCCACCGCAGATGGCGATGGATCCAGCCTCGTGCTCATCGATGCGGCGACCAACCCGGATCACGCTGATTCCGGCAACTGGACGGCTAGCCGTAATTTTGGCGGGTCGCCTGGGGCAGCCGATCCGTCGGGAATCACTTACGATTCTTGGGCGGCAGGGTTCAATCTCCAAGGCGGGACGCTCGACGACGACGATGGCGACCTGATCATCAACTTTTTCGAGTTCCTCTACGGATCGAGCCCGGTGGATCCATCCGACGCCCCGGTGCCGATGGCTTCAGTTCAGGCAATCGAGATCGACGGATCCACCGACGACTACCTGACCTTAATATTTAACAAAAGCGCCGATGCCGATGGTGTGCTGACGGTCGAGGTCTCCACTGATCTCGCTACCTGGTCGGGCAATCCGTCCCTGACCGAATTGGTGTCCAGTATCGACAACGGTGATGGCACGGCAACGGTCACTGTCCGGGTAGCGGATCCGATCAGCCCGGAGCAGACCAGAATCTACTTGAGGCTGCGTGGCCGTTGATCGGCAACGCAGAATTTTTCTTTTTGAGTGGGGCGCTTTTGCGGGGAGTCCTTTCGAGCAAGGCTATCGCCTAATCAATCACGAGGGTATGACAAAAGAGATGGGCAATATGACATGCTTTGCTGGGCACGCGAATCCGTCGTCAGGCTCTCAGCGAATTGCTGAGTAGTCGGTGGCGGTCATGTAGATGGATTCGGGACGGGTGGCGAGGCGTCCGACGCCGGACTCGCTGGCGGCTTTTTTCCATTCGGGGTCGGTGCCGAAGGCTTTCCACGATTTTTTGGCCGCGGCGGAGCTGTCGTGGCGGATGATGTAAACGAGGGTGTCCTTCGAGTCCGGTTTGTCGGTGGGGTGCCAGTAGGCGACGGACTGAATGCCGTGACGAGCGAAGAGCTTGATGGTGTGGTCGCGGAAGCGGGCGTCGAGCTTTCCGAGTTTGCCTTCGGCGGCTTTGTAGATGCGGAGTTCGAAGGCGGCGTCGCTACCGGGCTTTTCGGCGTTGCTCCAAGTTGGCGAGTAGTCCGTGCTCTCCATGTAAACGGACTCGGGAGATTTGGCGAGGATCTTGCCGTCCTTCTGGGATTCGGCAGCGGCCTTTTTCCATTCGGGGTCGGAGATGAAAGCTTGCCAGGATGCTTTGGCGGCATCGCGGCTTTCGTGTTTGATGACGTAGATGAGGGTGTTCTTAGATTTTTCGTCGTCGGTGGGGACCCAGTAGCCGACGGATTCAATGCCGTGCTTTTTGAAGAGGGCGACGGTGTGGTCGCGGAAGCGGGCGTTGAGGGCGTCGAGCTTGCCTTCGTTAGTGGTGTAAGTGCGGAGCTCGAAGACGTCGGCGAAGGATGACGGGGTGATGGTGGCGAAGGAAATAAGAGCGAGGATTTTGGTGAGGTTTTTTTTCATCGGTGTAGTCTGGATTCCTTGTGGAGAGGTAACCATAAGAAGCTGAACGCGAATGGACACTATTATCGTCGCAAGAGTGATTCTTCTTCGAAGCAATAGGGGGTAATTTTCAACAGTTGCCAAAATCAGAGCTGTCGCTCTGAAAACGAAAGTGCGAATTGTATTACTAGGATTTTCCTTTGAGTGGATCGCTTGGGATCAGAGACGGGAGAGAGGGGTTATCGATCCCACCTCACCTGGACGCGTCCGCCCTGTTCGTAGTTGTGAACGTTGAGGATAATGGGGCCGGGTTGGCCGTAGAGGTCGGCGACTGGAGCGAGGTCGAAGGTGAGTTCTTTGGTGATGAGCGCCCGGCATTGATCGCCATTGGCGTGGTGACGCAGGTAAAGGTTCGCTTGGACCGGAAACGATTCGAGGAATGGCTTCGGTGGCTGTATCGCCGGCCTCCATGAAGTGCTTCGGCGCCAGGGTTTGCTCGAAGGGATTTGGTGCTTGGATTATCACGAAGGCCTTGGTGAAGGTCAGTTGGCAGAAATTGATCGAGTCTATGCCGCTTATCCGGAGCTGAACGACGATCAGTTTGTTGCAGAGAACCGTGAACGCTGGCTTCTAGGCTAGTTGAAGACCGGATGGGGTTTGAGACTGCTTCGGGCGGTCTTGGGGTATCGCCGTAGATCGGTCCGAGAGGCCGTTTTAGTTGCCGGTCGCCGTCAAGAATTTCTGCAATCCGGCGAGATCGTCTGTGTTGATTAGGTCGACTCCGGCGGCTTGGAGCTCGCGCCACACCGAGACCTTCTCCGGGGTTGCCCAAAAACGGACACGACGGTCGCTGGTGTGTGCTTTTTTGACGATGTTGCGCAGTTTTTGGCGCTGATCGGCGGGCATTTCGTCTTTACCATTCCAATTGAAATGGCTGCTCCAACGATCGCTGATCAGGGGCAGTAGATTGCTGGGATACTTTGATTCTTGATCGCTCAGGCGCCCGTCGATGCCAGCGAAGCGCGGATTGTCGGCGGCGATGATCTGCATAGCTCGGTTTCCGCTGATCACGGCTGTGATAGCGCGGTGGGTAGTTTTCCCATCCTTAGTTTCTGTTAGAATTTCGCGGTATCTCGCGAGGACTTTACTGAGGGCGCGATAGGTCGCTTTCCCGTCTGATTTAATATCAATCAGGAGGGTGAACTTCGTCTTTTTCTCGCTGTGGACTTGTCCCTCGTTCTCCTTCACGCGCTTGCGCAGGGGATCAAGGTAAAGAGCCTGCAAGGTGCGCTCTGGTTTTAGATCCCCGCGATCATGTGCGACTAGGAGTTTTCCGTCGACCAGGTAGATGTCCGCTTCGACGCCGCAGAATCCATGCGTGAGGGCATCGAGTAAGGGACGCTTGTGTTTGTAGTCGTTATGGGCGTGCGCCTTTGGCAAAGGCTCCTGCCCGACGGCCGTTGCGACGAAGAGAAGGAAGAGGAGTGCTCTTACCACGATAGCTTTCCAGGTAGGAAGTCGTTGATCAGTTCGTCATAGAACGGTCGGAGAGCATCGACATCGACGCGTTCGCTGCTTTTGGTGTAGAGATCGTAGAGGTTAAACTTACGCACCCAATCGAACAGTTCGCGGTCATGATCGTTCATGAGGTGGGCGTATTCTCCCTCCTTGTGCGCGGCGTAGAAGGAGTGATAGCGAATAATGTAGAGCGCTGGATCGGGGAGTCCGTCTTTGACCACGTGGTAGAGGTATTCGTCGTGTCCCCAGGACATCGTTACTCGATCGAGTCCGCATCCCTCGGTGTAGATGCCGTTGCGGGTCGCGTAGCCGGGGACTCCAGAATCGGGATTGTCCTCGAAGAATTTGTGGAAGACGATTTTTTCTGAAAATCGACAGCCAAGCGGGAAAGTGTCGCCGACGACGGCCCACTGTGGTTCGTCGTAGAGGCAGAGAATTTTCCCGAGGTCGTGGATCAAGCCAGTGAGGATAAACCAGCGTGGATGGCCGTCACGGCGGATCGCCTCGGCCGTTTGGAGGAGGTGTTCGATCTGTGGCAGTTCGATGTCGGGGTCGCTGTCGTCGACGAGTGTGTTGAGATACTCCAGCGCTTCCCAGATTGTCATCTCGCGCTTTTTGAGTGGCAGGAACTCGGCGCGTTTTTCCTGGGAAAATTTCAGGGTCTGGTAGCGGTGGTTGAGTCGGTAGAATTCTTTGACGCTTGGCCGGGTGCCAGCGTCATAGTCGCGGAAGGCATCGGGTTCCTTCTCAGATTCGGGGTATCGTCGTTGCAGATCGTCCTCCCATTCGTCGAGGTCGGAGAGCGGTGAAGGGTTGGTGGACTCGGGCATTTAGGGAAGTTTAGTGATTCCTCCATTCCATAGCAAGGACGGACAAGGGTGCGGGTTCGCAGGGGCGATCGAGCTAGCCCGCCGCCTGCCGGCGGGTCTTCCAGGTATCGACTGCCACGGCACCGATGATGATGAAGCCGATGATGATTTTTTGGGAGTAATCCGGGACGTTGAGCATCGAGCAGCCGCTGACGAGCAAGGTCATGATTAGGGCGCCGGCGATACTTCCGATTGGGCTGCCTTGTCCGCCGCTGAGTGACCCACCGCCAATGACGACTGCGGCGATGATGTCGAGTTCTTTGGCGACTGCGGTCGTGGGGTCGCCACTGCCGAGGAAGGCGTAAGACATCACGCCTGAAATTCCCATGAGCGTCCCACAGAGGGTATAGATGAGAATGCGGGTTCTGGCGATCGGGATGCCGCAGAGACGCGCGGTCGATTCGTTGGAGCCGAGCGCGTAGATATAGCGTCCAAAGACGGTGTAGCGCATCGTGATGCCGACGCCGATAAGGAGAGCGAGGGTGATCCAGACGCCGGGGGCCAAGAAGAGCCATTCAGGGTCTGGTTTGCGCTGCATGAAATTCTGGAGGGCATTCTCCGGTGTCCGAACCTGCGATTGCTTGGCGATCCCTTCGGCCGCGCCCCGAGCGATCAGCATGGTGCCGAGGGTAACGATGAAAGGGGGGATTCTCAAGAGGCACGAGACGCTTCCATTGAAGGCCCCAGTCGCGGCACCGGTGGCCATGGCGACGATTGCGGCAACTCCCATTCCAAGCGCTCCGATGGTCGCGGGATCTCCGCCGGAGGCGAACGCGTTGATGGTCAGGGCGCAGGCGACGGAGCTTAGGGCGATGGTCGAGCCGGCGCTGAGATCGATGCCGCCGCTGGTGATGACCATGGTCATGCCGAGGGCGCCGATGCCGACGA